>CAZMFX010000038.1:0-5201 GCA_964565625.1 uncultured bacterium
GCTACGCGGCCGCGGCGCTTCCTCGCCTGCTCCATCGCTACGCGCGCGATGCGCTGGGAGGCCCTGCGGGTCACGACAGCGTCCGCTATGGCGAGGTCGCCGTAACGGCGCTCCTTCTCGACGTAGAGGCCCTCGGTGTTCTCCCTGACCATCAGCATGTCGATGCCCGGTATCGAGTTCGGAACAGAGCGCGACCGCGCCGGCCTGAGGTTCGAGAACAGGTCGAGGGTGCGGCGCATGTAGCGGATGGCGCCCTGGTGCCCCTCCACCTTGTGCGAAGGGCTCGTGAACGCGCCCGCAAGCGTCGCGTCGGAGCTCGTCACCTTGGTCAGGGTCTCGGCGGGCACGCTCGAGCCGGTCTTCTGGAACGTCGCCCAGCCGGCCTCGGCGTCGACGAACGTCAGGTCAACGCCCGTGGCCTCCAGGAGGCGGCGGGCAGCGGGGATCACCTCTTGCCCGATGCCGTCACCGGGGATGAGGCAGATTGTCGGCATTTGACTCTCCTATTACGCCTTGGGCGCCCGCCACCTAGGCGGGCCAGCCACAAGAAGGTAACACGCGGCGTGGAAAGCCCGAGCCGTTGATAGGATGACCGTGACCGATGTCAGGAGCATCCGCGTGACGAACCTTGGCGGCCGCCTCACCGAGGGGGCGCTACCCGACCTGCTGCAGTACCTGTCGATGGCGAGGGCCTCTGGCTGCCTGCTGCTGCGGCATCCGCAACGCCGCCAGGGCTACGTATACTTCCAGTCGGGCAGGATCGTGTTCGTCGATGCCAGGCCCCTCTACGACCTGGCAGCGCTCACGCAGCTCCTCACGTGGCGTGACGGTCGCTTCGCGTTCAGGGCGGGCGTTACCCCACCGCGCACCACGCTGGAAGTTTCCACCGAGAGCCTCCTGCTGCAGGCGACCCAGCGGACGGACGAGCTCGCGGGCGACGACGTGGACCCTGACACCGTCCTGGCGGCGGTGCACGGCGAGCCGCGCCGCCCCCGTCGGCGCGAGGCGCAAACGGCGCTGGCGCGAGACATGCTCGGTGACGACCCGTTCGGGCCGGTGCGCGTGCTCGGCGACGTCGGCGACGCGTACAGGTCTGGCGCCAACCACTCATCGAACGGCGTTCCCGAGAGCGTTTCCCTGTCCTTGGCCGCGCTGAACCTCTGGCGACGGCTCGACGGCACGAGCAGCCTGAGAGAGCTGGCGCAGGTGGCGGACAGGCCGATGGGCGAGATAGTCCAGGCCGGCAAGGAGCTGCTCGACAACGGTCTGGCTGAGTACGTCTCGGTCGTCGTCGCCGACCCCCGCTTCGCGATGGAGCTGGCGCGCGAGGCGGTCGATCTCCTTGGTCCGGTCGGCGAGATCGTCGTCGAGGACGCGCTGTACGAGCTGGGCATGAGCACGGACTCTGTAGCCGTCAGCCGCGTGGACGAGCTCGTCGCGGCGATCGAGGAGTCGTTCGACGAACAGCAGGCGCGAAGCGAGTTCGTTAGGCGTGCCAACCAGCTCAAGGAGCTGTTCGCTCTCGAGCCGGTTGCGCAGGGGAGGCTGTGATGGACTACGTCGTCGTGGTGGTAGGGCCGGTTCCCGAGGACATGACGGTAGTCGCCGGCGTAGTCGCTCAGCGCTTCAAGATCGCGGAGGACAGGGCGATGGCCCTGTTGCGCCGCGCCCCCGGGCCGGTGACGAAGCCCGTCCCGGAGTCCCAGGCGCGCACCGTCGCTGGCATCCTCGCCGAGGCCGGCCTGAACGTCGAGTTGCGTGAGGGCGGCGTCGACGGGCCCGCCGTTCCTCTCGTGAAGGCAGAACCCGCTCCGCCGCCCGTTGATGACGAGCGGTCAGAGGCCGTCGTTACCGAGGCCGGAGGCGCGGAAGGCGACACGGACGCCGGTCAGCGCTTCGACCCGCGCGCAGAGGGGCTGCGAGTCGAGGCGGCGCCACGGCATGAGGTCGTCCAGGACGAGGCTCGGGGAGCCGGGGCCCGGTTAGGCGAGGGTCCGGGCGACGAGGCGATCGAAGATGACCTCCAGCGTCACGAGCCCGAACCCGTGACCGCAGGCTCTGTGCCAGACGCGGGCGTCCGCTCGACTCAGGCGCCGCCGGCGGGCCGCACGACGACGACACCGCCACGCGACCCGATGAAGACGACGCTCACCCGCGAGCCGCCCGACCTCGACCGTCGCGGCCTCAGGCGGCGCATAGCCAGGGCCGCCACGCTGCCTGCCGTTCTGACGCTCCTGGCCGCGTTGCTCGTGCTCACCGTCACCCTTCTGCCGGCGCTCAGACGGCAACAACTGGAACGCGCGCAGGGGACTGCCACCGCGGTCGCCGCGACGATAGAGGGGCTGACGGGCGGCCTGCCGCTGTCCTCACCCGTCATACGCACACAGCTCGGGCAGGTAGAGGCGCGCGTCGCGTCTCAGGACACCGACAGCGGCCTGGCGTTCATGGCGGTCGTGGGCGCGGACGGCAGGACCCTACTCGACTGGGAGGCTGGAGGCGGCTCGTTGTCGCCGGCGACGGCCGCGCTCGTGCAGGCAGCTGCGCGAGAGGCTCCAACGGCCGACGCCCCGGGCGACTGGGTCGGTTCGCTGCGGCGCACATGGGAGACGCTTCTGGCGGTCGTCGGCCTGCGCGACGCCGAGCCGGTGATCGCCTCCGCGCGGATCGCGCGCGAGGGCCTTCCGCTCGGCGCGGTAGTCGTGGGCGTAGACGCTTCCGGGCTGCGTCAGGAGCTGGGTCGCGTCCTGCTCTCTTCCCTGTTGGTCGGCCTCATACCCGTGCTGCTCGCGGTGCTCGCGGCCATGTCCCTTACGCGCGGCATCACGGACGCGATCCGCTACCTGCTGATCGCGACCGACCGCATAAGTCACGGCGACTTCGAACATCCGGTGGAGCTCAAGCGCGACGACGAGCTCGGTCAGATCGCCAGGGCGGTCGAGCGCATGCGGGTCTCCCTGCGCGAGGGGATGGAGCGGCTGAGGCGCAGGCGCTGACCTCTCCTAGGCTGGGAGGGGCCTCTCGGCCGTAAGCTCGTGCACCCGGGCCCTGATGCGCTCCGGGTCCGCGCCGGCGAGTGCCTCGTCTATCAGCTGCGCGACCGTCTCCATGTCTGCCGTGTCGAACCCACGCGTCGTGACGGCCGGTGTGCCGATGCGTATGCCGGATGTGACCCACGGCTTCTCCGGGTCGTATGGGATCATGCTCTTGCTCACCGTTATGCCCGCGGCGTCGAGGACGTTGCTCGCTTTGTTCCCCTTCATGCCTTGGGGCCTGACGTCGACGACGAACAGGTGGTTGTCAGTACCGCCCGAGACGACTCGGTAGCCGCGTTCCGCCATGGCGGCCGCGAGCGCGGACGCGTTCTCCAGAACCCTTCGCGTGTAGTCGCGGAACTCTGGCGTCAGCGCCTCACCGAACGCGACGGCCTTACCTGCTACGACGTGCATGAGCGGGCCGCCCTGGGTGCCGGGGAAGATCATCCGTGCGACCTTCTTGCCGACCTCGTCGTCCCTACCCAGGATCAGGCCGCCGCGCGGTCCCCTGAGCGTCTTGTGGGTGGTGGTAGTCACGACGTGGGCGTGCGGCAGCGGATGCGGGTGCAGGCCGGCGACGACCGGCCCGGCTATGTGCGCGATATCCGCCATCAGGTACGCGTCCACTTCGTCCGCCACCTCGCGGAACGCCGCGAAGTCTATGAGGCGGCTGTAGGCCGAGGCGCCCGCGATTATCAGCTTCGGCCTCACCTCTTTCGCCAGCCGCCGCAGCTCGTCGTAGTCGATCAGCTCGGTGTCCGGATCGACCGGGTAGCCAGTGACCTCGTAGTTGATGCCGGAGAAGTTGACGGGCGAGCCGTGCGTGAGGTGACCGCCGTGCGCCAGGTCCATGCCGAGGACCCTGTCGCCCGGCTCTAGCAGGGCGTAGTAGGTGGCGAGGTTGGCGCTCGAGCCGGAGTGGGGCTGTACGTTGGCCCAAGTCGAGCCGAAGAGCTCGTTGCAGCGCTCCATCGCTAGGGTCTCTACCTCGTCGACGACCTCGCAGCCTCCGTAGTAGCGCTTGCCCGGGTAGCCCTCCGCGTACTTGTTCGTAAGCACCGAGCCGACGGCTTCGAGCACCTGGCGCGAAACGAAGTTCTCGGAAGCTATCAGCTCTATCCCGTCCCGCTGACGCTCGTGTTCGCGTTCCAACAGTTCGAAGACGACATGGTCCCGGTCCATGACTAGCGAGTATAAGACCGGCTCCTGCGCGGGTACGGGACGGTGGGTTCGCGACGGTGACAAGACGTACGCCCCACCGGGGCTCGGACGTTAGTACCTGGCACCGCTCACGCGCGGGTGTCACGCTTGCTGTAGCTGCCCGCGGTCGACGGCCGTGGGCGCCGGGTTGGCGTAGCCGCACAGGCGGACGCCCTTGGCCCGGGGAGAGGACCACGATTTCCATGGCGAAGCTAGACGGCAAGGTAGCGCTGGTCACCGGCGGGGCGTCGGGTATCGGCCGTGCGATCGTCGACGCCTACGTGAGGGAGGGCGCCAGGGTAGCCGTCGTCGACCTCTCGCAGGAGAACGGCGACAAGGCGGTGAAGGAGATATCCGGCCAGGGTGGAGAGGCGTTCTTCATCCGCGCCGACGTCTCGAAGCCGGAGGACAACGAGCGCATGGTGCGCGAGACGGTCGAGCGCTTCGGCGCGCTGCACGTCGCATGCAACAACGCGGGCATCGGCGGCGAGGTGAACAACATCGCCGACTACAGCGTCGAGGGCTGGCAGAAGGTGATCGGCATCAACCTCTCGAGCGTCTTCTACGCCATGAAGTACGAGATACCCGCGATGCTCCAGGCGGGCGGCGGCGCCATCGTCAACATGGCGTCGATCCTCGGAGCGGCCGGCTGGGCGACGTCGGTGGGGTACGTCGCCGCGAAGCACGGCGTCGTCGGCATGACGAAGACGGCAGCCCTCGAGTACGCCGCCAAGGGCGTGCGCGTCAACGCCATCGGCCCGGGGTTCATCCACACTCCGCTGATCTCGGAGCTGGAGGAGAACAAGGAGGCCAACGACATGCTGGTCTCCATGCACCCCGTAGGCAGACTCGGGGAGCCGGAGGAGATAGCCGCCATGGCCCTCTTCCTTTCCAGCGACGATGCCTCGTTCGTCCACGGTGCGTACATCCCCGTAGACGGCGGATTCTTGGCTAGGTGAGAACGTTCCG
>CAZMFX010000038.1:5301-22013 GCA_964565625.1 uncultured bacterium
TTCCCTCCCTCAGGCGAACGCCGACAGCAGGGCGACAGCCCGGTCCAGCTTGGAGACGCTCGACAGCGTCAGCGGCACAAGGGTCTCGATGGCCTTCGCCACGCGCTGCATGTGGATGTCGGCTCCTTGGTCGTCTGTGAGGCTCTCGATCTCGATCTCGTGGAACGTGACGGACGAGTCGTCCTCGTCCGGGGAGGAGCACGTGACCTCGTCGAAGGCGATGTCCGCCACCGGTTCGCCGGCCAGGTCGACGACCAGCCTTACCCTGCGCACGTCGAGCTGAGCGAGCGGCGCAAGGAGTGCAGGGGCGACCTCTGTGGGCAAGGCGGCCAGGACGTCGGCGGGCCACCCACCGGCTTCCGTGAGCGGCGACTCTATCTCCTGGCGCTCGTGCACGCCTTCGCGAAGCTTGAGCGGGCCTTTGAACGTGGCGTATGAGCGGCCGGGGCGGTGGCGCTTGCGCAGCGCCACGCCCGCGTTCGCCAGGGCGCCTTCCGGCGTGTCGAAGTAGACGTCCTGGTAACGCTCGACGGTGGGCGAGCCGACGCTCAGCTCGGTGCCGTCCAGCGCAGCGGAGATCTCGGCGGCGCTGGGGACGTGGTCGTCTGTCGTCGAGTACTTCAGCTCGCGCTCTATGTCCACGTTCGGACTCTAGCGCCTCTGCTAGGATGTGCCCCACTCTAAGAAGCGCTCGGGAGGCCGCCGGTGTGGGGGCCGCGCTCGCGTTCGCCCACACCCGAAGGTCACGCGCCAGAGCGGCCGCCTCTCGCCCAGGGATCGGAGCCGAGATGTCGAATATCCGCAACGTCGCCGTCCTCTCGCATAGCGGCGCTGGGAAGACCTCCCTCGTCGAAGCGCTGCTCCACCGCGCCGGCGCACTACCAACCCTCGGCTCTGTCGAGGAGGGCACGACGGCTTCCGACCACACGGCAGAGGAGAAGCGGCGCAAGATCTCCATCTACTCGACGGTCAACCCGCTGACGTGGAAGGGTCAGACCTTCAACCTGATAGACACGCCGGGGTACGCCGACTTCGTCGGCGAGATACGTGGGGCCATGGCGGCCGCGGACGCTGCCATGATCGTCGTCTCCGCGGTCTCCGGCGTGGCCGTTGGGACCGAGCGCGTCTGGAACTCGAGCCTCGAGCGCGAGCTCTCCACGATGGTCGTCATCAACAAGATGGACCGCGAGAACGCGGACTTCTTCAGGACGATGTCAGAGATCGAGTCGACGCTGGCAGGCAACCTGGCGGCGATCCAGGTGCCGATAGGCCAGGCCGAGACGTTCCGCGGCATCGTCGACCTGCTATCGATGCAGGCGTACGAGTGGCCGGACGGCGAGCCGAAGCCGATCGAGATGCCGGAGGAGGTCGCCGGCATCGCGCAGGAGTACAGGGACCGCCTGGTCGAGGCGATCGTCGAGACAGACGACGAGCTGATGCTCAAGTACCTGGAGGACGCCGAGATCTCCGACGACGAGCTGCGCAAGGCGTTCGACTCCGCCGTCGTGCGCAACGAGCTGACGCCGGTGCTACTCACCTCGGCGTCGAACGTGATGGGCATAAGCCTGCTCCTCGACTTCATGCTCGAGGGCGTGAGGCGGGTCGAGGACCACGCGCCGCTGCGGGTCGACCGCGGCGAGTCGCCGAAGCTGGGCGACGACGCTCCGTTCACCGCCCGCGTGTTCAAGACCGTAATAGACCCGTACATGGGCAAGGTGTCGCTGATGCGCGTGCTCGGCGGCACGCTGAAAGCGGGGGACACGGTCGTGAACACCACGAAGGGCGAGGAGGTGAAGACCGCCCACATCTACACGCCGGAGGGAAAGGACCTCAAGGAGGTCAAGGAGCTGACCTCCGGCATGATCGGCGCCATCACGAAGTCCGACGTGGTCTCCACGGGCGACACGCTCGCGCAGCCGGGCCTCGACGTCGTCCTCTCCCAGATCCGCATGCCGGAGCCCGTCATGGCGCTTGCCGTGTTCCCGAAGACGCGAGCGGACGAGGACAAGCTGGGCGAGGCTCTCCACAGGCTCCTGGACGCCGACGCCGGCATGCGCCTCGAGCGCAACGCCGACACCCGCGAGACGGTCCTCTGGGGCATGGGCCACGTGCACCTCGAGATAGCCTCCCAGGTGCTCAAGGAGCGTTACGGGGTGGAGGTCGAGACGCGCACGCCCTCCGTGGCGTACAGGGAGACGATCGGCGGCACGGGCGACGCGAGGTACCGCCACAAGAAACAGACGGGTGGCGCCGGCCAGTTCGCCGAGGTGGCCCTGCGGGTAGAGCCGCTGCCGCGGGGCGGCGGGTTCGAGTTCGTGTGGGGTGTCGTTGGCGGCTCCATACCCACCCAGTTCCAGTCGAGCTGCGAGAAGGGCGTGAGCGCGGGCATGACCGCCTGCGCCCTGGGCGGCTTCCCGGTGCAGGACGTGAAGGTGACCGTCTACGACGGGAAGGACCACCCTGTCGACTCCAAGGACGTCGCGTTCCAGACGGCGGCCGCGCACGCGTTCAAGGAGGCGATGGCCCAAGCGTCGCCGCAGCTGCTCGAGCCCGTGATGCTCGTCAAGGTTAGGGTGCCCGACAGGTTCACGGGAGACGTGATCTCGGACCTGAACACGAGGCGCGGCAGGATCCTCGGCATGGACGCTGAGGGATCCGTCAGCCTGGTCAGCGCCCACGTGCCGATGGCGGAGCTGCAGAGCTACTCCGCTGACCTGCGGTCGATGACCGGAGGTCGTGGCGTGTACTCGCTGAGGTTCGACAAGTACGATCCCGTGCCGCACAACGTCGCGGAGAGGGTCCTAGCCGACAGGACGGAACAGGCCGCCAGGGCCGCTGGCTAGGAAAGGCTCAGAGCTTCTTGAGGCGGTCCATGACGTCTTGGGCCAGCTCGCGCCCCAGCTCCTCCGCCTCGCGCGCCTCGCCCGTCACGCTCGCCTGCACGGACGTCTGGTCCCTGACCACGGTGCCGACGAGGGTCAGCTCTCCGTCGTCGGTGACCGTCGCCGCGGCGCCAACGGGCAGGTCGCCCGCCGCGGCGGCGAAAGCCCTCTCGGCCCTCGCCCTGTCGTAGCTGGGCCGGTGCTGTAGCGGGTAGACGGACTCTATCGCCAGGTCGTCGTCTGCGCGCACGACAAGGCCGACGCCGCCCTGCCCAGGAGCCGGCGTGAACGCCTCGACATCCAGGAGCGCGGCCATGTGGTTGCGGAGGTCGAGCGCGATAAGCGCTGCGGCCGGCATGACGATGGCGCCCAGCTCACCCGACGTGACGAGGGGCAGACGCTGTTCGGGTGTCCCGGTCAACAGGCGGGTCGTCAGACCGGAGTGGGCTGCGGAGAGGAACGCTGCGTCACGGTCGGAGAACACGCCGACTACCGTGCCTTCCGGCAGGTCAGGGACGGCGGTCACGCCCTTTGCGACGAGGGCGCTGCGGGCCTCGGCGCGCCTGCGCACCGCCGCGAGCGTCAGCTCATCCGGCAGGGTGGGCGGCAAGGTGTCGAGCTGCGCGACGGCGACGTCGATCTTGGAGGCCGCGAGCGCTTCGAGGACCGCCTCGGAGTCCTCACCTCCGCTGAGGGTCCGGACGGTGACGTGGAGGTCGGGCCACTCCTCGCCCAAAGCCTCCAATACCCCCCTGCCGTGGCGCACGGCCAGAGTCCCCTCGCGGTTGCCAAGAACGATCCTCGCCATGTGCTGCAGTCTAACCGAACCCACCGCGGCCCAACCGGGCCGAAGCCCGTTCCAGACCGCCTTTCGGGCCTCACGCCAGCGCCTTGGCTGCCTCCTGCAGCAGGCCGACCCTGTCGGTCTGCTCCCACGGGAACCCGGCACCGCCGAAATGGCCGTACGCGCTGGTGGGAACGTAGATGGGGCGCCGCAGGTCGAGCTCCGCGATTATCGCGGCCGGGCGCCCGTCGAAGCAGCGGCTCACCGCCTCCGCCAACCTGTCGTCCGGCATCTGACCTGTGCCGAACGTGTCGACGTACATGCCTACCGGCCGCGCAACGCCGATGGCGTACGCGAGCTGCACCTGGCAACGTCTGGCGAGGCCGGCGGCTACGACGTTCTTGGCGATGTACCGGGCGAAGTAGCTGCCCGAGCGGTCGACCTTCGTGGGGTCCTTGCCGCTGAACGCCCCGCCGCCGTGCGGGGCGGCGCCGCCGTAGGTGTCGACGATTATCTTCCGTCCGGTGAGGCCGGCGTCGGCGCCGGGCCCGCCCTCGACGAAGCGACCCGTCGGGTTGACGAGGAAGCGTGCGCCCGAGGCGTCGAGATCAGGCGGCAGCACCGACCGGATCACGTGGGAGACGAGATCTTCCCTCAGTTGCTTCAGCTCGACTCCCTCGTCGTGTTGCGCGGAAAGGACGACGGTCTCGACGGCCGTAGCGACGTCGTCCTCGTAAACGAGCGTCACCTGCGTCTTGCCGTCCGGCCGCAGGTAAGGGAGGTCACCGCTTCGCCTCACCTCTGCCAGGCGCCGCGCCATCCGGTGCGCCAGCGTTATGGGCAACGGCATCAGCTCCGGCGTCTCGTCTATCGCGTAGCCGAACATGAGGCCCTGGTCCCCCGCGCCCGTGAGGTCGTACGCATCGCCGCTCTCGGCCTCCTGAGCCCGGTTCACGCCCTGCGCGATGTCACCGGCCTGCTCGGAGAGCGCTATGAGGACGGCGGAGTGATCGGCGTCGAAACCGTATGCGGAGTCGGTGTACCCGACGTCGCGCGCGGCCGTCCTGACCCGTGCCTGGACGTCCACGTCGGCGGAGGTCGTCACCTCTCCCGCCACCAGCGCCAGGCCCTTCGTCAGCAGCGTCTCGACGGCCACCCTGGCGGTCGGGTCCTGCTCGAGGATCGCGTCGAGGACGCTGTCGCTTATGCGGTCCGCGAGCTTGTCAGGGTGGCCCTCTGCGACGGATTCTGCGGATACGAGTTTCGACATGCTGGCTCCAAGTCGCCAAGGGGATTCGGGCAAGGATAACAACGCCCCATATACTCCGTCTGTGGCGACGACGTGCCCAACCTTGCGTCCCGCACGTGCATCCGACGCGCCCGCCGTGACGCGGCTGCTGGCAGGCATCTACGGCGAGGAGCGGTTCTTCGTCGGCGACGGTCCCGCCACATCGGCCTCGCTGGCTGCCCGCATAAGTATGGACGACCCAGAACGCTCCATGTACATGGTGGCGGCTAGTGGACCCGAGGTGGTCGGATGGTGCGAGCTGCACCGCTCGCCCGCGTGGCGACTCGAGCACGTTGCCGTCCTCACGCTGGCCGTCTCGCCGAGGGAGCGCAGGCACGGCGTCGGCCGGTCGCTGCTGAGGGCGTCGTACGGCTGGTGCGAGAAGGTAGGCGTGCTGAAGGTGAGCCTGCACGTGAGGGCGGGCAACGACGCTGCGATCGCTCTCTACAGGTCTGAGGGGTTCGCGCTAGAGGGCAGGGAGGTCGGTCAGGTGCGGCTGAGGCACGGTGGGCGGTTCGAGGACAACCTGATCATGGGCAAGTGGCTGCGAGACGGGACTGTCGGAGGCGCCGCGTGAGCGCGTGGAGCCGGGGTTGAGCTTCAGGCTGACGAGGAGCCTGTCGTGAGCGGGGAAGCCGGCGCCGACTCGTTCGAGGACGCGCGGCAACGCGTCGCCCTGTTCGTAGACACCCAGAACCTGTTCTTCGCGGCTCGTGACCTACGTGGCGGGGTCGTGGACTACGGCCGCCTCCTCGAGGTAACGGCTCGCGGCAGGCGCATGGCTCACGCGACGGCGTACGTGGTGGAGCGGGACGGCGACGGCTCGGCCTTCGGGTTCGTGGCGAAGCTGACCGCCTTGGGCTTCCGCGTCAGGCGGTTGAAGGTGAGGGTGCGGGTCTCGGAGGACGACCGTCAGGTGCTGGAGGGCGACTGGGACCTCGGGATCGCGGTGGACGTGTTCCGCTCCCTAGGTAGCGTAGACGTCGTCGCGCTGGCGACCGGCGACGGTGACTTCACGCCTGTCGTGCAGCTCGCCCAGGAGCGCGGCGCCAGGGTCGAGGTGCTCGCGTTCCGTGACTTCGCGAGCCAGGAGCTGCTCGACGCCTGCGACCGGTTCGTCGACCTCGCGCAGGAGGAAGGTATCTTCCTGCCGCCGCGTCAGCCCTGAACTGCCGCCCCGCCTGCCTCGAGCTGCTGCGTCGTCAGCCTGCCGCCACCGGCTCCCGCAACGGCGCATCGTCCCAGATCTTCCAGCGCGCGCCGCCAGATGCCCACATGTCCTCGAGCATCTCCTTCTCCTTGAGCGTGTCCATGCACGACCAGAAGCCGTAGTGGCGGTAGCCGAGAAGCTGGCCGTCCTTGACCATGCGGTCGACCGGCTCGCGCTCCCAGATCGTCGCGTCGCCGTCCACGTAGTCGATCGCCTGGGGGTTGAGGACGAAGAAGCCGCCGTTGATCCAGCCCTCGCCCTCTTCCGGCTTCTCGTGGAAGTTCACGACGCGGTCGTCGGCGAACGACAGGTTGCCGAAGCGTGCCGGCGGCCTGACGGTCGTGACGGTCGCCACCTTGCCGTGCGACCGGTGGAACGCCGCCAGTTTCCTAAGGTCGACGTCGGCGACGCCGTCGCCGTACGTGAAGTAGAAGGGCTCGCCGTCCGCCAACCACGGCTTGAGGCGCCTCAGGCGACCGCCCGTCATCGTGTTCAGCCCCGTGTCGACGAGGTGCACCTTCCACTGCGGTTGGTTGCCGTCGTGGATCGTCGCGTCGCCGGTGGATAGGTCGACGGTTATGTCGTTGTTTATGGCGTAGAAGTTGAGGAAGTAGTCCTTTATCACCTCACCCTTGTATCCGAGGGCGATGACGAACTCGTTCACGCCGCCGGCCTCGAAGATCTTCATGATGTGCCAGAGGATGGGCCTGCCGCCTATCTCGACCATCGGCTTCGGCTTGACGGTCGTCTCCTCGGCCAAGCGGGTGCCGAAGCCCCCTGCCAGGATCACTGCCTTCACGCTCTTACCTCCTCTCGCGCGGCGGGCTCAGCGCCGCCGCCTATCGACCGGAAATGCCGCGCCTGCCTGGTGCGCAGGTCGTCCACCAGGCGACCGACCGGCAGCTCGACGTCGCGGTACGAGATCACCTCGTCCTTCGGTACGTCGCGCGTGAGCCTGCAGCCCTCCGCCACGCCGATGGGCAGGAGGGAGAGGCGAGCCGTCTCCGCCGCGGTCTCGCACAGGCCGTAGGTCATGTACTCGCCCAGTCCATCGAGGGTCTCTCCGGCCTTCAGGTCGCGTTTCGCAGCCGTTATCACCTCGACGAGCGGCGGGCCAGCGGCGGACATCACAGCGTCGCCGAACAACACCGCCCTGGCCAGAGACGTCGGGACCTCGAAGTGACACAGGTGATATGGCGTGTAGAAGCTGTACAGCGGCCCCTCGCCCAGCTTGTAGAGGTTGAGGTAGTGCCGCTGCTTGGGATCGTCGTGCGTCGCGTACACGAACACTCCGGGCCCGGGCTGGGCGCCGACGAAGTAGTCGACGACGCCTCCGATCTCCCGCAGCTTGTCGACGTCGTAGTACGCGACGCCCGTGTCCACGTGCTCCCTGTGCTCGCGCCCCGCCATCCCGCGCTTCTCGACGGTGAAGCCGAACGCGTTGGCGACGATCGCCTGCTCGAAGCTGATCTTCGTCCCGTCCGCGAAGCTCGTGACCATGCTGGGCCGCTGCCCCCACTTCTCCGCGAAGCCCTTCTGCGTCGTCGGGTTGCGGTAGGGGTCTTGCAGGCCCTTCACGTTGCCCGCGACCAGCGGCTCGAGGCCTATGCCCTTCACGAAGCGGATCAGGTTGGCCTGGACGCCGGGCTGGTCGCCGTCACAAGCGCTGAACACCACGCCGGCCTCGTCAGCCATCACCTTGAGGATGGGTCCGACGGTGCCGTCGAGCTCGGCATTGAGCAGCACCACGTGCTTGCGGGAGTCGATCGCCTCGACGACGGCCCTTGCCCCGTACTCGACCGCCCCCGTCGCCTCGAGCACGACGTCGACACCGTCGGCGCGGGCAAGCAGCAGCGGGTCGTCGGTGACGATGGGCCTACCGGACTCCAGCGCCCTTGCGACCTCGGCCTGCGTGGAGGCGGTGGCGTAGTCGCTGACGCCTGCGTAGGAGTATGCGTCCTCTGCGTTCTTCGGCGTGCGGTTCGCGATCCCGACAAGTTCCATGCCAGGGGTGGAGTTGACGATCTGGTTCGCCACGCCGCGAGCCATGAAGCCCGCTCCCACCATGGCGACGCGTACCGGCCTGCCTTCCTCCTCGCGTCTGGCAAGAGCCGTGTCTACGAGGATCACGACGCTACCGCCCTGTCGGGTTCGAACGCCGGCCAGCCCCTGTCCTTCTCCGAGATCACCGCGACTTCGCGCGGCCACGTTATGCCCAGCGCAGGGTCGTCGAAGCGGATGCCTCGTTCCTTGCCTGGCGTGTAGAACTCGCTCACCTGGTACGTGACCTCGGCGCCGTCTGTGAGCGTTATGTACCCGTGGGCGAACATCCTCGGCACGTACAGGGCGAGCCGGTTCTCGGCCGTGAGGTCGACGCCGACGTGCCGCATGTACGTCGGGGACTCCGGTCGCAGGTCGACTATCACGTCGTGGATGGCCCCACTGGTGCAGCGGACGAGCTTGGTCTCCGCGGCCGGGGGAAGTTGGTAGTGCATGCCCCTCAGCGTGCCGGCCTTGTGGTTGTACGAGACGTTGGCCTGCACCACTGCCGGCTCGAGCCCATGCTCCGCGAACTCGTTCGCGCAGTACGAGCGCGCGAAGAAGCCCCGCTCGTCAGAGCGCAGCTCCAGCTCGATGATGTAGGCGTCCTTTACGTCTGTCTCGTGGAAGATCACGCTCCGGCCTCCAGCGCCTCGGCCGGCATCGCGGGTTGGCCGGCCGCGGCAGCGGCGTCGACCGGCGTGCGGGCGTCGAGCCAGTAGAAGTTCTCGTCGATCTGGCCGGTCCTCAGCAGGTGCTTGAGCATCTTCAGGCGCGTGTAAAGGCGCGACTCGAACAGCTCGGCCGTCAGGTCGATGCGCTCGAACACGGCACGGAGCTCCTCCGCGCCCTTCCTCGCGTCCCACTCGCACGCGAAGCCGGGCAGGGTCGAAGCGATCTTGTCGAAGTTGACGCGGTAGCTGCGGTTGTCTGAGCCGCTCTCGCCGAAGGAGAGCTTGCAGCCAGGGAACGTGTCTGCGACGATCTCGGCTACCTGGCGCACCTGATAGTTGTGCCGCGTGTCGCCGACGTTGAAGACCTGGGCATGCACCGTCTCGCGCGGAGCCTCGAGCGAGCAGGCGATCGCCTTGGCTATGTCGCGCCCGTGCACGAGCGGCCGCCACGGCGTGCCGTCGGAGAGCATGCGGATCTCCTTCGTCGTGTGAGCGAAGCCGGCGAGGTTGTTCAGCACGATGTCGAAGCGCATGCGGGGGCTGGCGCCGTAGGCGGTCGCGTTGCGCAGGAAGGTGGGGGAGAAGTCGTCGCCCGCCATCGCCGTGAGGTCCCGCTCGACGAGCACCTTGCACTCGGCGTACGAGGTCTGCGGGTTGACGTTGGACAGCTCGTCGACCACGTCCTGCTCGGCCACTCCGTAGACGCTGCACGAGGACATGTAGACGAAGCGCTGAATGCCCGCCTGCATGGCAAGCTCGGCAAGCCGCACAGAGCCGCGGTGGTTTATGTCGTATGTGATGTTCGGCGCCAGCTCGCCCGTCGGGTCGTTCGACAGCTCGGCCATGTGGACGATGGCGTCGTAGCCGCGCAGGTCATCTACCTCGAGACGCCGCAGGTCCTTGGCGATGGTGCGCGGCGATACCTGCTGACCGTGGTACAGCCAGCCTTCCTTGTAGTAGCCCGTGTCGACGCCCGTGACCTCGTGACCGCGCCCCATCAGGTATGGCGCGACCAACGTCCCCAGGTAACCGTCGGTCCCAGTAACCAGTACTCGCATCAACTCCACCTCATCCGGTTCTTCTGCACGCCAGACACGTCGCACGGTGGCGCGGTCAGGACGGCGTCGACCTCTTCCAGGTAGTCGAAGAGCGCCCGCACGTAACGCTGCCAGGCTCGCTCGGCCTGGCCACGGGCGCGCTCCGCAGCGTCTTCCAGCCGCTCGCGCTCCGCTGGGCCAGTCTCGCTGGCCACGGCGAGTGCGGCCGCGTCCGAAGCTTTGATCAACAGTGCCATCTCCTCGTATGCGAGCTCGAGCATGCCCAAGGCAGCGCTCTCGCGTGCGGGCTGCGCAGCCGTGAAGGCCGCCAGCTCGCGCCTCGCATCCTCGAGCTCCTCACTCACAAGCGTCGTGCGTGAAGGTGAGTCGGCGCTGAAAGTGATGACGGCCGACAGCCCTAGGGCGAGACTGTGGCCTGGCGTGCCGCCGGAGGCCCAGCCGAGGCCAGCCGCCACCGAGGGTACCCCTTCGTACAGCCCGACCTCGGCCGTTAGCTCGGCGCCGCCTTCCTCGTACGCGCCCGTCAGCTCGACCTCGCGTACCGACTCGAACGGCAGGTTCCGCCACGCCAGCTCGGCGCGCGCCAAGGCGATGCGGAGCCGTGTGGCGCCGCTGTGCTCCGGCGGGCTTTCCACCGCGGCGGCCAGCGGACCGGTGAGGAGGCCCGCCTGACACACCTGCGTCGGCGCGGTTTCAAGGGCTGCGACCCGGGCGAGCCTGGCGGCGTGCGCAGCGCGCTCGCGCCTGAGCTCGACGTCTGCCAGCGCCGCCTCCAGCTCGAGCCGGCGCAGCTCGTCGGGGCCCGAACCCGCCGCCCGTGCCGATTCCAGAGCCGTCGTGGCAACAAGGGCGTCGGCTGCCGCGTCTTCAACGTCCGTCTCTCCGATTCGCACGTCGGACATTGCCAGTATGGCGGCTCTCTGGTCGGCCCTCTTCTGCGCCCTGAGCCCTGCCTGCGCCGCGGCGAGCGCGGCCTCAGCTCTCAGCACCCGGTCTGCGTCGCGGGACAGCTCGGCGCCCAGAGACAGGTCGAGGCCCGCTTCCCATCCGGTCGTCCCGTCGAGCAGGTCTCTTTCCACCTCCGCCTCGGGCTCGGCTTCGAACGTCATGTCGAAGCCGAGGCGGGCCGCGTCGAGCCCTTGCCGTGCCCGCTCGACCTGGGCCCGCCTGGACCGCGCCGCCGCGCTGTCGATCGACAGGGCGAGCGCGAGGTCCTCGCGGAGGTGGGCGGCCGAGCCGGGAAGCGGTCCAAGGCCTGCTCTCGTGACCTGTCCGGCCGCGAACGTCAAAGGTAACGCCGCGAGCAGGACGCCGGCGCCGACGCTCCGCGCTCTTTTCGGGCTTCTCCCCCGGATCCGGCGCGGGTTGCGGTCGGGCCTCTCGAGTTCCGTGACGTAGAAGGGTTGGCTCTCGGCCGGCATTCTGGCCAGCCTAGCGCCGGCTCCGGAGGGCCGAGAGGAGCGCTGTCACAACCGCGGTGTGAGTCCGGCAGAAAGCTCTCAGACGCCTTCTGCTACAGTCCTTCTGGCCGCACGGCGGCTTGAGAGAGGTTGAATGACCAACGACGTATCCGCAGCCGTGGGCGAGGCCATGCGCCTTGCGCGTCGAGGACTTGCGCTCGGGCTCGTGCTCGCCGTCGTGTTCGGTTACGCGGCCTACCTGTGGTCGGCTCAGCAACCGCGGGAGTACGAGGCCGAGGCGACGGTACTGGCAGCGTCCGCCACGGCAGACTTCCGCTCCTTCGGCGTTTCCCCCGTCGTCGCTCCACCCATAGACGTGAGCGCCTACCAGGTAGCGAGCCGCAGCGACGCGGTCGCCGCGGCGGCCCAGGCTGCTTTGGGCGAGGGGGATCAGCCGCCCGGGCGTCTCCGCTCCGACTACCGGGTCGCAGCCCAGGACGACGGGCTTTCCGCGCTGATCACGATCACGGGTCGGTCCGGGTCGCCCGAGCGCGCTGCGAACGTCGCCAACGCCGTCGCCGACGCCCTTGTGGCGTGGGACGTCGAGAGGGCAACCCGCAGCGTCGTGCAGGTCGTGTCGGCGCTCGAGCAGCAGATAGCTTCGCTCACCGAGCAGATCCGCTCGCTGCAGGCGCTCGGGGATCCGTCTAGGCAGGGCGAGATCGACGGGCTCATAGCTCTTCGCGCTCAGCAGCAGCAGTCACTGCAGGTGGCGCGCGCGATGAGCGCTTCCGCGATCGGACGCCTGCAGGTCATCCAGGACGCGGTCGTCGACCCGACGCCGGTAGCGCCTCGTCCCCTCGTCAACGCGCTCCTCGCGGCCCTTGCCGGGATCGTGGTGGCGTACGGCATAGTCATCCTCAGGTCCGCCCTCAACACCCGCATAAGCGATGTCTCCGAGGTCGAGACCCTCGCCGGGGCGCCCGTCCTCGCCGAGTTCCAGCGCCTTGCGAAGCCCACGCGCCGCTTCCCGCGCGAGGCCGCGAGCTACCTGCGCACCGGCGTGCTGTTCGCGACCGCGGACGCCTCTCCTCGGGTCATCCTCGTCACGAGCGGTCGCTCGGGTGAGGGCAAGTCTGCCGTCGCGCTGAACCTGGCGGAGAGCTTCGCCCGCAACGACTACCGCACGCTTCTCGTCGACGCCGACCTCAGGCAGCCCGTCCTGTTCCAGGAGTACGGTCTCAGGCGCGGGCAGGCTTCCGAGCTGCTCGACTTCCTCCGCGACCCGGACGGCCCGCACATGGTGGCTCGGGTACCACTGGGCGGCCGCCAGCGGCTTGACATAGTGCCTTCTTTCCAGGTCTCTACTCAGGCGGCGGAGATCCTCGGCAGGGGCTTCTCTGCATGCGTGAGCCGATGGGGTCAGGACTACGACGTCATCGTCATCGACTCGCCCCCCGTGCTCGCCGTCGCCGATGCGCTCACGATCGCGCCATCGTGCACCGGTACCGTGCTCGCGGTCAGCATGCGCAAGGCAGACAGAAGGCCGCTGAGGGCAACGCTGGACCTCCTCGAGCGCATGGGAGTGCGCCTCCTGGGTATCGCGGCGACCATGGTCCCCGAGCCGCAGATGCGAGGCTCCGGTGGCTACGGGTACGGATACG
This sequence comes from uncultured bacterium, assembly GCA_964565625.1. Taxonomy (GTDB): domain Bacteria; phylum Deinococcota; class Deinococci; order Deinococcales; family Trueperaceae; genus DASRWD01. The sequence goes on from CAZMFX010000038.1 coordinate 18,302, forward strand.
GAGCCCCGCAACAGCAGGAACCGCCGGCCCCTTCACGCCCAGAGGCGAGGGTCAGCGTCAGGTCAACCAGCACCCGTCGCGGCTAGGCCGCGGAGCGAAAGGCGAAGAGATGAACGTCACGATTATCGGCACGGGCTATGTCGGCCTCACGACCGGCACCGCGCTGGCCTACCTTGGCCACTCGGTCACCTGCGTCGACAAGCAGCAGCACATCGTCGACAAGCTGAGCCGCGGCGAGCCCACGATCCACGAGCTTGGGCTGGAGGAGCTGCTCAAGGCCGCGATGCCAAGGATGACGTTCACGACCGAGATCCCCAAGCTCAGCGGGACGGGCGTCGTGATGATCGCGGTCGGCACGCCGGCCAAGAACAACGGCGACGCCGACCTCAGGTACGTTGACGCCGCGGCGAAGGAGGTGGCCGACCTGATAGAGGAGGGCGCCCGCCTCGTCATCGTCAACAAGTCGACCGTGCCCGTCGGCAGCGCGAAGCACGTCGAGGGCATAGTCCGGCGGCGCCTCGCTGCACGTGGCGTCACGGCAGAGGTCCACGTGGCTTCGAACCCCGAGTTCCTCGCCGAGGGCAGGGCGGTGAACGACACCTTCTACCCGGACCGCATCGTCATCGGGGCTGACGACCCGTTCGCCGTCGGCCTGCTGCGCGAGATGTACACGCCGATCCTCGAGCAGACGTTCGAGCCGCCGGAGGGCGCGCCACGGCCGGAGCGTTACGACCTGCCGCCTCTGATCACGACTTCCGCCACCAGCGCAGAGCTGACGAAGTACGCGGCCAACTCGTTCCTGGCGACGAAGATCAGCTTCATAAACGAGTTCTCTCAGCTGGCTGAGAAGGTGGGAGCCGACATCACCGAGGTGTCGCGAGCCAAAGGCCTCGACCAGCGCATCGGCTCGCGGTTCCTCCACGCCGGCATCGGCTGGGGCGGCTCGTGCTTCGGCAAGGACACGTCCGCCGTGCTTGCCCTCGCCGCCAGCTACGACTACGCCATGCCGATAGTCAAGTCTGCTATCGACGTCAACTCGAGGCAGCGGCTGTTCATAGTCGACAAGCTCCAGCAGCACCTGAAGGTGTTGAGGGGCACGACCATAGGCCTGCTGGGCCTCGCCTTCAAGGGCAACACGGACGACCTGCGTGACGCCCCGGCGCTCACGCTGATACAGCATCTGACCGACCGCGGTGCCGTGGTCAAGGTCCACGACCCCGTGGCGATGGACAACGCCCGCCGGCTCTACCCCGACCTGCCCGTCGAGTACTGCGACAGCGCGGAGTGCCTAGCCGTTGGCTGCGACGCGGTCGTCGTCGTCACCGACTGGCCTCAGTACAGGCACCTGGACATGGCAGAGATGGCCAAGCGGATGCGCGGCTCGCTGATACTCGACGCGCGCAACTACCTGCAGCCTCAGCAGGTGACGTCCGCCGGCCTCGAGTACGTCGGCGTGGGCCGCTGACCCGGGGTCACCAACCGCCGAAAGACTCGCCCGCCGGGACTATGGCGGCTCTCACGTGCAACGTCATCGGGTAGTACGCGGAGACGTCGAGAGGACGGCCCTCCTCGTCGTACGCGTAGCGTGGGTCTAGCGGTCGCCCGCCCTCGTCACGCAGGACGACGAGCACCTGCGCGAGCCCCTGTGACCAGTCGACGGCGCCCGCCCCGTCCAGGCCGGAGACGCTCTGGCTCACCTCGATGACCTCGTCGGTGTCGAGGCGGACACGGCTGGCGTCGCTGCAGGCCGGGCTGACCGTGATTATGTCGTCCGGGACGACACAGAACTGCACGTACACGGGCTCGTCCGTCGGCTTGTCCACCATCTCCACCTGCAGGTGCAGCGTCCCCTGCCCGTAGGCGACGGGTTCCTCGAGTTTCCCGACAGCGGCGGCCGGCGCCTCTATGAACGTGAACGCCCCCTCGCCGCCAGCGTCCGCCGCGCGCGGCGAGATGGTCGCGTCGAGAAGCGCGAGCACGTCGCCACCCGCGGCGGGCTCCGGTTCCGGTTCCTGCGGTAGCGCAGCGACGGCGTCCTCGGGCTCCTCCGGCTCAGCCATCTGGGGCTCCGGTTCCGGCTCAGGCTCCGGTTCGGCGACCTCGGGCTCCGGTTCCGGCTCAGGCTCGGGTTCGGCTACCGCTGGCTCGGGTTCTACCACCTCGGGTTCAGGCTCCGCGGCGACGGGCGGTTGACCTGGGGGCGCAAGGACGAGCGGAGGGGCCTCCGCTTCTGCCGCCGCCTGCGCCGCTGCGGCGGCCTCTGCGGCCTGCTGCGCCTCCAGCGCGGCTTCTGCTGCCTCTTGCGCCTCCGCCTCCTGGGCAGCGTCCAGCCTGTCCAATACGGCCCTCACCTCGGCGTCGTCTGGCGCCAGTGACAACGCCCTCTCCCACAGGCGACGGGCCTCAGCCGAGCGCCCCAGGGCCGCGTTGCTCTCGGCGGCGCCCTTTATCGCCTCCACGAAGGTGGGGTCTCCCTGGACCGTCGCCGTGTAGAGGGACAGGGCGCCCGCCATGTTGCCCTGGGCGAACTCGCGCTCGGCGGCGATGAACGAATCAGCGGCCCGCAGCCCGTGCTCGGCGCCGAGCCTCGCGCGGGTGAGTTGCGGCCTCAGCTGCGGGTAGGTCTCTGCGGCCACTTCAAGAAGGGGTATCGCACCCTGGGCGTCACCGCTCTCGAGACGCGCCTGGCCCAGGTAGGTGACCGTCGTCAGATCGTCTGGGACGAGTTCGTAGCTTGCCTCGAGCAGCTCGAGCGCGCGGCCCATGGCGCCCGCTGTGAAGGCCTGATAGCCAAGGACCAGCGCTGCGCGTGCGGCGTCGGCACGGGACCGAGCATCGAGGACCCCACCTGCCTCCATGTACTGCTGCCACGTCTCCCACGTACGCGAGGTCCACCCCGTCACCCCGTAGACCTGTGCGAGGAACCGGAGCGGTTCAACGCGGCCGGGGGCGAGGGACCGGGCGCGCTCGCCCTGCTCGATCGCCTCTTGCCACAGCGGCCTGTCAGGGTAGTGCGACGAGTACGTCGCGATGGCCTCGGCGGCCGCGGCCTGTCCCGCACGGAGAGCCTCGAGGGCGTCCTCCGGGAGCGCTCCCTGCGCGTGGGCGGGTACGCTCAGCGCCGCGAGCACGAGAAGCGCTCCCAAGACGCGTCGAGTAGCGTTGCCGCTAACCTTGGACACGCCTCAGGTTATCGCTGCGCTATGCGTGGGGGCTCACATTTGCGTGCCCCATCATGAGAGGACGTACCCGCCCGGGATGGGCGAGTTAGGCAGGTGAGGATGAGCAGGCTCTTGACTTCGGCGTTCGCACTTGCGCTGCTGGGTCTATCGACGATCGGGCTGGGCCAGGACGGTGGCGGACCCGACTGGGGTCGCGAGGCGGTCGGCGAGCTCGGCGACGCCGGCTTCGACCTGGCGTTCCCTGACGGCTCGTTCCTTGGAGAGGGAGCAGTAACCGGCTACCAGGCCGCGTACCTTGTCGACAGGCTGCTGGCGCGCACCGATGCGAGCACGGGTTGCACCGACGCGATGGCAGGGCTGCCAGACACCGACTTCGCCTTCTCGGACGTGCCGGCAGATCACTGGGCCGCGGGGGCCGCGGACCGCATCGCTGCGCTCGGCGTAAGGGAGGCGTTCCCGGACGGTCAGCTGAACGGCGAGGAGTTCCTCACTGGGTTCCAGACGGCGGCTCTGCTGGCCGGAGCCGTGGC
>CAZMFX010000039.1:0-21772 GCA_964565625.1 uncultured bacterium
CGGTGAGCTCCTGTCGGCGAACGTCCTCCTCGCCCCTGTAGACGACGCACTCGAGCCCGAAGAGGGCGGCCGCCGTTGCTGCCGCCACGCCGTGCTGCCCCGCGCCGGTCTCGGCGACGATGCGCTTGTGCCCCTTGCGCCGCGCCAGCAGCGCCTGGCCCACCGGGTTGTTTATCTTGTGCGCGCCGGTGTGGTTGAGGTCCTCTCGCTTCAGGTAGACGCGCGCGCCGCCCAGGTGCGCCGTCAGGTTCGCCGCGAGGTAGAGAGGCGATGGCCTGCCGACGTACTCGCGCAGCACCTGTGCCAGCTCAGCGACGAACGCGGTGTCGGCCTTGGCCTCGTGGTATGCGGCCTCCAGCGTCTCCAGGGCGGGGATCAGCGTCTCCGGGACGTAGCGCCCGCCGAACCGGCCGTAGCGGCCGCGGGCGTCGGGTAGCGGGAAGTCGGGCAGGCCTCTGCCCGGCACGGCGGTCTGGCTCATGGGTCAGGAGTCTACGCCGGTCAGGGCCGCGAGGTCGGGAGGGGAGAGCCGGGTGTCGCCCGCTGGGGCCGCGGCGCCGTGCTCTTGCAGGCGCTCCAGGAGCCCAGATGGCGACACGCCGCCCGGCTCCTCGAGCCAACCGAGCGAGCGCGCCAGCGCGCCGAGGACTTGGTTCGGATCGGCTCCGGCGGCCGCGAGCTCGTGCAGGGAGAGGGCGCCACCGCGCTTCGAGAGCTTGGTGCCGTCGGGGCCGAGCAGCAGTCCGACGTGCGCGAACGCCGGCCTGCGCCATCCGAGCGCGTCGTATAGCAGCAACTGGGCGGCCGTGCTCGCCAGCAGGTCGGCGCCTCTCGCCACCTCGCTCATGCCCATGAGCGCGTCGTCGACGACGACCGCGAGCTGGTACGCGAACTGCCCGTCTGCGCGCCTCACGACGAAGTCGCCGACCTCGCGCTGCAGGTCGACGGCGACAACGCCGTTGACGGCGTCGTGGAAGGACACCGATCCGCTCGGGACCCGGAACCTGAGGCTGGGGGCTCGGCCCGCGGCCCGCCTCTCCGGCGTCAGCTCCGCGTTCAGCTCTCTCTGCGCCTCGCCGTAGACGCTGCTGGTCCCCTCGGCAGGGCCCTCGCCTGCGCCGTCGACCCCCTCGCCGCCCGGGCCGCGGCCACGCGCCGCCTCGGCGATCTCGCGCCTCGAGAGGAAGCACTCGTAGAGGAGACCCTCGGAGCGCAGGCTTGCGATCGCGTCGGCGTAGAGCGAGAGACGCTGGGACTGCGTGTAAGGACCGTGCGGGCCTCCGACGTCGGGTCCTTCGTCCCAGTCGAGCCCGAGCCAGGCCAGCTCCTCCAGGTTGCCCCTCAGCGCTTCTGGACGCGTCCGCGGCGCGTCGAGGTCCTCGACGCGCAGCACGAACGCACCGCCCGCGCGCCTGGCGCGGCCCCATGCGAAGAGAGCCGTCCTGGCGTTGCCAAGATGCAGCCAACCGCTCGGGGACGGCGCGAACCGGCCGCGGTACCGGTCGCCTGGCGCTTCCGGGCTCAACCCCGTCTGCGGATCGCCTCCAGCACGGCGTCGCCCATGTCGGATGGCGTGCGCGCCACGACGACGCCCGCGCCCTCGAGGGCCGCGATCTTCTCGGCCGCCGTGCCCTTGCCGCCGGAGATGATGGCGCCCGCGTGCCCCATCCGCTTCCCTGGTGGCGCCGTGGTGCCTGCGATGAACGACGCGACGGGCTTGCGCATGTTCGCGCTTATCCAGGCCGCTGCGTCCTCCTCGGCGTTGCCGCCGATCTCGCCGATCATCAGCACGGCCTCGGTCGCCGGGTCGTCGTTGAAGATCTCCAGCAGGTCGATGAAGTCCGTCCCGTTGACGGGGTCGCCGCCTATCCCGACGGCGAGCGTCTGGCCAAGGCCGTTGTCGGTCAGCTGCTTCACCCCCTCGTACGTGAGGGTGCCGGAACGGCTGACGACTCCGACCTTGCCAGGCTTGTGTATGTAGCCGGGCATGATGCCGATCTTGCACTGTCTCGGGGCCGTGAGGCCCGGGCAGTTGGGCCCGATGAGCCTCGTGGTCTTGCCCTCGAGGAAGCGCTTCACCGTGACCATGTCCATTATGGGGATGCCCTCGGTGATCGCCACGACGAGGTCCAGTCCGGCGTCTGCGGCCTCCATGATGGCGTCGGCCGCGAACGGCGGCGGCACGAAGACGACGCTGGCGTTGGCGCCGGTCTGCGCGACGGCCTCGGCCACCGTGTCGAACGACGGGACGTCGACGGAGTACGTGTCTGGGCGGCCGGGCACGCCTGAGTGGTCCGTCTCGCCCTCGAAGTGGACGTCCGAGCCGCCCTTGCCGGGTCTCACGGCCCCCACGACGTTCGTGCCGTACGCGATCGACCTGTCGGTGTGGAAGGTGCCGGCGCCGCCCATGCCCTGCACGAGCAGGCGGGTGTCCGAGCCTATGAGGAGGCTCATGCCGCCGCCCCGGCGAGCTCTACGATCTTGCGCGCCCCGTCTTTCATGTCGGTCGCGCTTATGACGTTGAGACCCGACTCGTCGATTATCTTCTTGCCCAACTCGGCGTTGGTGCCCTCGAGCCTCACCACCAGCGGGACCTCGAGCCCCACCTGCTTGACGGCGGCGACGACGCCGTTGGCGATCGTGTCGCCGCGCATGATGCCGCCGAAGATGTTCACGAAAATGCCCTTCACGTTGGGGTCCTTCGTGATTATCTTGAACGCGGCCGTCACGTTCTCCTCGGTCGCGCCGCCCCCCACGTCGAGGAAGTTGGCTGGCTCGCCACCCACCTCTTTGATGGTGTCCATCGTCGCCATGGCAAGGCCTGCGCCGTTCACGAGGCACCCGACGTTGCCATCCAGCTTGATGAAGGAGAGGCCGTACTTGCCGGCTTCCACCTCCGCCGGGTCCTCCTCGCTCGTGTCGCGCAGCCTGGTAAACGTCGGATGCCGGAACAGCGCGTTGGAGTCGAAGCTCATCTTGGCGTCGAGCGCCACGACGTCGCCCCCCTCGGTCACCACGAGCGGGTTCACCTCAAGCAGGTCGGTGTCTAGCTCCCTTGCGGCGCGCGCCAGTGCCTTGAGCATCGCCACACCCTTCTTGTGCGTGTCGCCCGTGAGCCCAAGGGCGAACGCCAGCGAGCGCGCCTGGTAGTCGGCGAGGCCGAGCAGCGGGTCGATCTCCTCGCGCACGATCCGCTCCGGGGTCTTCTCCGCCACCTCCTCTATGTCCACGCCGCCCTCTGTGGACGCCATCACGACGTTGCGTCCGACCGAGCGGTCCAGCACGACGGAGAGGTAGAGCTCCCGCGCGATCGCCATGCCCTGCTCGACGTACAGGCGGTTCACCTGCTTGCCGACGGGGCCGGTCTGGATCGTGACGAGCGTAGAGCCGAGCATCTGGCCGGCCAGCTCGCGGACCCTGGCCTCGGCAGCCTCGAGGCCGCCGTCGCGGCCGTCCATGACCACGTTCACCCCGCGCAGCCCGGAGTGCTCGAGGAAGGTGCCCTTGCCCCTGCCGCCCGCGTGTATCTGTGACTTGACGACGACGACGGGGTTGCCCGTCTCCTGAACGAGCGGGCGCACGGCTTGTACCGCCTCTTCGACGGTGGTGGCTGGTCGGCCCTTAGGGACCGCCACCCCGAACGGGGCCAGCAGCTCCTTGGCCTGGTACTCGTGGATCTTCAAGGTCGCATACCTCCAGGTGCTGCCGGACGAAAGCGGTCCGGCGGAGCAGACAGGCTAGGTTACCGCGCCGGCCGCGGTCGTCCGCCACGAACGTGAGTGCGCGTGTGGCAAGGTTCGTGTGAGCAGGTATGGCGAGCCTGTAGAGTGCCGGCATGGTGAGGACCGCGATCCTGACCGTCTCAGACTCGGTATCTGCGGGGCGGCGCGAGGACGGCAGCGCGCAGGCGATACGGCAGGTGCTCAAGAACGGCCCGTTCGTCGAGGTCGACTACCAGGTCGTGCCGGACGAGCAGGCGCTGATCCGGGCGCGGCTGCGCCTGTGGTCCGACCAGGACGGCGTAGACCTCGTCCTGACTACGGGCGGGACGGGGTTGTCGCAGAAGGACAGGACCCCTGAGGCGACGGAGGAAGTCATCGAGAGGCGCGTGCCGGGGGTACCGGAGCTGATGCGTTCTGTCGGCGCCGCCAAGGTGAGGACCGCCGCGCTCTCGCGTGGCGTTGCCGGGGTGAGGCGCAGGACGCTGATCGTGAACCTGCCAGGCAGCCCTCAGGCGGCGGCAGACTCCCTCGAGGCCGTCATAGAGACGTTGCCCCACGCGGTCGACGTGATCCGCGGCACCCCGGAGGCCGCACCCGGGGCCTGGCACAACTGAGCAGGTAAGCAATAGGCTGGACCGGCCTTGACCGTCCTGGCCTTCGCAGTCTTCCTCGTCTCCTACATAGTCGCCCTGGCCGGCGTCGTCCTGCCGGTCCTGCCCGGCGCTCCCATCGCGCTCGTCGGCGCCCTGCTCGCAGCTCTGATCATGGGGTTCGAGCGCTTCGGCACGCTGCCCATCGTCTACATCGGAGTGCTGGTAGTCCTGTCGCAACTCGTCGACGTGGCAGGCACGTGGCTCGGCTCCAAGCACTTCGGCGCCGGCAGGGCAGGGGTGTGGGGCGGCGTCATCGGCTCGTTCGTCGGCCTCGTCGTCTTCCCCCCGTTCGGGTTCCTCATCGGCGCGCTGGCCGGTGCCGTGATCGCGGAGCTCCTCGCCGGTCGGGAGTCTCGCGACGCCCTCAGGTCTGGCGTCGGCGCCTTCGTTGGGACCCTGGGAGGCACTGTGGCGAAGCTCGTCATCATGGTAGTGATTGGTTTCGTTGCATTCCCTAGGTTCTTCGGCGGCTAGCGCCGCCACCAAGGAGCTGACTGATGGATCCGATCTTCGTGCAGGTAGGGCCGCTGGCCATCAGGTGGTACGGGGTCCTGATCGCCTTGGGAGTGCTCATCGGCGCCGCCTGGTCGCTGCGGGCAGCAGAGCGCAGGGGGCTTGACCCCGACAAGCTCCTCGACATGGCGATCTGGCTGGTGATAGCGGGCGTGATAGGCGCCAGGCTCGTATACGTGCTAACGAGCCCGTCAGCCTACTTCGGCCCGGGCGGCAACCCTCTCGACGCCTTCAAGGTGTGGCAGGGCGGCATAAGCATCCACGGCGGCGTCATAGGGGTGATGGTCGCGGCCTGGCTCTACTGCCGCAGGCACGGCTTGAACGTGTGGGCATACCTCGACGTCATGACGCCCGTCGGGGTGCTCGGGATCATGGGCGGGCGCATCGGCAACATAATGAACGGCAGCGACACGGGCGGGAGGCTGACTAACCTAGGCATCGGGTTCACGTGGCCGGAGCCCGGGACCGAGACGTTCGGCGCTCTCGGGCGGGTCGTGTTCGGCGATCAGCTGTGGCGCTTCGCGCCCCCTGCGTGCTCGACGGTGCCCGCCGGGGAGCCGTGCGTCGTGCACTTCACCCAGGTGTACGGGTTCCTCGTCGGGTTCATCCTGCTGTTCATAGTCACGTGGGCCCTGAGGCGCCGCGACATGCCTGCCGGCAACGTCTTCTGGCTCTTCGTGCTGTGGTACTCGGTGCTGCGCAGCGTCATCGAGGAGCCCTTCCGCGACAACCCGCTGCCGTGGCAGGTCTACCTGAACCAGGAGGCCGGCGTAGGGCTGTTCACGTACACGCAACTGGCCAGCATCCCCATAGTGCTTATCGCCCTCTACATCGTCCTCACGGCGCGCGAGAGGCAGAGCTCGAAGAGATCAGTGCCGGCCAGATGAAGCCGTGCGCGGTCGTGATCCTGGCGGCTGGCGCCGGCACGAGGATGCGCTCGAGCAGGCACAAGGTCCTGCACGAGGCGGCCGGTCTGCCCCTGCTGGAGCACGTGCTGAGGGCAACGGACGAGTTGGACGCCAGGCGGGTCGTCGTCGTCGTCGGCCACCTCGGGGAGCAGGTGAGGAGCGCGTTCGAGGAGAGGGCGGCGGCCGGAAGGCTGACCTTCGCCGAGCAGAGGGAGCTCCTGGGCACGGGCCATGCGCTGGCTCAGGCGGAAGACGAGGTCATGGGCGCGTTCGGGCCGGGGGAGGCGGGCACCGTTCTCGTGCTGAACGGCGACGGTCCGCTCGTGAGGCCCGAGACCTTGCGCCGCATGCTGGCGGCGCAGGAGGACGGCCCCGGCATGAGCGTCATGGTCGCGACCGTCGACGACCCGGCTGGGCTGGGCCGCGTGATCAAGGGAGCGGATGGCGGGATCGAGAGGATCGTCGAGGAGAAGGACGCTTCCGCCGAGGAGCGCGCGATAAGGGAGATAAACGCGGGAGCGTACGCCTTCGACCTCGGCGTGTTCGACCGCTGCGAGCGGCTCGGATCGGACAACGCACAGGGCGAGCAGTACATAACGGGGCTCGTCGACATCTACCTGGAGGACGGCCTGCCCGTCAGGGCGGTGCCTGCCGGCGCCGCGGAGGAGGCCCTCGCGGTCAACGACAGGGAAGAGCTGCTAGTTGTTGAGCGGGTCCTTCGAGGCCGCTGAGGCGTGCGGGGGTTCCAGCTGCCCGCTGCTTGAGGGTCGCGTCGCCGGGACTCACCATCCCGCCAGGTCGATGCCTTCCAGCACGCCGAGGGCGTGGCGGCCGGCGGCGACGTGTATCCCATGTACGTCTCTGAGGTCCGCCATCTCGGGCTCGTGGTTGGCGACCAGCACGGCGGTCATCCCGGCGCTCGCCGCTGAGGTGAGGAGGTCCCTGTCGTTGCCGGAGTCCCCGGCCGCGACGACGTCTGCGGGTCGCAGGTCGTACAGACGCGCGAGGTGCAGGAGCGCGCTGCCCTTGGAGGCCGGTCGCGGCAGGACGTCGAGGTAGAGGTCGGCGGAGAACACGAGCCCGGCCTCGATGCCCGCCTCCTGTAGGGCGGCCATGGCGGCCGCCAGTACGGGCCGGCTCGGCGGCTGCGGGTCGACGTAGTAGCTGACCTTGAAGGCGGTTTGCGCCTCGGGCGGCTGGGTAGTGAGCCCGCGTATCCCGGCGAGCGCGCGACGCACGGCGGGGGCGTCGAAGCCGGACGCCTCAAGATGACTTGACCACGTGCCGTCAGGCACGTACCGGCCGTCTTCCAACAGGTAGATCTCCGTACCTACCCCGCAGACGAGCCCCGACGGCCTTGGCAGGCCGCCCGCCGCCAGTGTCTCGGCCGCCTCCTCGGACAGCGCCAGGTCGCGTCCGGATGAGAGGACCAGCGCCGCGTCCGCGCTTCGCAGGCGCGCGCCCAGCTCGGCGGTCCCATCACCCGGGGCGCCGGAGTCCAGGAGCGTGCCGTCGACGTCGCTTACGAGGACGCGCCTTCCGGGGCGCATCCCGGGCTCGTAGGCGGTCGCTCCTTGGCTCACGCAGCCGAGGACGCCGGTTCCAGCACGCGTCTCAGCGCCGAGACGTACCTGTCGGCGTGAGCGCGCCACGAGTAGTGCTCCCTGACGCCGGCGATCCCGTTCTCCGAGTACCGCTCCCACTTCTCGCGGTCGACGAGGATGCCCTTGACCGCGCTCTGTATGGCCGCCGTGTCGCGCGCGTCTATCAGCTCGCCCGAACCCACCTTGCCGATTATCTCCTGGGGCCCACCGTGGTCCGTCGACACCACGGGCAGGCCGGATGAGCTCGCCTCGATGAGCGTTATCCCGAAGTTCTCGACCAGCGCCGGGTTGACGAAGACGCCGCGCCTTGCCGCTACCAGGCGGTAGAGGACGGGTATGTCGGTGTCCGGCTGGTGCTTCTTGGGGAGCGCGAGGCGACCGTACAGGTCGTACTTGTCCATCGACAGCAGGAGCCCGGTGAGGACCTCCCGCTCGTTGTCGTCCATCTGCTCGATGTCGCTCCTGACGCCCGCGAATATCACGAGGTTGGCGAGCTGCCTCAGCTCGTTGTCTGTGCCGTACGCCTTCACGAGGCCGTCTATGTTCTTGCGCCTGTCGGGGCGGCTTATGGCAAGGATCACCGGTTTGTCCGGCTCGCGCAGGAACCGGGAGATCTCGCGGCGCATCCTCACCCTCGCCTTGACGACGTCCTCCTCCGGCTCGTAGCTCTCGTCGAGGTCGTAGTAGTAGGGGTAGAAGCGTTCGACGTCCACGCCGGGCGGTATGACGACGAAGCGCGCCCTCGGTGCGGCGTCGTACAGCTCGTAGCCCTTCTCCACCTCCTGACGGGTGCTGGCCACGACCATGTCGGCCGCGGCGAGCGCGCGCTCCTCTGCCTCTATACGCCTGCTTATGTGGTACTGGTCCTCGATCTCGTCGCCTGACATGCCGGCACGTCTCAACACCCTGCGCTTGTTGCGCCCGAGCGAGTGCCCGGTGAAGACGAACGGGCGGTCCCAGCGCTTGGCCAGCGCGCCCGCCACCTCGCCTGCGTCGGGGTAGTGGCCATGCACGACGTCGGGCACGCCCGGTCCGCGCTCGAAGTACTTGGCCGCGTTCTCCGTGAGCTCTTCGAGGTGCGGCCAGAGCAGCTCCTTGCGCATGTACTCGTCGCCGCCCGCCTGCACGCGCACAAGGTCGACGTTATCGGCCAGGCGCTCCACGGGCTTGGCGTAGTCGTCGCTCAACTCGAGGTCGTCGAGTCGCCGCGTCACGAGGTCGACGCGTGCCACCTTCGGGTGCTTGCCCAACGCCCTGGCCAACTCGACGACGTACTTGGTCTGACCGCCGGTGTCAGCGTCACGCCCCAACTCCAGGTCTTCGCCCCTTATGAGCCCGTGGACGCTGAACATCGCGACGTGGATCCCGGGCCCGTCATCCTGCAAGCGGTTCCTGACCTCGTCCACAACGCCCTCCTGGCCTGGGCACAGTATCGGCTCTTGCGATGAGATGAAGTGCTGTGGGATGCGCTGACGCGCGCATACGCATGAACATGCACATCTGTGTATCGAAATCGGCTGGGCCGGTCACCCGCGTGATACAGTGCGCGCTCGATGTCGCTGCTCTCCAAGCCACGCGCCGTGCTGGCGCTCGAGGACGGGACCGTCTACAAGGGATACGCTTTCGGCGCCCACGGCAAGTCGGTGGGGGAGATCGTCTTCAACACGTCGATGACCGGCTACCAGGAGATACTGACCGACCCCAGCTACAACGGTCAGATCGTCACGATGACGTACCCCCACATAGGCAACTACGGCGTGAGCGTCTACGACATGGAGTCGAACCGGCCGTTCGCCCGCGGCTTCATCGTGAGGGAGTTCGCCAGGCGCGCCTCGAATCACAGGGCGAACCAGGACCTCCAGTCGTTCATGGAGCAGCACGGCATCGTGGGCATCGAGGGCATAGACACGAGGGCGCTGACGCGTCGTCTGCGCACGGGCGGCGTCGTCAAGGGCGTCATTTACCACGGGCACGCGGACGCTGAGCTCGAGGCCGATCTGGTGCGGGAGGCGAAGGAGCACCTGGACATCGACGGGCGCGACATGACGCCGGAGGTGACGACGCCTCTCCCGTACGCCAGGCCCACCTTCAAGGACAACCCAAGGGTCGTCGTGCTCGACTTCGGCACCAAGAACTCGATCGTCTACCAGCTGGAGCAGGCGGGCGCCGAGGTGATCGTCGTCCCGGCGCAGACGACCCCTGCGCAGATAATGGCGCTCGACCCGTACGGCCTCGTCATCTCGAACGGCCCAGGCGACCCGGACGGCCCCAAATACGCCCAGGACACGGTCTGGCAGATGCTCGGGCTGCTCCCGACGTACGGCATATGCCTTGGCCACCAGCTGCTCGGCCTGGCTGTCGGCGGGCGCACCTTCAAGCTCAAGCACGGTCACCACGGCGCGAACACGCCGGTGAAGAACCTTCTCACCGGCGGCGTCGAGATAACGAGCCAGAACCACAACTACGCCGTCGACATAGATTCGATACCCAACGGCCAGTTCAGGGCGACGCACATAAACCTCAACGACAGGACGCTCGAGGGCATGGCGCACGCTCGCTACCCGGTCTTCAGCGTCCAGTACCACCCGGAGGCGAGCCCAGGGCCGCACGACGCCAGCTACATGTTCAGGCGCTTCATGCAGGAGGTCGACGCGTTCGAGGGTGCATCGGCGCTTCCCGCCGGCTCACTCGTCAACGTCTGAGGTCCTCGAAGGGCAGGGGCGCTGTCGCCCCTACCGACCCGTCTGACGCTTCGTACCGCCCAGCTCCGCGCTGTCGAGCCACAACGTGACTGGCCCGTCGTTAACGAGCTCTACCTCCATCTCCGCGCCGAAGACGCCGGTCTGGACCGGGACATCGTGCCCGCGCAGCGCGTCCGCGAAGGAGAGGTACAGCCGCTCTGCCAGCTCCGGCGGCGCCGCGCGCGAGAAGCCGGGGCGGTTGCCGGAACGCAGGTCGCCGTAGAGCGTGAACTGGCTGACGACGAGGCAGCCGCCGCCCACCTGCGTGACCGACAGGTTCATCTTGCCCGCGTCGTCCCCGAAGACCCTCAGCTTGCGGACCTTGTCGGCCAACCGGGCTGCCACGTCGTCGTCGTCGTCCGGGCCCACGCCGAGCAGCACGAGGAACCCGCGGCCTATAGAGCCGACGACCTCGCCCGCCACACGCACCTCGGCGCGCGAGACGCGCTGCAACAGCGCTCTCACCTAGAAGAGCGAGGCCTGCTCTGCTGTGTCGATGACGAGCGGGCCCTCCTTGGGAGGCAGCTCGTCGAGCGTGCGCTTCACCTCGAGCATGTCCTGCCACGTCAGCCACTTGGGGCCTCCCCGCTCCCTGCCGGCGTTCCGCAGCAGGTAGGCGGGGTGGAAGAGCGGCCTTACCTTGATGCCGTGCCAGTCGTGCCAGCGCCCTCGCAGCCGCGTTATGCCATCCGTCGTCCTGAGGAAGTACTGCGATGGGACGTTGCCGAGGGTGCCGATCACCTGTGGCGCTATCACCCTGATCTGCTCGAGGAGCAGGTCGGAGCTCGCCGCGATCTCGGCAGGGGTGGGGTTGCGGTTGCCTGGCGGCCGGTGCTTGACGATGTTCGTTATGTACACATGCTCCCTGCTCAGGCCTACCGAGAGGAGCACCTTGTCGAGAAGCTGCCCTGCGCGCCCGACGAACGGCCTGCCGCTCAGGTCCTCGTCCTCGCCCGGCGCCTCGCCTATCAGCATGAGGCGCGCGTCCTCTGGCCCCTCGCCGAAGACGAGGTTGTCGGAGAGGCCTTTCAGGGCGGGCGACTTCACGGCCGCACGGCGTTCAAGCTCCTTGAGGCTCACTGTGCTCACGCGACCGTTGATAACACGTCAGACGCTGGCGGCTCCGCCGTCCTGAAGCGCCTTGCGCTGACTGCGCGCCTCGCGCCTCAGCTTGGGCTCCAGCCCGATCATGAGGAAGAAGTTCTCGAGCGCGTTCTCGCGTCCCTTTATCTCCGTGTGCGCGAGGTCGGTGCTGCCGGTGACGAACGGGAGCGCCATGTACTCCTCCAGCGCTTCGGCCACCACCTCGGCTGGCGACATCGTCGTTGCCAGGTCGGAGAGGTGAGAGTAGACGACGCGGCGGGCCTCGGCGTGGAGCCGGAAGGCGTCAGGGTTCTCGGTCTCGCCCGCCAGGAGCAGGTCCTGCTTGGCGATGCGCCGGTAGTGCTTGAGCCCCCTGAGTATCTCTTCCGAGCTCAGGACCACGCGTGCTTCCATCTAGCACTCCTTCCCGGGGCACGACGGGCCCCGACCGCCTCGCGAGCTCGCGAGGCGGCACGTCGCGCGTCCCCCTCACCAGGAATCCGGTGGGGCGACCCTTCCTTCACCTCTGGCTGACCTCTATGCCTTCAACGTCCGGATGGGAACGGGGATGTCGTGCTCTTCCGACCTGTCGTCACGCTCGAGGACCACACCAGTGAACCGCGTAAGCGAGGCTAACTCTTCGGCGTCCGAGCGGAACCCGCACGCCTCGCACTCGAGCTCCTCGAAGCCCTCCATGTAGTGGAAGGTGACCGTGTCGCGGCTGCCGCAACGCGGGCAAGGAGTCATCTCGCGGAACCCTTCGGCGTCCAAGTGGTCCTCCCCTCGTGGGTTGCAAGAGTGTAGCCCAACCGGGGCGGAGCTTAGTGTGCCCGAGGTCTCGGTGCGGCGGCGACGAGCTCTCTCGCGTGCTCCAGTGACGCGCCCGTCACCGTGCCAGACAGCATCCGCGCCAGCTCCTCCGCGCGCTCGTCGCCATCGACCCGCCTGACGCTCGTGACCGTCCTGCCGCCCTCTTCTGCCTTCGACACGACGAAGTGAGCGTCTGCGAACGCCGCGACCTGCGCCAGGTGCGTGACGACGAGCACCTGGCGCCCCGTCGCGAGCTCGGCCAGCAGCGCGCCGACCTCTCGTGCGGCTCTGCCGCCGACGCCGGCGTCTACCTCGTCGAAGGCGAGCGTCCTCTGGGTGGCGCCGGTCACGAGGTGCAGCGCCAACATGAGCCGGGACAGCTCGCCACCTGACGCGATCTGCGCGACCGGGCCCGGCGGCTCACCCGGGTTGGCGCCGAAGACGAAGGTCACGTCGTCGTTCCCTGAGGCCTGCGGTCGATCGAGGGGCGAGACGCGCACCTCGAAGGAGGCGCCCGGCATGCCGAGCCTCTCGAGCAGCGGAAGCACCTGAGCGCTCAGCCGCTTGGCGGCGTCGCGCCTGGCGGTCGTGAGCGCCGCGGCGAGCCCCGTCATGCGCTGCGAGAGCTCTGCTTCCTCCCGCTCGAGCGCCGCCTCGTCCTCGTCGAGGCCGCTGAGCTCCTCGAGCTCCTGCCGCGCCCTGTCGGCGAAGGCGATGACGGCTTCCAGGTCGGGGCCGTACTTGCGCTTCAGGTCGTCCAGCTTGGCGAGGCGAGCCTGCACGGCGTCGAGGCGCATAGGGTCCGCCTCGAAGGTGGAGAGGAACGCCTCCACCTCGGCGGCGACCGCTCCCAGTGCCGTCACCGCGTTCTCGAGGTCGCCGGACAGAGGCGCCAGACTCGGCGCGTACCTCGCGGCCGCCCTCAGCTCCCGCAGCGCAACGTCGGCGAGCCCCGAGGCACCGTCGCCTTCGCCGGTCAACGCCTCCAACGCGGCCCCGGCACCCTGGACTATGCGCTCGGCGTGACGCAGAGTCTCGAGTTCGGCCCCGAGCGACTCCTCCTCGCCCGGCTTCGGCCTCGCCGCTTCGATCTCCTCGAGTTGGTACGTGAGGACGTCCTGCCGCCGTGCGCGTTCGCGCTTGGCTGCCCGCACCTCCTCGAGCCTGGCCGCCACCTGGCCGCGGCGGGCGTACGCCTGCCTGTGCTCGGCCAGCCTCGACCTGTCTTCCTCCGGCAGCAGCCTGTCGAGCTGCGACCGCTGTGCGGCAGCGCCCTGCAGCTCGAGCGCCCCGTGCTGCGCGAACACCGCGACGAGCTCGCCGACGCGTTGGGTGAGTTCTGCGACGGTGACGTGCTCGCCGTCGACCCTGGCGCCATGGCGCCCGCCGGTCGAGACCCTGCGGCCGGCCGTTGACAGCTCGTCGCTCTCGAACTCGCCCTGCACGAGGGCATCGTTCGCCCCCGCCCGCACGAAGGCGACGTCCGCTCTGGCCCCCGCCAGCAGGCCGAGGGCGTCGACGACTATCGACTTGCCTGCACCGGTCTCGCCCGTCAGCACGTTTAGGCCAGGCGAGAGGTCGAGCGACAGCTCCTGGATGATGGCGAAGTCGCGCAGTTCCAGACGGCGCAGCACGCGGCGAGTATAGACGTCCTAAACGGGGTTGTCGGCTTCGGCCTGGGCTATCATCCTGCCATGCAGGCGGCCGCGCCCACCTACGTAGAGTGCCCGCGCGACGCCTGGCAGGGCCTGCCCCACGTCATCCCGACTCAGGTGAAGGTCGCTCACCTCCAGGCGTTGCTCGACGCCGGCTTCACGCACATCGATCTCGGGTCCTTCGTTTCGCCACGGGCCGTCCCGCAGATGGCCGACACGGAGAAGGTGCTGGATAGGCTCGTCGCGGACGAGGGCGTCGACCTGCTCTGCATAGTCGGGAACCTCAGGGGCGTCGAGAGGGCCGTGGCGTCCGGGCGCGTCACCAGCGTCGGCTACCCGCTGAGCGTGAACGAGACGTTCCAGCTCAGGAACGTCGGCAGGGGCCTCGCCGACTCGTGGATCGAGCTGGAGGAGATGCGGTACGCGGCCGAGGAGGCCGGCCTCGGCCTCGTCGTGTACGTATCCATGGCGTTCGGCAACCCGTACCGCGAGACATGGATGCCAGGCATGACGGCCGAGACGGTCGTGCGGCTGCGCGACTCCGGGATGGAGCGCATAGCGCTGGCCGACACCGTCGGCACCGCCAACGCGGCCACCGTCGACCGCGTGCTCTCCAAGCTCTCGAACGCGCAGGACCTTGGCCTGCACCTTCACTCGCGCGCAGACGACTGGCAACCGCTGCTCGAGGTCGCGGTGGCTCGGGGCGTCAGGTGGGTGGAGGGGGCCCTCGGTGGTGTCGGCGGCTGCCCCTTCGCGGGCGACGACCTGGTGGGCAACCTGCCTACGGAGGAGGTGCTCCCGTGGCTGCAGGAGCGGGGCCTCGAGGCGGCCGGCATCGATCAGGAAGGGCTTGGGCGGCTGGCCGAAGAGGCGAAGGCGCTCGCCGTGCGGTTCGGCTGAGGCCCACCTGTGTCGTCGCGGCCGGTTAGGCCGCGCAGCCTGCTCAGGCGCCGGGGACGAGCTCGCCGACGCGTTCCAGCTCCCTGCGGCATGCGGCGACGAGGAGCCTCTCGGCCTCGTCGAGGCTGACGTTCCTTATCGTCGCGCCGGCAGCGGCCACGTGACCGCCGCCGCCGAGCTCGACGCATATCGCCTGGGCAGAGACGCCGCCGCGCGTGCGCACGCTCACCTTCACGTCGGGGCCCCGCTCCTTGACGAGGGCGGCGACCAGCACGCCCTCCGCGTAGCGGATCAGCCCGACGAAGTCGTCGGAGTCGTCTGCGTCGAGCCCCGTGCCAGCCGCCATGTCCTGCGTGTAGCGCGCGTAGACGAGGAGCCCTCCCAGGTCGAAGGTGACTGTCTCCATGACGCGGCCCAGCGTCTTGAAGTAGTCGGGATGGCGCCACTGGAGCCTGTCGGTAAGGCCAACGTAGTCCACGCCGTGGTCGAGGAGCTCGCCCGCGACCTCCAGCACCTCCCGGCTGGTGTTCCCGAACCGGAAGTTGCCAGTATCGGTGATTATGCCCGTGAGGCAGGGGGTCGCGATCCGGGGAGTCCACTCGACCCCTAGGAAGTCGATGAGCTCCTTTATGAGCAGGGCGGTCGCTGCCTTGCTCGGCTGCACGACGGCGATGTCGCCGAACCGGTCGTTGGTGCCGTGGTGGTCGATGTTGATGAGGAACTCGGCCCCCTCGACGGGACCGCCGGCCACGCGGGGCCTGTCGGCGACGTCGAGGACGAAGAGGAGCGTGCCAGGGAGGAGCGCCGCGATCTCCTCTACGATCTCGCCTTCCTCGGCGAGGAAGCGGAGGTAGCGGGGTGGCGTGGCCGCGAACGTCACCTGCTTGCCGAGCGCCCTGAGGGCGCGGCTGAGGGCCAGGCAGCTGCCGATGGCGTCGCCGTCCGGGTCGACGTGCGTGAGTATGACAATCGGCCCGTCCCAGCCGCGCGCGACGCGGGCGGCCTCTGCCAGCTTCTGCTCGTATGACGGGTCGGGACGATTGTCCGCTGCGAGAGACATGCGAACGATGATACCGCCGACGTTCGCGCTTGAAATATCATGTAGTGGTGACGGGCCCACGTCCATTCACCTGGCTTCTCCTGTTCACCCTGGCCCTGACGGCTGTGCTGACCGCTCAGCTTCGCCGCGAGGAACCGCAGTTGATGCACATACAGGGGCCGCCTCCGATCGAGGGTCCCAAGGGCGATCTCCTCGTCGCGTACCACTCGGCGCGCGAGGCCACGGTGCGCATCGAGGCGCGCTGCGTAGAGGGCCGTGTCGGCGCCACCCTGGGCGTCGGGACCGGTTTCTTCGTCACCTCCGACGGCCTCGTCATGACGGCCTACCACGTCGTCGACCAGAACTCGAACCAGCCGTGCGCGAGCCGGCTCGTCGCGATCACCTCGACCGAGGAGGAGTACCCCCTCGACCTCGTCGGCTACGACATCTACATGGACGTCGCCACGTTGCGGGCCGACGTCAGCAGGGCGGTGCCGTACCTGCCTGCCGCCACGGCCAAGCCGCGGGTGGGAGATCAGGTCGTCGCGATAGGCAACAGCCGCGGAGACTTCCTCGCCCCCCGTGCCGGCCGCGTAACAAGGCTCGGCGTAGAGGCGGGAAGGGCCGACTTCGCGAGCGGCACCATAGAGCTGACCAACTCCCTAGCCCCCGGCGATTCCGGCGGACCCGTCGTCAACAGCGGCGGCGAGGTCATCGGCGTCGTCAGCTACATCAGCTTCAACCCGGCGGCCATGTCGTCTCAGGACTGGGTGCCGCCCTACCTGCGCGGCGCCAGGCTTCCCAGCTCCTACGCCAGCTACGCGGTTCCCGTCGTGCGCGACGGCGAGGTCTTCCAGGCCGTTCTCGACGGCCAGCGACGCGACGTTCCCGTCATCGGCTTCACCTGGACGCCCGGCCTCGACTACGACCCGAGCGAGTCCTCTTACTACCTGGGCGCCAGACCCGGGCCCATCGTCGACCGCGTGCAGAGCGGCGGCCCGGCGGACATGGCCGGCCTCAGGAGCATGACCCAGGAACGGCTCGAGGGCTCCGATGGGTCGGTGCGCATGGTGCCGCGTGCGGACGTGATAGTCGCCGTAGACGGCCGAGCGACGCCGACCTTCTACGACCTTCTGGCAGAGGTGCGGAACAAGCAGATAGGGCAGACGATAGTGCTCACCGTCCAGCGGGGCTCGGCAACGTTCAGGGTCGATCTGACCCTCGGCGCCCGGCGCGACGTGTTCGCCGTCGACTGAGGCTCGCGCGGGCATGAGAAAAGGCGCACCCCGCTCTTGGGCGCGCCCCTGAGGATGTGGTGGGCGATGGTGGACTCGAACCACCGACCTCGTCGTTATCAGCGACGCGCTCTAACCGGCTGAGCTAATCGCCCCCGCACCGCTGCCAAAGCAGCAGACGCGACTTTATCACGCTGTGTCCAACGTGGACAAGCTGCACGGACCAGTCAGCGCCGGCGGTCCCGTTATCATCGGGGGGCATGATCGAACGACTACTTCTCGCCAAACCGCGCGGTTTCTGCGCCGGCGTTGTGATGGCGATCAAGGCGGTAGAGGAGCAGGCGGAGGCGGCACGGGAGCAGGGCGAGGGCGGCATCGCCGTGTACCACGACATCGTCCACAACAAGACCGTCGTCTCTCGCCTGGAGCGCAGCCACGGCGTGACCTTCGTCGAGGACTTGGGCGACCTGGACGCTGCCCGCAGGATGGCGGAGGAAGAGGGCAGGCGGATCGGCAACACCGTCGTCTTCAGCGCCCACGGCGTCAGCCCCGTGGTGCGGCAGCGGGCTGACGAGCTCGGGCTGGCAACGGTCGACGCTACCTGCCCGCTCGTCACGAAGGTGCACAACGAGGCGAAGCGGTACGCGGAGCGCGGCTTCCACATACTGCTCGTTGGAGACTCGACGTCGCATCAGGAGGTCATCGGCACCCGGGGCGAGGCTCCGGATCGGACGACGGTCGTGTCCGTCGTCGGCAACCGGAAGCACGACCCGGGCCTTGAGGACCCCGAGACCGTCGAGGTGCCGGACCCAGACAGGGTGGTCGTGCTGACCCAGACGACGCTCTCCGTCGACGACACGATGCGCACCGTCGAGGTGCTCAAGCGCCGCTTCCCCAACCTCGTCGTGCCGCCTTCCGACGACCTCTGCTTCGCCACAAAGAACCGGCAGGACGCCGTGCGGAAGATAGCCTCGCGTGTCGACCTGTTCCTCGTCGTGACCAGCGCCGCTTCCTCCAACGGCATGCGCCTCGTCGAGCTCGCCAACGACATCACTGGCAACGCCAGACGGATCGAGTCGGCCGCCGACATAGACGACGCGTGGCTCGCGGGCGTCGGCTCCGTCGGCGTGACGTCCGCCGCCAGCACGCCGGACGACCTCGTGCAGGACGTCGTCGCCTACTTCAAGCGGATCAACCCCGATCTCGCCGTCGTGGAGGAAGGCGAGTGGGAGAACATCGAGTTCCGCAAGCCGCGCCGGGTGGAGCCGGCGGCTACTACGTGACGGGGCGACCGGCCGAGGCCGTACGACCGCGCATCTCGGTGGCTCCCATGATGGCGCTTACCGACAGGCACTTCAGGCGCATGGCGCGGCTGCTGTCGCGGGACGTCCTCCTCTACACCGAGATGGTGACGGCGAAGGCCGTCGTCCACGGCGTGCAGGAGCGCTTGCTCGCCCGCACGCCTGAAGAGGGCGCCGTCGTGCTGCAGCTCGGCGGCTCGGAGCCGGACGAGCTGCTGGAGGCCGCCGTAGCGGGGGCGAGGGCCGGCTTCCAGGAGGTGAACCTCAACGTCGGATGCCCGTCTGACCGCGTGAGGAGCGGCAGCTTCGGCGCCTGCTTGATGGCGGAGCCGCGCCTCGTCGGCGAGTGCCTGGCGGCGATGGCGCAGAGCGGCCTGCCCGTTAGCGTCAAGCACCGCATCGGCATCGACGCCGCAGACAGCTACGAGGACCTGCTGCGCTTCGTCGACGTCGTCGAGCGCGCCTCCGGCGGGGTGAGCAGCGCCTACACGGTGCATGCGCGGAAGGCATGGCTGCGTGGGCTATCACCCAAGGAGAACCGGTCGGTGCCGCCGTTGCGGTACGGCGAGGTGTACAGGCTCAAGCGCGAGCGGCCACACCTGGTGGTCGAGCTCAACGGGGGCGTGGCGGACGTGTCGGAGGCGCAGGAGCATCTCGAGCACGTGGACGGCGTGATGATAGGCAGGTCGTTCTACGAGGACCCTACGCTCCTGGCCGACGTAGACGCCGCCGTGTCAGGCAACCGGAGGTCCGTGACCCGCAGGGCGGTGGTCGAGGCGATGATCGACTACGTCGTAGAGGAGACGGGGAGAGGTACGCCCCTCGCCGGGATCGCCAAGCACATGCTCAACCTCTTCAAGGGGGTGCCGGGCGCCCGCACCTGGCGCAGGATCATCACCGAGGGCGCCCATCTTCCCGGGGCCGGGTCCGCGCTCGTGCTCAGGGCGCTGAAGGCCGTGCCTGACGAGGTGCTCGACACCCCTCTCGGCGGCTCGGGCTGCCCGGCCGTCGCCGCCGCCTGAAGCCACCTCATACGTGAGGCTCAGGCCCCGACCGAGCGCAGTAGGTCCCTCGCGATTATCAGGTGCTGGATCTCGTCCGTTCCCTCGCCGATGCGCGTGAGCCTCGCGTCGCGCCAGTAGCGTTCGACCGGGTACTCCTTCATGTAGCCGTAACCGCCGAGCACCTGGATGGCCGCGTCGCACGCCGCGACGCCGGCGACGCTGCCCTTCAGCTTCGCCATGGCGGCTGCTGCCGTGTGCTCGCGGCCGGCGTCGCGCAGGGCCGCGGCCTTGAGCACCAACAGACGCGCTGCCTCGAGCTCCGTCGCCATGTCGGCGAGCTTGAACGAGATCGCCTGGTGCCTGGCTATGGGCCTGCCGAACTGGCGGCGCTCGGCCGCGTACTCGAGGGCAGCGTCCAGCGCGGCCCTGCCCAGGCCTATGCCCATGGCGCCGATGCCGATGCGCCCTCCCGTCAGCACGTGCGAAACGTCGGCGAACGCCTCGCCCTCCTCACCGAGCAGGCCATCGGCCGGGACGTGCATGCCGTCGAAGGTCAGCGGCGTCGTGTCCGAGCTGGACAGCCCCAGTTTCTTCTCCGGCTTGCCGCGCAGCAGCCCTGGGGTGTCACCGTCGACGACGAACGCGCTGATGCCGTGTGAGCGCTCGCGGCCCTCGGCAGGGTCCGACGTGCGCGCCATGACGACGTACGTGCCGCCCACGGTTCCCTGCGTTATGAACACCTTGCTCCCGTCTACGACGTAGCCGCCATCCACCGAGCGGGCCCGGGTGCGCAAAGAGGCCGCGTCGGAGCCCGCCGTCGGCTCTGTGAGGCACCATGCGCCCAGCCGCTCTGCCCTCGCGAGCGGCGGCACCCACTGGCGCTTCTGAGCGTCGTTCGCCGCGGTGAGCAGGTGGCCGAGGCACAGGGAGTTGTGGGACGCAACGGTGAGGGCGAGGGACCCGTCGTGCGCAGCGACCTCCTCGATCACCATCGCAGATGTCTGGGTGTCAAGGCCGGAGCCCCCCAGGCTCTCGGGGACCTGGAGGCCGAAGAGACCCAACTCGCCAAGGCGTGAGACGAGGTCGTGAGGGAAGGCGCCAGACAGGTCACGGTCGGCCGCGCCGGGAGCGACCTCCTCTTTCAGGAGTTCCCGTAGGGGGCCCAGCAGTGCCCGCTGGTCGGCAGTGAGGTCGAACCATGCTGGCTCGGCAGCGTTCGCATCGATCATGGACCCAGTATTGACGCAGGCGGCCATGCTCCGGGCCTTGCGCCGGCTGTTGGTAGACTCCGCCGCATGGATTCGAAGCCGTACTGGCTGAGGGGAGTGCGCGGCGCCACCACGGTAGCTGCGGACGACCCAGGGCTCATCCTGGACGCGACCCGCGAGCTGCTCACCGCGATGCTAGATGCCAACGGCATAGAGGACTTCGACGTCATCGCCTCCATCTTCTTCACGACGACGCCGGACCTGGCTTCGACCTTCCCCGCGGAGGCCGCGCGCGAGTTGGGGATGAACATGGTGCCGCTCCTGTGCAACCAGGAGATCCCGGTGCCGGGGCGGCTGAAGCGCTGCGTGCGGGTGATGATGCAGGTGAACACGCGCCGGTCGCAACGCGAGATGGTGCACGTCTATCTGCGCGAGGCGCGCTCGTTGCGCCCCGACCTGACCAGCGCGCAGTGATGCCGCGCCCGCTTCTGTAGGCGAGCGCCTATGAAGCTCGATCGACTACAACGAGCCTAGCGCGCCGCACCCCGTTGTTGGAGGAGGGGTGGAGCGCGCTACCTGGGGTAGTTGATCCGGGTTCTCAGCGGGTCTTGCTGATGGGCTTGATGCGCGTGCTGTGGGCAGCCTTTGCCGTGCGAGCGACGCTTGCGAGCCGGTCCTGGTTCAACTGTCTTATCTGCTCTGGTGCGAAGAACATCGGCCACCTCCTATGAACAAGTATAGGAAGAGTCCGAGAGCTTGTCAATAGGCCACGACCGATATTTACGGTTTCCTAGTTGTCAGCCGACGAGCGACCTCTGCAGGTTCCCGATCACTTCCCGCACCGCCTGCTCGTCGAGGTGGTAGTAGGAGCGGTTCCCGCTCTTCGAGACCTGCACGAGGCCCATCTCCTTGAGGAGCTTGAGATGCCCGCTGGTCGTCGGCTGGCTGACGCCGACCTGCGTCGCGAGGTCACCGACCGTCAGCGGGAACTGCGAGAGCCTGCCTATGAGGACCATCAGCAGCAGGCGGGTGGGGTCGCTGAACGCCTTGAGCTTACCGGCGAGGTCGGCGAGCTCGGACTGCTGCTTGGCGAAGAGGCTCTCGGCGTGGACGCCGTACCCGACGTAGTCGACGCCTCCGAAGTCGAGGTGGAAGCCGCCCTGCGAGGCGAAGTATAGGGGCACGACGACGAAGCGGCCGCCCTCCTCCTGGGCCCGCCTGAAGGCCTGGGCCGCGCCCTCGAAGCGCACGAAGTGATGCTCCGGCAGCGCGGAGATCAGGTCGCCGGTCAGCTCGACCTCGGCCTCGAACCCCTTGCCGGCGGCCTCGCTGATGGCCCTGCCCTCACGCTCCCATGCGGGCTGCAGGAAGGCCCACAACGCCGTCAGCCCGTCTT
>CAZMFX010000040.1:0-21579 GCA_964565625.1 uncultured bacterium
ACCTCGAGAACCGGCCACCCGGCTCGCCGCCGAACACGCTGCTCGACTACTTCCCGGACGACTTCATCGTCTTCCTCGACGAGTCGCACGTGATGCTGCCGCAGATCCGCGGGATGTACAACGGCGACAGGGCGCGCAAGCAGACCCTCGTCGACTACGGCTTCAGGCTGCCTGCCGCGCTCGACAACAGGCCGTTGAAGGAGGACGAGTTCCTTCAGCGCGTCGGTCAGGTGATGTTCGTGTCTGCCACCCCGACGGAGCACGAGATCGGCCTGTCCGACTCGGTCGTGGAGCAGGTGATACGGCCGACTGGGTTGGTCGACCCCGGCGTGGTCGTGAAGCCGAGCCGCGGCCAGATAGACGACCTGCTGTTCGCCGCCCGCGCCCGCGCGGAGAAGGGCGAGCGGGTGCTGGTGACGACGCTGACGAAGAAGATGGCGGAGGACCTCACCGAGTACCTGGCGGCTCAGGGCGTGCGCGTCAGGTACATGCACTCCGACATAGACGCGGTCGAGCGGCAGGTGATCATCCGCGACCTGAGGCTGGGCCACTTCGACGTGCTCGTCGGCATCAACCTCCTGCGCGAGGGCCTCGACCTGCCGGAGGTAAGCCTCGTGGCCATTCTCGACGCCGACAAGACCGGCTTCCTCAGGAGCGAGAGGGCGCTGATACAGACGATCGGCCGCGCGGCCCGCAACGTCAACGGCGAGGTGTACCTCTACGCTGACGAGGTCTCAGACGCGATGGCCGCCGCCATCGCAGAGACGGAGCGAAGGCGCGACAAGCAGCTCGCCTACAACGCGCTGCACGGCATCACGCCGGAGTCTGTCCGCAAGCGCGTGCACGACGTGATCAGGGGCGAGGCCGAAGCCGAGGCAGAGGGCCCACCGCCCCAGCTGGACCCTTGGGAACGCGAGCTCGCGTTCGACGACCTGCGACAGGAGCTCGCCCTGCTGGAGAACGAGATGTGGTCGGCTTCCGAGGCGCTCGACTTCGAGCGCGCGGCGGCCGTGCGCGACCGCATCCGCGAGATAGAGGCGAAGCTGCAGGGCAAGGACGTGAAGGTGGCCGTGATCCCAGGCAAGGCGCCGAGGAGCACGGCCGTGTCCGCGGCGCGCAAGGCATCGGCTTGATGACGATGGCGCATCGGTTCCTGGCCTGGGCCATGGTGGCCCTGGCGGTACTCCCGTCGGCCAACGTGCTCGCCCAACCGTACGCGGCCGCCGGCGGCTTCGGGGCCCCAAACCAGGTCGCGAGCGGCGTGCACCCGGTCGTTTCCGTGGCCGCAGGCGGTGGCGAGTCGTACGTCGTCTGGGCGGACGGGCAGGGTGTGTGGGCCACCGGGCCGGGCGGCGAGGAACGGGCCGTGGCCAGCTCCGAGACGGTGAGGGGCGTGTGGGCAACGGTGTCCGGCGGCGAGCTCGCCGTCGCATGGTCGGAACGAGACCGCCGCACGGGCAGCACGCTGCACCACATCACGTACCGTGGCGTCGATCACCTGCTGTTCACGCACCCCCGTGAGACGCCGATGATCGTGGGCCCCGGACCGGAAGGACCGTGGGTCGCGGCGTCCGTCCGCGAGGGTGGCGAGGCCAGGCTC
Organism: uncultured bacterium; assembly: GCA_964565625.1. GTDB lineage: Bacteria > Deinococcota > Deinococci > Deinococcales > Trueperaceae > DASRWD01. The sequence goes on from CAZMFX010000040.1 coordinate 1,601, forward strand.
TCGCTGTTCCCCTGGGATGGAGATGGCCCCGGAGAGCGGCGGGTGCTCTACGCCACGGACCTCGGCGTGCGCGGGATGTTCGCACTCGACGACGGCGGTGGAGCGGAGGGGCCGTCGTGGATCGCGTGGCTCGAGGGCTTCTCAGACATGACGGCGGTCGGCCTCAGCTCCGAATGGCATGCGTACGTCATGCGCGTGGACGGCTCACGACCCATCGACCTGGGGCTCGCCGACGTCATAGACGAACGCCAGACCGTCGCGCTCGGCGCCGTAGACGGTGATCCGGCCAGCGTCCGCGCGCTGTGGCGGGCCGAGGAGTCCGACCTGCGGGCGACCCTCATCGACACCGCTCCGGATGGCGAACCCCAGGTGGTGCGCACCCAGCGGACGGGCGAGGTCGGACGCCCCCTGGCATGGGTGGGCGACGATGCGTACTGGCTAGACGGGCCGTTCGTGCGCCGCGCCGCGGCGCTCACGGCCGACCCCGAGCCGATAAGCGTCGCCTGGTCGCCCGAGCTGGTAGCCGATGCCTCGCTCGCTCTGGACGACGAGACGGGCGTCGTGAGCCTCGCCTGGTACGGCCGCAGGCAGGGCGGCGGAGTGGCGGTGTTCGCCAGCGACGACAGCGAGCCTTTCGAGCCGACGCTCAGCGACAGGGTCGCGGCCGTGATGGGATGGAGCCCGTGGAACGTGGGTCAGGAGGCCGCTGGACAGGCGCTGACGGCCGCGATAGTCGGCGTCATGGCCACGATCGTTTTGGCGCCACTGCTGTTCCTGTTGAGCCTCCTGCTCGCCAGGCTAGAGGCCGTGCGGGCCAGGCCGCTCGTAGTCGGCGCCTGGCTCGGCGTGATCGTGCCCCCCTTGCTCGTCGTGCTCCTCGACATGAGGGTCCCCGCGCTCGGCCTGCTGGAGCCGGGCCCCATCATCGGCCTGCTCGTCACGCTGCTCGTCGGCGCTCTCGCCTCGTACCTGATAACCCGAAGACAGGACAGGGAGGCTCAGCTGCACGTGCTCGCGTCTTCTGCCGCCACCGTCCTCGTCGGCCTGACGTTCTGGTCCTTCGCCTACTACCGGACGTGGGCGCCTTTCGTGGGTCTCTGACGTGCAAACCTGGCCGTTCCCCGCGCGTGTTAGGCTTGCGCCACTGTGACCTTCAAGGTGGGTGACCACGTCGTCTACCCGTCCCAGGGCGCGGGGGTCGTGCAGGAACGGACGACGCGCGTCGTGTTGGGCGAGTCCCATGAGTACCTAAAGGTCGTCTTCATAAGGGGCGACATGGAGGTGCTCGTGCCTCTCAAGAAGGGTGAAGAGGTGGGCCTGCGACACACCGTCGAGGCCGACGAGATCGACCGTCTGCTCGAGGCGATCCGCTCTGCCGACCTGACGCTCCCCAACCAGTGGCCGCCCCGCTTCCGCGCCGAGCAGGAGATCCTATCTACGGGCAGCGCTTACGACCTCGCCCGCCTGATCGGCGTCCTCGCCAAGCGCGATGTCGAGAAGGGCCTCGCGGCCACCGAGCGCGAGGTGCTGGAGAACGCCAAGACGATGCTGGCGAGCGAGCTGGCGGTCGTGCAGGACGTCCAGCTCGAAGAGGCCGAACGCCAGCTCGACGACGCGATAGCCTTCCACGGCACCTGAGCGCCCGGCGGCGGCTCCCGTAGGAGAAGCTCGACTAACCAACCGCTCGGTCGTGCGGGCGCTCATGGAACGGCACGGCCTGTCTGCCGACAAGTCGTTCGGGCAGAACTTCCTCGTGGAGCCCGGGGTGCTTGCCGCCGTCGTGGCCGCGGCGCGGCTGGAGGCGCACCACACCGTCTTGGAGGTCGGGCCCGGCCTCGGGACCCTCACCCGTGAGCTCGCCCGTCACGCTGGGCGGGTCGTCGCGGTGGAGATGGACCGTCGCCTCCTCCCTGTCCTGTCGGAGACCCTCGCCGGCCTCGACAACGTCGAGGTCGTGAACGAAGACGCCATGCGCTTCGACCTGAGCACGCTGCCGGAAGGTTCTGTCTTCGCCTCCAACCTCCCTTACAACGTCGCGACGCCGCTCATAGCCATGGCACTGGAGTCCTTGAGGTTCGAGCGCATCGCATGCCTCGTCCAGCTCGAGGTCGGGGAGCGGCTCGTCGCCCGGCCGGGCGAGCCGGCGTACGGAGCGCTGTCGCTGCTCGTCGCCAACTTCGCCGACGCGAAGATAGTCAAGGTCGTCCCGCCAGGGGCGTTCGTGCCCCCGCCGAAGGTGCGCTCTGCCGTCGTCGCCCTCGAGACGTACCCGGAGGCGCGGCGCGTGCCTGAGCTGTTCGACCTGATACGCGCGTCGTTCGCGCACCGCCGCAAGACGCTGAAGCGCAACCTGCTGATGGCCGGTTACGAGGCCGCCCATGTCGAGGCGGCCATGAAGGAACTGGAGCTGGACCCGAGGGTCCGTGCCGAGCGCCTCGACCTCCGCGCGTTCGTTGGCCTGCTCTCTGAGCTCGGCCCTGTTCCGCAGCACGACGGCCGGGCACGCAGTCCTAGTTAGAATGTGCCGGCAAACCAACGCGCCAGGCAGGGCGGCCGAGCTCCGGCCGCCGCACGCGCATGCCGCCAAGGCAAGCGGCCAAGGAGCGGAGCCCAGATGCCCAAGTTCCTCGTGGTCGGCGACGCCACCGTCGACCAGATGTACTTCGTGAACGAGTTCCCAGAGCCGGGAGGCGAGGCCACGGCCCACAGGGCGCTGCTGGAACCGGGAGGCTCTGGCGGCACCGTTGCTACGGTCCTCGCCAGGCTAGGCAACGACACCCGCATAGCGACGCGTGTCGGCACCGGACCGTTCGCCGACCTGGCGCTGCGCAACGCGGTGTCCGCCGGCGTCGACATGAGCCTCGTGCAGCACGACGACGTGCACCAGACGAGCAGCATCACACTCATCGTCACCCCGGACGCGCAGCGCACGATGATCAGCGCCGCCGGCGCCAGTCGCTACCTAGACTCGGCCGGCCTGCGCGAGGAGCACGTGGCCGACCGCGACGCCCTGGTGCTGAGCGCGTACTCCCTCATAGGAGGCAGGCAGAAGGAGTTCGCGCTCAGGACGCTCGAGCTGGCCGTCAAGCACAAGCTGACGGTGTTCGTCGACCTCGGCACCAGCGCCGTCCACGCCCTCGGGTACCGGCTCCTCGACCACGTGAGCGATGCCGACTACCTGCTGATGAACGAGTACGAGCTATACGCGATAACCGGCGAGGCGACCATCACAGACGCCGTCGGCGACCTGAAGGAGGCGGGCTTCGAGAACGTCGTCGTGAAGGTCGGAGAGAACGGGTCAATCTTCTTCACGGCAGATCAGTCGGAGCTCGTCGAAGCGCACGGGGTTGACGGCGTCGTCGACAGCACGGGGGCAGGGGACTACTACACGGCTGCCTTCGCCCACGCGGTGATGAGCGGCCACGACCTACTCACGGCGGCCCGCATGGCGAACGTGGCTGGCGCCCTCAACACGACGAAGGTCGGCGCGCAGTCCGTCGTCCTCGATTCCGCCCGGCTTGAGAGCGCGGGCGCCGACCTCGCGACGGCGCCGGCGTGAAGCGAGCGGCCATCCGGGCGCTCGTCCCTACCGCGTTGCTGCTCCTTGCCGCATGCTGCCCGCCCGCCGTGGCAGGCGACCAGGGCGGCGACCAACCCGCGCCGCACGTATACGGCTACGCCGCGAGCGAGAGCGCGGCGCAGTTGAGCCACGTCCAGGAGCGCACCCTCCTTGACAGGTTCGAGAACGCCTGGAGCCTCGTCGAGAACCGGTACTGGGACCTGGAGTCCCTGGGCGTCGACTGGGACGAGGTGGGAGAGCGCTACAGGGAGCGCATGAAGACCGTCGCCACCGAGGACGGCATGTACGACCTGCTCGAGGAGATGTACGACGAGATAGGCGACGACCACTCCGTCTACGTCCGTCCTTCGCGCGTCGACGAGATACGGCAGCTGTACGGCGACCTACCGTGCCTCGCGGTGTTCGACGCCCGCGCCTCGTCCGGACCCTCTGGCGTCGCGCGGCTCGCGGTCCCCATCACCGTGGCGCGAGAGGGCATGGCGCTCGAGCCCGAGGACGTCGTCACGGACGAGGTCGGGGTCGTGACATACGGCATGGCGGAAGGCGGCGGCGTCCCGGTCGGCTACGTGCGTGTGCCCGACCTGGCCTCCGCCGGGGTCGCGGGCGGCGTTAGGGAAGCGGTCACCCGGCTCGACAGGCAGGGAGCGCAGGCGCTCATACTGGACCTGAGAGGCAACCCGGGGGGCCGCCTGGTGACGATGATGCAGGTGGCAGGGGTCTTCACGCGCGGGTTCCTGTGGCGCGCCGTGCTCAGCTGGTCGCTGCCGGTCCCATACCCAGCCATCGGCGACCCTGCCACCCAGCTACCGCTCTACCTGCTCGTCGACTCCGGCGTGAACAGCGCTGCCGAGGGCCTGGCCGGCGCGCTGCAGGACAACGGCAGGGCCGTCGTCGTCGGGGAGAAGACCGCGGGGAACGTAGAGGCCGTGCTGCCGTTCTGCCTGCGCGACGGCTCGCAGGCTTGGATAGCGACCGGCGTGCTGGCGCCGCTCCTCGGCCCCACATGGGAGGGTCGCGGGGTGGAACCCGATGTCCCGGTCCCAGCCGGGGAGGCGCTTGACGCCGCGCTCGGCCTCGCGGAGAAGGCGAGATGAGCTTCGTGTCAGAGAAGGTGAGCCGGCACGTGACCAAGGTGCCCGTGCCCGTCGCGACGCTGCCGCCGTACGACCACACGAACGCCTACGTGATCGCAGACGGTGGCGTGGCGCTGATCGTCGACCCCGGCTCTCCCCTCGCGTCCGCCACCGAGTCGCTCGCGACGGCCGTCGCCGGGGCCGGAGCGCGGATGGTGAAGGGAATCGTGCTCACCCACGGTCATCCGGATCACTGGGAGGGCGTGAAGGGTGCCCTCGACATGTTCGACCACCCGACGCTCTACGTCCACGCTGCAGAGGAGGCGCGCGTCAAGGCTGACGCCACGAGGGTGCTCGTGCAGGATCGGATGGTCCTTACGGTCGGCGACCTCACTGTCGAGCTGCTCCACACGCCGGGTCACAGCCCGGGCCACGTCTCGGTCGTCGTAAAGGACCAACGGGGCGTGGTGGAGGCGGTTCTGGCCGGCGACCTCGTGACGGCCAGCGGCTCCGTGTGGGTCGGGAAGCCCGAGGGCGACGTCGGCGCCTACCTACGTAGCCTCGATGCCCTGCTCGAGCTCCGGCCTCCGGCGCTTGGGCCGGGGCACGGCCCGCTCGTCGACGACCCGGCGGGGCGCCTGGCGGAGCAGCGGGCGCACCGGCTGGAGCGCGAGGCGCAGGTGGTCGCTGCGCTCGAGGCCGGACCGTTGGACGCGACCGGCATCACCGCGACCATCTACCCGACGGTAGACGGCGACCTGCGTGACCTCGCCCGGCTGTCTGTGCTCGCGCATCTGGAGAAGCTCGTCGCGGACGGCCGCGTGAGGCGGCTTGAGGACGGCGACGAGTCGCCGTTCGCCCTGGCCTGAGGCAGAGGGGCGCCTGGGGCGCTTCTCAGAAGCTCGTCAACGCGCGCTCCAGCGCCGCCGCGTCCGCCGCGAGCGGCACCGCTCTCTTCTCCGCCCTCTCGAACCGTTCCAGCCCGGGGTGCGGCGGCGGCTCGACGCCCACGGCCTCTATGACCGTGTCCGGGAACTTCGCGGGATGCGCGGTCGCCAGTACCACGATCGGCCCCGGCCGCCCTGCGGCCCGCTCGCGTTCCGCCGCCTCCAGCCCGACTGCCGTGTGCGGGCACGCGAGGTAACCGCGCTCCGTCCACGCCCGGGCGATGCTCTCCTTAGTCGCGACGTCGCTGACTGCGTGTCCCTTCACGGCCCGGCGCAGGTCCTCGCCGCGCAGCGCCCAGAGGCGCTCGAAGTTCGAGGGGCCGCCGACGTCCATCGCGTTCGAGAGCGTACGGACGCTGGGGTCGAACGCGTAAGGCTCGGCCTCGCCTGCCAGGAAGCGGGCGAAGTAGTCGTTGTCGTTGTGCGCGGCGACGAAATCGGAGCGCATGCCGCCTATATCCGTCGACATCATGCCTGCCGTGAGGTTGCCGAGGTTGCCGCTGGGCACGACGAAGGTGGGTACCCGTGTCTCCCCGGACCCGCGGAGGCGGGCCCACGCGTGCATGTAGTAGACGACCTGGGGCAGGAGGCGGGCGATGTTTATCGAGTTGGCGGTCGACAGGTGCTGTCCTGCCAGCTCCCGCGCCGCCAGCACCTCCTTGACCATCCTCTGGCAGTCGTCGAAGGTACCGTCCACCGCGAACGCGGTCACACCCTCGCGCACGGCGGTCAGCTGCGCCTCCTGCACGGCGGAGACCTGACCACGTGGGTACAGCACGGCGACCCTGACGGTCCCAAGGCCGGCGAAAGCGTCCGCCACCGCGCCGCCCGTGTCTCCCGACGTCGCGACGAGAACCGTCGCGCTCTCGCCCCTTTTCTCCATGACCTGCTCCATGAGGCCGGCCATGCTCCTGGCCCCGACGTCCTTGAACGCGGCGGTCGGCCCATGGAAGAGCTCGAGAACGTAGAGGTCGTCTCCCAGGTCGACCAGCGGCAGGCGGAAGTCGAGCGCCTTGCGGAACACGGGCTCGACCGCGCCCCGCTCCCGGCCTACGAAGGGCGCGAGCGCGACCGCGGCCAGGGCGGCGGGGTCGTCTTCCTCCTCCCAGCCGGACGGCGCCTGCGGCATGCGGTCCGGCAGGTAGAGGCCGCCGTCCGGCGCGAGGCCGGAGAGCACGGCGTCGTCGAAGGAGACGCTCTCACCATCCGGGGCGCGCGTAGAGCGGTAACCCACCGGGGCGAAGCTCACGCGAAGATCTCCTCCGCCTCGGACGGCAGCGCGGCGAGGCTCGCCGCCGCGTCGACCGGGGCCGCGCGCCGCAACGGGGCGTGTCCGCGCCCTCCGGCGAGCGCAGCGAGCAAGTCGGAGACGACGGCGGTCGCGGTAGAGCCCCCGCCGGCACCGGCGCCGCGGAAGTAGACGTCGCCCAGCGGGTCTCCCGTGAACAGCGCAGCGTTGACCGCCCCCTGCGTCACCAGCTGGTGGTCGGCAGGCAGGGAGAGCGGCCTCACACTGGCCTCCCAGCCGGAGCGACCGGCGGCGATGCTGGCGACGAGCCTCACGCTGCGCCCGCGCCTCACCTGCTCGCTCACGGCCGCACCGTCGATGCCCCGGACCCCCCGGGTCTTCGCCCTCACGCTTTCGAACGTGATCCCGGGGTCGAAGGCCAGCCTCGCCAGCACCGTCGCCTTGTGCGCGGCGTCTATGCCGTCGACGTCGAGGGTGGGGTCTGCCTCGGCGTAGCCGGCGGCCTGAGCGCGCTCGAGCGCGTCATCGAACCCGATGCCCGACTCCATGTCGCTGAGGATCACGTTGCACGTACCGTTCAGTATCGCGTGCATGCTCCGCGGCGTGCAGCCGCGCAGCGAGTTCGTGACGGCCCCAACGACAGGGGTACCGGCCATCACGGCCGCCTCGCACCAGACCCTGCCGTCGAGCATGTGAGGGGCGAAGTCGTCCCAGCGCTCGGCGAGCGCCGCCTTGTTGGCCGTGACGAGCAGGGCGCCGCGGCCGAGCGCGGCGAGCGCGTTGTCGGCTGCGGAGCCCGTGCCGCCCGCGACCTCGACGACAAGGTCAGCGTCGTCTAGCACGCCGGGATCGGCGGTCACGAGGTCCTGCCAGCCCTCGAACCCCCGCGGCTTGTCGACGTCCCTGACGAGCACCCCGAGGACCTCGACCCCGGCTGCCGCCCGCAGGAGGTCGACGGCGACCGCGCCTACGGTCCCACCACCGATCACCGCCACCTTGTGAGCGCCGTTGCTTGCTGAAGGCATGCGCGCGACTGTATCACGGGCCTCCTGACGCGTTTTCCGGCCTCCTGGACGGCCTGCTTGGTCTGGTATGCTCCTCCGTTGGCGCCCGGGAGCGGGCGCCTGAACGGCCCGCGAGTCGGGCCGCGGGAGAGCCGCGAGTGCTAGGTATCGGAATAGTCGGCCTGCCAAACGTCGGCAAGTCGACGCTCTTCAACGCGATAACAAAGGCGGGCGTCGAGGCCGCGAACTACCCCTTCGCGACGATCGACCGGAACGTCGGCGTCGTACCCGTCCCGGACGAACGCCAGGCCGCCCTGCACAGGCTGTACCAGAAGCCGGGGCGCAACGTGCCCATCGTGCCAACCGCCGTCGAGTTCGTCGACATAGCCGGGCTGGTGCGCGGCGCGCACAAGGGCGAGGGTCTCGGCAACCAGTTCCTCGCGCACATCCGCGAGGTCGCTGCCATCGCTCACGTCGTGCGCTGCTTCGACGACCCCAACGTCGTGCACGTCTCGGGAGAGGTCGACCCCGCAGCCGACATAGAGACGATAGACACTGAGCTGATGCTCGCCGACCTGGCTGCGCTGGAGCGCAGGCACGAGAAGCTGCGCCGCAGCGCGAAGGGCGACCCCGACGACGCGGCGCTGCTCGAGACGGTCGTCGCCGTCATGGCCAAGCTCGAGGACGGGGTGCCGGCCAGGCGCAGCGGCGTCGAGATACCAGCGGCGCTCGGCCTGCTCACGGCCAAACCCGTCATCTACGTGTGCAACGTCGCGGAGGACGACGTCGTTACAGGTAACCGGCACGTGGACACGGTCCGTGAGGTGGCGGGGCGTGACGGCGCCGAGGTGGTGATCGTCTCAGCGCGGATCGAGGAAGAGCTGGGGCAGCTCGAGCCAGACGAGCAACAGGCGTTCCTGGAGGACATGGGCCTCGAGCGCTCGGGGTTGGAGCGTCTCATCACCACCGGCTACCGGACCCTCGGCCTCATCACCTTCTTCACGGCCGGCGAGAAGGAGGTGCGCGCCTGGACCGTCAGGCGCGGCGCCAAGGCTCCACAGGCCGCCGGTGAGATACACAGCGACTTCGAGCGCGGGTTCATCCGCGCCGAGGTGATCGCCTGGGACGAGCTACTCGCCGCGGGCAGCATCGCCGCCGCCCGCGCGAAGGGCCTGCTGCGCGTCGAGGGCAAGGAGTACGTTGTGCGCGACGGGGACGTCATCCACTTCCTCTTCAACGTCTGAACATCGGCTCAAAGGGTACGTAAGCCACACTGTCATGGCTTTCAGAGACCGGCGGTATCGTCGGACCCGAGGAGGACGTGACCGTGAACACGGTTCAGAGGAGCACGGTGCTCGACCACCGGCACGCTGAGAGCGGCGAGGTACTGCTGTTCCCGGGCCGTTCAGAGCACCTGTACAGGCTCGTCAACGGTCTCATCCGCCTGTACACAGTGGATGACGACGGTACCGGCGTGACCCTGCGCTACGTGAAGAAGGGCGGCTACTTCGGCGAGGAGGCGCTCACCGGCGACCCCAGGCGCTACTTCGCGGAGGCCGTGACGCCTTCCGAGGTCGAGGTCGTCGAGCCGGCAGAACTGGGAGAGAGCGACCTGCGCAGCCTGGCGTCAGTGCTGGCGGCGGCGCTCGACGGCATGGGCAGGTCGCTGCACCGCCTGGCCGGGAAGCCGCTGAGGGCGCGCGTGGCGGCGGAGCTGTTGGAGCTTTCCGACTCCGACCTCTCTGGCCGCAGCCCGGAGGGCGCCCCTATGGTCCACATAACGCACGACGAGCTGGCCACGGCCGTGGGCTCCGTGCGCGAGACCGTCACGAAGGTCATCGGTGAGCTGGTAAGGCTCGGCGCCATACGCGCCGGCTACGGGAAGATAACGGTGCGCGACGAGCGCGTGCTACGCGAGGTGGCCGGGGAGTAGCTCCCCTGCCCCGGCCCGCTCCAATCCGCGACGGGACCCGCACGCTCTTCCCGCCCCCGGGCCGGAGTGGGCAGCTCAGAAGACGGGCCCGACCCTGAAGCTGAACACGCCCGTCGGGTGCCGCTGACTGAAGGCGTAGTCGAGGCGCACCGCGGGCAGCAGCACGCCGCCGAAGCCCAGGTTCACCTGCACGCCAACGCCTGCAGAGGCGAAGAGCGGCGTCTGGTACTCGGGGAACTGGGGCACGCTCGACACCCAGCCGGCGTCGACGAACACGATGCCGATCACCGTCTGAGTCGCGAAGCTGCTGAAGTTGAAGTCGTAGCGGTACTCGAAAGAGCTGGTCGCGTACGTGCGGGAAAGGCCGAAGTCCTCACGGCGGTACCCGCGGATCTGGGTGGCGACGTCGACCGACTGTCCGACGAAGAACCTCTTGCTCGTCGGGTACAGCCCGCCGAACTGGTGGCCAAGGTCCAGGCGAACGCCGAACACGTGGTTCTCGTCCTGTATCTGCTCCGGCACGATGTCAGCCAGCTTGAAGTACGTGCGGGCGCCGGCCGTCACCTGCTCGTAAACGTAGGTGACGCGGTCCCCCGTGTCGGGGTGCAGGAAGTCGTTGCCGAACCCAACGCCTATGCTCCCGTACGCGGCGACCCCCTCCGTCGGGAAGTCTGCGCTGTCGCGAACGTCGTAGTTGACCCTCGCGCTCGTGAACCCGGCAAGGCCGCTCGTCGGCAGGTACTGGAGCGCCTGATCGGCCGGGATGAAGCAGTTCTGCGCGTTCGTGACCTCGTTGCCCTCGATCTCGCAAGCGGTCTTCACGGGCTCCATCAGGTACTGCGTGTACGAGCCGCTGGCGCCGACGCTGAGCGAGATCTCAGGGGTAAGCGGCCGGGCGACCGTGAACCCGAATCCCGTCGAACGCGACGTGTACTCTCCCACCCTTACCCGGTTGGCCTCTGTCTCCGGCAACCCCGGGTAGAAGATCGTCGTCTGACCACCGGCAGTAAGCGGCTGGTTGTTGGCGACGACGCTGAATATCGAGGCCGATAGGGAGGTCGGCACCTCCTGGAAGTCGAGCCAGTCGACGTAGAGCCAGGGGATGTCGTAACTGAGCCTGCCGCCGATCATGAACCCGATGTCGGTGCTCGTTGCGCTTATCTCGGCGCCGACGCTGTGCGCCTGGCCGAGGAAGTCGCCCTCCGTGTACGCGAGGCTCGCCGAGAAGCCCGTGTCCGTCGCGTACTGGGCCGCCGGGCGGAACTGGCCGGTCGAGCGGTCGCGCACGGTAACGATCACGTTCACCTGCTCCGGCGCGGCCGTCGGCTCGAGCCCGTAGTTGACGATGTCCACGACGCCGAGCCTTGCGACGGCGAGGAGGCCCTGGACGATCTCCTCGTCGTTCAGGACGGTGCCGGGGTCGGGGAGGTAGCGGGTGATAACGGTCTCGTCCGTGCCGCCGACGTTGCCGTCGTAGACAACGGAGTAATCGGCTATCACCAGCTCGGTTACGCGCTGGATGTAGGTGCCGTCGTCGTACGAGAAGTCCGGGTTGGTGAGTATGCGGTAGCCCTCGTCCTGGTACGCCGCCACGATCTGCCTGAAGTCCTCCTCTGCGACCGCTGAAGCGAAGTTGTCACCCACCTCTGTCCGCAGCGCTTCGCGCAGCTCCGAGTCGGAGAGGACCGTGTTGCCCTCGAACTCGATGCGCTGCACCGGCCCGGCCGTCTCTGGCGCGCCCAGCCTGAACGTCACCCTGACGGCGCCCGTTGCCGACACGCCGGCCTCGAGCTGGATGTCGCTCGAGCGCCCGCGAGCGAGCCTGCGTACGTCCTCGAGCAGCGTGTCGTAGTTGAAGAGGTCGCCCGGCTGCAGGCTCAGGTCCGTTGGGTCGACGCCCAGTGCCGTCGTGTCTATAGATGCGATGGTCAGCTCGCGGATGGCGACGTCGAGGACCCCGTTCTGAAGGCTCGTCGCCGCGAGGTCCACGCCGCTGCCGCGGTAGCCGAGCGCGAGGTACCTGTTCGCGACCGCCTGGAGGGACTGCCGGTACACCTGCGGGTCGAACTCTCCAGACTCGGTGACGGGGCTGAAGATCTGCCTCAGGTCGCCGTCGTCGAGCACCGTGTTGCCGCTGAAGCGCACCTCGTCGACCTCGGCCGCCTCGTCTACGACGTACGTCAGCCTCACGGGGATGTCGGCGGCCGTCTCGGCAAGGTCGGGCGCGGGTGTGAGCTCCAGGTCGACCTCTACGTCGAACGGGAAGCCGGCCTGCCTGTACGCCTGCCTTATCGTGTTGCGCGCCTCGGCGGCGCGGATGCTGTTGTAGACGCGGCCCGGCGCGAGCAGGTGGGTGGAGGCGAGCGTATCGAGCAGAGCCTCCTGCTGCAGGGAGGTGACGCCATCGAACTCGACCTCGCCGATGCGCGGGTTCTCCTCCACCCTGACGACCAGCACGGGCCCGGTCGCCGACTGCTCTATGTCGACGCTCACGCTCTCGAACGTGCCGAGGCTGTAGACGCGGTTACGCTCTGCCTCCAGGTCGATGGAGCTGGCCTCTGTTCCCGGTCGGGACGTGATTATCGTGCGCACGATGTCCGCGTATGTCGTCGTGCCCTCCACCCGGACCTCGACGATCCTGCCGGTCGCCGCCGGCTGCGCGGATGCCGTGGAGACGGGGGCCATGATTAGCGATAGGAACGCGAGCACGACGGCTAGACGGCGCGGCATGCGCGCATCTTACCTACGCACATGAGAGCGTAGTGCTTGTCGCAGTGCGGCAGCCGTCGCCGCTCGTACCGGTATCATCGCGGCCATGGACGCAAAGGACCGCGCACCCGCCGTCGGCCACGACAGCAACCTGAGCGCGACGGTTGATGCGGTTCGCTCCCGCACCAAGCTGAGCCCGTCGATCGGCCTCATCCTGGGGTCCGGTCTGGGCGCCTTCGCTGAAGAGGTCGACGGCATAAGCGTCCCGTACGCCGAGCTGCCTGGCATGCCCGTCTCCTCCGCGCCGGGGCACGCCGGCCGCCTCCATGTCGGGTACCTGGAGGGTCACGAGGTGGTCGCGATGCAGGGGCGGGTGCACCCGTACGAGGGCTTCACGGCAGCGCAGGTGTCCTACCCTGTCGCCGTGATGGCGGCGCTCGGGGTGAGGGCCCTCGTCGTCACGAACGCTTGCGGCGGCATCGACCCGATGTTCAGGGCGGGCGAGCTGATGCTGCAGGTCGACTTCATAAACATGACGGGGCAGAACCCGCTCATCGGGCCGCTTGCCGACCCGTCTCTCGAGCGCTTCCCCGTCATGTTCGACTGCTACGACCCCGCTTACCTCGAGGCCGCACGCAGCGCCGCGCTGAGGCACGGTATCCCGCTGAGGGAGGGCGTCTACCTTGCCATAACGGGGCCCAGCTACGCGACGCGCGCCGAGCTCCGCGCCTACAGGACGATGGGGGCAGACGCGATAGGCATGTCGACCGTCTTCGAGGTTCTCAGGGCCCGCCAGCTGGGGCTCAGGGTTCTCGGGCTCTCCGCCATCACCGACATGGCGCTGCCCGAGTCGACGGAGCACGCGAGCGGCGCAGAGGTCGTGGAGATGGCCGAGAGCATGGGCGAGTCGTTCAAGCGCCTCCTCCGAGCGGTGCTGCCGGAGCTGTGACCGTGCACGAGGAGGTGAACCGATGCGACTGAGCCCACTCGAGATCGAGCACATGGAGTTCCCGCGCGGGGCGGGCGGTTACCAGCGCAAGCACGTGCGCGACTTCCTGGAGCGCGTAGCCGAAGAGGTCGCCGACCTGCTGAGGGACGTTCAGGGCCTCCAGTCGGAGCTCGATGCAGCCAAGCAGCAGGTCAGCGACCTGCAGGCCAAGGAGGCCGAGTTGCAGCGCGCCGTCATCGCGGCCGAGCGCATCGCGAACGAGATAAAGGAGAACGCGAAGCGCGAGGCGAAGCTGATCCTCGACGAGGCGGAACGCCTACGCGAGAGGCGTGTTTCCGACCTGGACAACGAGGTGAGCCAGACGAGGGCGGAGCTCGACAGGCTGCTGCGCGAGCGCGGCCTGTTCCGCGAGCAGTTCCGCGGCCTCCTGCAGGCGTACATGCGGTCGCTCGAGGCGATCGAGGCGAGCACAGCTGTCGAGGCGAAGCCTGTCGAGGCCGAGCCTGCCGAGGCGCTCGCCACGCCAGATGTGGAGCCCGTCGACGATGAGCCGGCCGAGGCCGAGCGTCAGGCGGCGGAGGCGGGCTGAGGTATGACCGTCGGGGCGAAAGGCCACGGCGCGCAAGGGCCAGGGCCCGCGGCTAGCCTCTCTTCTTCTCCAGTGCCTTCTCGAGCGTCACCCACGGGAGCGTCGCGCACTTCACGCGTGCGTGCAGCTGGCTGACGCCTCTAAGCACGCGCGCCTCGCCCAACCTCTCGGAGGGCTCACCGCCCCTTATCATCGATTTGAACTCTTCCGCCAACTGCAGGGCATCGCCGACGGTCTTGCCCTTCACGGCCTCGGTCATGAGGCTGGCTGCCGCCTGGCTGATGGCGCAGCCCTCCCCCTCGAAGGTGACGGCCTGGACCTCGTCGCCGGCCAGCGCCACGTACAGCGTCAGCTCGTCGCCGCAACCCGGGTTCACACCTGGCATGGAGACGTCGTAACGCTCCGGCACGCCCGTGTTGCGCGGATGCCTGGAGTGCTCGAGCACGGCGGTCTGGTACAGGTCCTCGAGCAGACCCATCAGGCGACACCCGAGAAGTGCGAGATCGTCTCCTCCAGCGCGTCGGCGAACGCGTCGACGTCCGACGCGTCGTTGTACACGTAGAAGCTGGCCCGTGTGGAGGCCGCGACCCCGAGGGCCTTGCCCAGCGGCTGGGCGCAGTGATGACCCGCCCTCACCGCGATCCCGGAGAGGTCGAGCGCCGTCGCGAGGTCGTGCGCGTGGATGCCGTCGGTCACGAAGCTCACGAGCCCCACGCGACCCTCGAGGGGGCCCAGCACGCGCACCCCGTCGAGCGCAGCGAGGCGAGCCGTGGCACGCGCGACCAGCTCCTCGTCGTGCCTCCTCACGGCGTCCATGCCTATGCGGGAGAGATAGCGGACGGCCTCTGCGAAGCCGACGGCCTCGGCGATCGCTGGCGTGCCTGCCTCGAAGCGCTTGGGTGGCGGGGCGTATGTCGTCTCCTCGAGCGTGACCCGCGAGATCATCTCGCCGCCGCCCATGTACGGCGGCATCTCTTCCAGCAACTCCGGCCGCGCCCACAGGGCGCCGATGCCGGTGGGGCCCAGCATCTTGTGTGCCGAGAAGGCGTAGAAGTCGCAGCCGAGCGTGGCAACGTCGACTTCAAGGTGGGGTGCGCCCTGAGCGCCGTCAACTAGCAGCAGCGCCCCGACATCGTGAGCGATCTTTGCGATCCTGGCGACAGGGTTGACGGTGCCGAGCACGTTGCTGACGTGGAAGGTGGCGACCAGCTTCGTCCGGGGCCCTACGAGTCGTTCCAGGTCGGAAACGTCGACCGCCTCTTCCGGGGTCAGGCACGCCGCCTTCACGACGATCCCTATTTCCCGCTCCAGCAGCTGCCATGGCACGATGTTCGCGTGGTGCTCGGCGACCGAGATGACGACCTCGTCTCCGCGCGACAGGTTGGCCCTGCCCCAGCTGCCCGCCACGAGGTTGATAGCCTCCGTCGTGTTGCGGACGAACACCAGGCCCGTCGGATCCGGCGCTCCGATGAACGCGGCGACCTCGGCCCGCGCGGCCTCGTACATGTCTGTCGCCTCCACCGAGAGCGTGTGCGCGCCGCGGTGGACGTTGGCGTGATGCAGGTAGTAGTAGTCGGTCATCGCCTCCACTACCTGCCGCGGTTTCTGGGACGATGCCGCGCTGTCGAGGAACCTGAGGGGCCGCCCCCTTACCTCCCGCTCCAGCACGGGGAAGTCGGCTCTCACCGCGGCGACGTCTAGCTTCACATGTCGATGGTACCAACCGGGAGCCTGCTGCCCGGTCTCCGGAACGCTCGGCTGGTACGACGAAGCGGCACGCCCGCCGCCGTGGAACGGAAGATGAGGCCCCCGGCGGTAGACTGCCGTGGTGCGTCTGAGGTCGCTAACCCAGCTTGCTTTCAGGAACCTGGCAACGCACCGGACCCTGTTCACGGACGGTGTGGTGGCGATCGTGGGCCCGAACGGCGCCGGCAAGAGCAACATACTGGCGGCGGCGTACCTCGGCTGCAACGCCTCGCTCTCGGCTGGCAACCTGGGTGAGATGGTCGCCTTCGGGCACGAGGAGGCGTACGTCGCGGTCGAGGTGGAGAGCGAAGGCGGGCTCACCCGCGTCGAGGTGGGGCTGGCGGCCGGCCGGAAGTCCCTGAGGCTGGACTCGCAGCCCGCGAGGACGTCAGACGTCGCGCGCCGCGTCGCCGCCGTCCTGGTAACGCCGGAGGACTCCGGCCTCGTGCACGGCCCGCCGAGCGCGAGGCGCGGCTACCTGGACGCGCTCATCTCGAAGGTGTCAGGTAGGTACGCGGCCCTCCTGCGCGAGTACACCCGGCTCCTCGAGCAGCGCAACGCGCTACTGCGCACCGCCCCCAACGACGGCTCGCTGCCCGACTGGACGGCCAGGCTCGTAGCCGTCGGCACGGAGGTAGACGAGCTGAGGGCGCGCCTTGTCAAGCGCCTGTGCCCCATCGCCGCCGAGGTGTACGCGGAGGTATCCGGCGACCCGAAGCCCTTCGCCGTCACGCTCGTGCGCAACTGGGACGAGCCGACGCTGGCCGAGGCCGTCGAGGCGTCGAGGCCCCTGGAGCTGGCGCGCGGCGCGACGTCCGTCGGGCCGCACAGGGACGACCTGACGCTCGCCCTTGACGGCATGGAGCTGCGGTCTTACGGCTCGCGCGGCGAGGCGCGCACCGCGGCCCTCGCGCTGCGCGTCGCCGAGTACAGGCTGCTGAGCGAGCGCCACGGCGAGGCGCCAGTCCTTCTCGTCGACGACTTCTCCGCGGAGCTGGACGCCGACAGGCGCGCCTACCTGCTGTCCCTGACCGCCGGCACGCCTCAGGCGATCGTCACGGGCACGGAGGCCCCTCCCCATCACGACGCCCTCTACCGCGTGACCGCGGGCGCCATCGAGCAGGTCGACGTGAGGGCCGGTGCTCCCGCATGAGGCCTCAGAGGTGAGCGGTGACGGGCCGCGCCGCGCGGGCGACCTCCTGACGGAGCTGTTCAGGCGCAAGGGCATGGGCAGGCCGATGAGGCGCGCGGAGGTGGTGCTGCTGTGGCCAAGGGTCGTGGGCCGGGAGGTAGCCAAGTTCTCCTCCGCCAGGGCCTTCTCGAACGGCGTGCTCATAGTCGACGTTACCGACTCCGAGACCGCCATGCACCTGTCGATGCAGAGGCAACGCTTCATCGCCGTCTACCACGAGACCTACGGCCTCAGGGAGGTGAAGGACGTCAGGTTCCAGGCGGGACGCGTGGCGGCGGAGCTCGAGCCCGAGCCGGGCAGCGCCGTCTACGAGCCTGCCGCGGGACCGGAGCTAGAACCTCTCGAACGTGCCGTCGAGGAAGCCGCCATGCCGGAGGACGTCGCGCAGGCCGCGCGGGGTGCTGCCCGCAGCCTCGCGGTGCATTGGGCGAGGAGGCGGGCCGAGGGCCACCTCCCGTGCCCGACGTGCGGCGCGCTGCACGACGGGGCGCTGCAGGAGCCGCTACCCCGCGAGAGGCGCATGGCGGAGACGGGTCGGACGAACGCCACGCTGCGTGACCGTGAGCTGTGCCCCAGCTGCCGCAGGGCGGCAGCGGAACCCCGTGTCGTTGCCGCGGCGCGCCGTCTCGCGCTGTCACCGGGCGAGCCCGTCGAAGACCTGTCGCCGGACGAGCGGCAGGTTGCCATACGGTCCGCCCGCATCTACCTGGAGGAGACGATGAACGATCTGTTGCCGCGCGCCGTCGCGGACCCGTCGGTACGCAGCCACCTAGAGCAAGCGGCGCGCTGTCTTGCCTCCCTCGTGTCTGGCAAGCACCCCGACGCTCTCTCTGACGAAGACATGCGCGTCCTCGACGAGCGCGTCGCTAGGTTCCTCGGCTGGTCGTGGACATGAGCCGGGCCGCGAAGACGCCCGTGCTCCTCGTCGTGCTCGACGGGTTCGGCCTGGCGCCATCGGGGCCGGGCAACGCTGTCGCGATCGCCGCCACGCCGCACTTCGACGCTATCTGGGAAGCGGGCCCCCACACGACGCTGGCGGCCTCGGGCAAGGCCGTCGGCCTGCCGGCGGGTCAGATGGGCAACTCCGAGGTCGGGCACATGAACATCGGTGCCGGGCGCCGCGTGGTGCAGAGCCTCACGTACATAGACGAGCTCATAGCCAGCGGCGAGTTCTACGAGAACGATGTCCTGGCGGACACCATCGCCGCTGCCAGCGGGTCGTCCCTCCACCTCATGGGCCTGGTGTCGGACGGCGGCGTGCACTCCGACATGAAGCACCTTCTGGCGCTGCTGGAGATGGCGGCCCGCAGGGGGACGAAGCGGGTGCGCGTGCACGTCTTCACTGACGGGCGCGACAGCGCGCCAGACGGGGGTCGCTCGTACGTCGAGGCGGTCGAGAGCAAGCTCACCGAGCTGCGCGAGCGGGGTGTAGACGCCCATATCGCCACCGTCGTCGGCCGCTACTTCGCCATGGACAGGGACCGTCGCTGGGACAGGACGGCTCGGGCCCACGAGGCGGTCGTCTGCGGCCGGGCCGAGCACCATGCGGGCAGTGCGGCGGAGGCGGTAGCGGCCGCGTACGCCCGCGGCGAGACGGACGAGTTCATCGTCCCTACCGTCGTCGACGGGTACACGGGCATGACAGAGGGCGACGCGGTCGTCTTCTTCAACTTCCGTGCTGACAGGGCGCGTCAACTCACGTACGCGCTAAACGACCCGGAGTTCGACGCCTTCGATCGGTGCGCGGCCCCGAGCGTCACGTTCGCCTCGCTGATGGAGTACGACCTGGACACCGGCCTGCGTTTCGCGTTCGCGTTGCCGCACTTGGACAAGGGGCTGTCAGAGGTCGTCTCGCTTGCGGGCCTCCGGCAGTACCACACGGCAGAGACCGAGAAGTACGCGCACGTCACCTACTTCTTCAACCTCCAGAGGGAGGAGCCGTACCCGGGAGAGGACCGCAAGCTGGTGCCGTCTCCCAAGGTCGCGACCTACGACCTGCAACCGGAGATGAGCGCAGGTGAGCTGACGGACGCGACCGTCGCACGCATCGGGGAGGGCGTAGACGACTTCGTACTGCTCAACTACGCCAACCCAGACATGGTGGGGCACTCCGGGGTCCTGGACGCGGCGGTGAAGGCCTGTGAGGCGGTCGACGCGAACCTGGGACGCCTTCTCAACGCCTGGCGCGGCCGCGGCGGCACCGCGGTTGTCATCGCCGACCACGGGAACGCCGAACAGATGCTCAACCCTGCAGGCGAGCCGTACACGGCTCACACGACGAACCCCGTGCCGTGTGTGCTGGTATCCGACGACCCAGGCGTACGGGCGCTCGCGCTGCGTGAGGGCGGGGCTCTGTGCGACGTCGCGCCGACCGTGCTCGATCTCATGGGTCTCGAGCAGCCGGAGGAGATGACCGGCGTCTCCCTCATCGTTCGCTAGGCGCCCCACGCGTGGCCGCTCGACCTGGCTCCCCTGCCCATGTCGCCGCGCCATGAGACAAAGGAACCGCCGACCGGCTGGCCGGTCGGCGGTTCTCATGCTGGCTTGGTCGGCTCGGACCTAGAAGTCCATGCCTCCCATGTCGCCGCCAGGCATGGCTGGGGCAGGGGCTTCCTTCTCCGGATGGTCCGCCACGACGACCTCGGTCGTGAGCAGCAGGCCGGCGATGGAAGCGGCGTTCTGCAGCGCGGTGCGGGTCACCTTGGCGGGGTCGACGATGCCGGCGGTGAACATGTCGGCGACGAAGTCGTCGTTGGCCGCGTTGTAACCGTACTTGCCGTCGCTCTTGTTGCGGATGGCGTTGACGATGACGCTGCCTTCCGCTCCGGCGTTGGCCGCGATCTGGCGGGCCGGCTCCTCGAGGGCGCGCATGAGGATGTTGGCGCCGGTGCGCTCGTCACCCTCGAGCGAGTCCGCGAGCTTCTTGACGGCGTCCACCGCGTGGATGAGGGTGACGCCACCGCCGGCGACGATGCCTTCCTCCACGGCCGAGCGGGCGGTGGAGAGGG
>CAZMFX010000041.1:0-21496 GCA_964565625.1 uncultured bacterium
AGGACGACCGGCTCGCCGTCCCGCCGCGCTCCCGGAAGCACGACGGCCGTGTAGCCGCCGTGGTCGAACGCGCGCTCGAGCCGCAGCCCCCATCTGTCTGCGAGGTCGGCTATGAGCGTAGGCAACGCGGCCAGCCAGTCCGCGCCACCCGGCTGCCTCTCGGCCAGCCTCCTCACACGCGCGGGTACCAGCGTGTCAGCGTCCACGGCTACTCAGGGGCGAGCGCGGCCCGGCCGTTGACTGCGCCCCACCGACGGCGCCGCCACTCACCTACCGCGCGGGCGCTCGTTGCCGCGCTTGAAGTTGCCGGTAACCCGTTGCAGAACGTGCTGCCTCTCCTCGAGCCCTGCGCCCTCGAGCTCCGCGCGCAGGCGTTCCGCGCGCCGGCCGCCCAGCGTGAGGACGCACCTGCCTTCCCAGAAGACGCGCACGCGGCCGTCCTTGGTCACCTGCGCGTCGAACGTCTCGTATCCCATGGGGGCCCAGGTCGACCTACAGCTGCATGACGCTGTAGTCGAGGCGGTCGTCTGCCAGGATCAGCTCGAGGAACTGCAGCTGGCCGAGCGCGTCTATCATCGCGAAGCAGTTGTCGCGGTCGATGTAGACGCCCTCCTTCATGACAGTGTGCCCGTAGACGCCGAAGCGGTGGCCGGCCAGCTTCACGAGGTCCGGCTTCTTGTACCACCAGGACTTCGTGTCAGGGTCGTGATAGAAGAAGTCGTCGAACATCTGCATGCCTGGCAGGGGACCGGCGTGGGCGAATTGCACGCCGTGGAAGAACTTCTCGCGCGGCATCTCCTTGAACCATGCAGCAAGGTCTTCCGGTATCGCGACGCCGCCCTGGGACTCGTCGAACTCGACGTGCTTCAGGCCCCCCCTGGTGGAGAGCTCGTAGCGGTGGTCGAGCGCGCTCTCGTCGTGGTTGCCGAGGATGATCGTGACGTTGCCATCGGCAGCGTCGACGTAGCGCTTGAAGCGGTACAGCTCGCGGATCTGCGCCTTGGCCGCCCGCCTCAGATGGTCGGGATTTGCCGGGTCGTACGGCTCCTCTCCGACAGCGTTCGCGTACGCGCGCTCGTCCTTGTAGTGCACGAGGTCCCCGACGCAGACGACCTGATAACGGCCCTCTATGACGGGCGGTGTCGGCTCGAGGGTGGGAGTGCATGCGGCTGCCGCCTTCAGCACGCGCCACAGCTCCGGCCACTGGCCGTGTACGTCGCCGACCGCGATCACCTTGATCATCTGCTGCCGCCCCGTCTCACGACGGCACCGCCACCTTGTGCACGAGGAGCGCCCTCAGCCTGCCGTACAGCTCGCGTGACTCCTCTGCGTCCCTCCCGTAACCCCCGTACTCGACGACCAGCTTGGCTGCCTGGGCTCCCAGGCCTTCCGCCTTGAGGCGCTCGACTATGCGGTCGATCACCTGGTGGGCCTCCGGCCTTTCCTCCTGGGGAGCGGCCGGATGGTAATCGTCCCGCGCCGATGCGGTCCCGTGCGCGCCGGCAACGGGAGCAGGCACCGGCCCGTCTTCGACGCAGTCACCGCTGTCGAGCAGGACCTCCCCCGTCTCCGGATCGTGGTCGACCCAGCGCTCGGGCGCGTCCACCTTCATCCCGAAGTTCGCGGCGGCCGCGGCCAGTGCGCCATCGGCGATCGCTTCCGCCGAGGCCAGCGCAGAGCCGATCACGGCGCCCTGCGGCAACTGGTAGACGCCCGACCTGCCTACCCCGTCTACGGTCAGGTTGCACACGATGGCCCGGTCGCCGAGCGGCAACAGCTGGAACGACCAGCCGTCCGGGGTGGCGACCTCGTCCAACCGGGAGCGGATGGCCTCGGCCGCCGGTACCGGCGCGACCTTCGCGGTGTTCCGGTCTGGCGAGAGCTCGCGGAGCACCCAGGCGCTGGGCGATGGGGAGAACGCAGCCGTCAAACGGGCCCAGGAGGGGCGCAGCATCGGGGACATGTTATCAGCGTCCCCAGCGTGCACTACGAGGCATAGGCCACGCCGCCATGGCCCCGTTTGGGGGTGCTGTAAGGTGTTCACATGCATCCAAACGGAGCGGCTGCGAGCCGCGCGGCAACGGCATCAAGGGACGTCTCGAACGCCCGCCTGCTGGCTGTGGGCGTGTTCCTCGCCATCGCGGCCCAGGTCATCGCCGCACCGTTCTCGTTCGCGAAGGCCCAGCAGGCGCCCATGGTCCAGCTCGGGGCCTACCGGTACCAGGTGGGCGACAGCTTCACCCTGCGCGCCACGGGGCTCCAGCCTGGGTCGCGCTACGTCGTCAGCCTGCGCAGCCCTTCCGGCGAGGTGAGCGAGCAGGACGTCGTTAGCGGCCCGGGCGGCAGCCTGGCGGCGCGGGGCTTGCTGGACGAGCCCGGCACGTGGTCTGTCGGGCTTACCGGCCCCGACATCTCCGCCCGCCTCAACGTCGAGGCGGTCGGGGCGCAGGCGGGCAGCGCGCCGGCGGCGCCCGAAGAGAGCGCCGAGCAGGAGGAGGAACCGTCAGATGAGCGATCGGTCGGCCCGGGCGAGCAGCCGCCTGGCGACGCGGAAGAGGAACCGCCGGCGAGCGCCGACCAGGAACCGTCCGCCGAAGCTCGCCCAGACGGCCCGGGCGCAGGGGCTGCTCCCCCTCCGGCCGACCGGCCAGGCGGGCTACCAGGTGAGCTTCCCTTGCCGCCTTCACAGGCGAGCGACATAAGCGTCGCGCTCGTGCGCGGCGACGTCGTAGGAACCCGCAACGACGTCGAGGCGTGGCGCCTGTCCTTCCCTTCCGGCAGCGGCGACACCGCAGGCCTGCTCGAGCGCGGCGACACCGTGGTCGTTGGCCACGGGAACCACCTGCTGCAGGTTGACAGGCTCACCGGCATGGTCCGCTCGCGGGAGCGGCTGCCCGCCCAGATCGAGGAGGTCGGATCCGAGGGCGCTGGCCTCATCGTGACCGTCGTCTACTCGTCCGGGGAGAGCGAGCGGCTCGAGTGGCCGCCCGAGTCGCCCATGGCGTTCGACCCGCTGCCCGAGCTCTACGGTTGGTTGCGAGCAGAGGGGGACGTAAGCGAGCCGGCCCGCAGGCTCGCGCAGGATCCCACGAACCCGTGGCTCTACCTCGCGACGGCGAGGGAGCGCCCAGACCAGGCAGAGACCCTGATGCGCGGCGCTTTCGCCCAGGCGCGCACGTTCTACGAGTATGCGCAGCTCGCTGGGGCGTTCATGAGCGGGCCGACGCCCGCGGAGGACTTGGCCGCCCAGGCGATGTACGAGGCGCTCGCCGACTTCGTCGAGCGCGGCTACCGTGGCTCGCTGCTGCTCGACCCGGAGCTCGCGGACGCTTACGGCTTCCCTCGGGAGCGCCTCGCACAGGCGCTCGACGCTGGGGACATGGAAGCCGCGGGCTTCTGGGCACCTTGGCTCTACAGGCTGGGCGCGGCGGGCGAAGAGCCGAACGAGCTGCTGAACGAGTACGCGGCTGCGCTGGCCGCGGCCGGCGACGAGGACGCTGCAGAGGACTGGCGTGCGCGAGCGGCCGCCGGGGGAGGCAGCGACGCCCTTACAACGGTGGAGAAGGCCGCTGCGGCCGTTGGATCGACGGGCTGGTACGGAGTCGTGGCCCTCCTGGTCGCGGTCGTCGCCCTGCACCTGACGCTGGCGGCCAAGTACTGGCGTGCCCAGACCCTGGTTATGCGGCAACGGCTCGAGGCCGGTCGCAGCAACGGCAGGCTTCCACGGGTGTTCGGCCTCAGGTACGTGACGTTCACGGAGAAGCTCGTTCTCCTCCTTCTGCTGGCCGCCATCGTGGCGGTCGCGGCGCTTGCGGGTTGGGTCGACTCGAGCGCAGCGCGGCCGGAGGCGCTCGGCTCCGGCTCGCTGGCGACGCCGACGAGCCGCGCCCTGCTGGCCGAAGCTCCGGACAACTCCGATCGCGCCTTCGCGCTCGCGTACGCGGCACAGACGGCTGGCGATATGGATACGGCCACGGCCCTCTACCGCGAGCTCTCGAACGACGCCGACGCCATGAACAACCTCGGCGTGATCCGCGGGGACCCGGAGCTCTTCATGCTTGCGCTCGAGCTGGAGCCCGGGCATGAAGAGGCGGCGTTCAACCTCGGTGAGACGTCGAACCCCTCCCGCCTCATGCAGGCGTACAGGCCCCAGGCGCCACTGCTCGCCGCTCCAGACGATGTGCGGCTAACGCGGGCGTTCAGCGGTGGCCCGTGGGCGTCGCTCGGCGCGGCGTTCACGAACCCGTTCACGTCATTGCGGGGCCTCGGTGTGCAGCCCGCGTGGCTCTGGACCGTCGTCGTGGTGCTCTTCCTTGCCTGGGTCGCCTGGGTGGTGCTGTCGTTCTTCTTCCCGCGGCCTTCCGCGGCCAGGAACGCTCCGCGCACGCTGCTCTACCACGTCCTCTCGCTCCTGCTGCCCGGCAGCGGCCTCGCGGACGAGCTGTGGGGGATCTTGCTGCTCGTTCCGTGGGCCATATTCGGCATCGACCTCCTGCTCCATCTCGTGCCGCTCGGGCTGGCGCCCGGCATGCCTTTCAACACCGACGTCATCGCGCTGATCCTCATCTACGTGGTCAACACCGTCGCCTTCGTCGTCGAGTACGCCTCGTACCGCCGGCGCATGCGTGACCTGCGCGCCGAGTACCCGGAGGTGGCGGCCGCATACGGCCTACGGCCCTGAGCCCCGCGCGCGCCTCGCCCGTGACGTCGTCCGGCACCGGCGGCGCCGGCTACCTGCTCGTGTTCACGGCAGCCGTCCTGTGGGCGCTGCTTGGAGTGTTCTCGCAGCGACTGCTGGCGGCCGGCGTGCCTGCGCTGGAGGTCGCGTTCTGGCGGGCGGCCTTGGCATCTCCGCTGTTCCTTGCGCACGCCGCCGTCAGGCGGTCTCTGCGCATCCAGCCGAGGGACGTGCCCGCCTTCGTCGGCTTCGCCCTCGTCGGCGTTACGCTGTTCTACGCCAGCCTCAACCTCGCGATAGACGCGGGCGGCGTGAGCCTCGCGTTCGTGCTCCTCTACACGGCGCCGGCGTTCGTCGCCGTGTTGGCTGCGCTGCTGCTGGGGGAACGGTTGACGCGGGCCAAGGCCGTGCTCGTCACGCTCTCGGTCGCAGGGGTGGCCCTCGTGAGTACGGGCGGTGGCGAAGGCGTGTCGCCGACGCCCGCCTCCGTCGCCTGGGGCCTCACCTCCGGCCTCTCGTACGCCAGCTACTACCTTTTCGGCAAGTGGGCGCTGAAGCGTTACCGGCCCGTGACGATATTCGCGGTCGTGATGCCGGTCGGCGCCATCGGCCTCGCGCCGCTCGTCGACTTCGATGTGCTGCGCACGACAGGTACCGGGGTGTGGTTGGACCTCGTGCTCATGGGTGTCCTATCCACATACCTCGCGTACTACGTCTACTACACGGGCCTGCGCACGGTGGAGGCGACGAGGGCGGTGCTCGTCGCGACCGTAGAACCGCTGCTCGCCGCCGCCCTCGCCGCGCTCCTGTTCGGAGAACGACTCGGTACGAGCGGCGTAGTCGGCGGCGTGCTGGTGCTGGTGGCGGCGACTGTCGCCTCGACGAGAAGGGCGACGAGGGCATCCGTCACACGTGAGCATGAAGCCTTGTAGCTTTCGAACGACAGGTGCTATTCTTGTATTCTTATCCAGTCCGAGTGCATAAAACTCGGCTGGCCAAGGGGTACCAACGGGCATGGTCAAGCAGGGCTCCAAGCATGTAAGCAAGGTCGTGCTCGCCTATTCTGGCGGGCTCGACACGTCTGTGATCCTCCACTGGCTCAAGGCGCGTTACGGCGCCGAGGTCGTCGCCTTCACCGCAGACATCGGACAGGGAGAAGAGGTCGAGGAGGCGAGGGTCAAGGCGCTCGCGACCGGCGCCAGCGCCGCGTATGCAGACGACCTCAAAGAGGAGTTCGTTTCCGACTACGTCTTCCCGGTCCTGCGCGCGGGCGCGACGTACGAGGGCTACTACCTGCTCGGCACGTCGTTCGCGCGGCCCCTCATCGCCAAGCGCATGGTGGAGATCGCCGAGGCCGAGGGTGCGGACGCCATCGCCCACGGCGCCACGGGCAAGGGCAACGACCAGGTGCGCTTCGAGCTGTCGGCGTACGCGCTCAAGCCGGACGTAAAGATCATCGCCCCGTGGCGCGAGTGGGACCTCAAGGGCCGCGAAGACTGCATCGCGTACGCGCGCGAGCACGGTATACACGTGCCCGTGACGAAGGAGAAGCCGTACTCGATGGACGCGAACTCGTACCACATAAGCTACGAGGGCGGCGTGCTGGAGGACCCGTGGGCGGCCCCGCCCAGGGGCATGTGGCGGCTGACGGTCGACCCGGAGGACGCCCCGGACCAGGGCCAGGACGTGATCGTCTCGTTCGAGAACGGCACGCCGGTCGCGATAGACGGGCAGCGCCTGTCGCCGTACGCACTCCTATCCAAGGCGAACGAGATCGCAGGCCGTCACGGCGTCGGCCGCGTCGACATCGTCGAGAACCGCTTCGTCGGCATGAAGTCCCGCGGCTGCTACGAGACTCCTGGCGGCACGCTCCTGTTCCACGCGCACAAGGCCGTCGAGTCCCTGACACTCGACAGGCAGGTGCTGCAGCTCCGCGACGAGCTGGTCCCCAAGTACGCGGCCGCCGTGTACAACGGCTTCTGGTTCTCACCTGAGCGCGAGGCGTTGCAGCGGCTCATCGACGACATCCAACAGCCGGTGACCGGTGACGCACGCCTGCGTCTCTACAAGGGCTCGGCAACGGTGACGGGGCGGCGGTCGCCCAACAGCCTCTACCGTCAGGACGTTGTCACCTTCGAAGAGGACGACGTCTACGACCAGGCAGACGCCGACGGGTTCATTAAGCTCAACGCGCTGCGGCTGCGGATCCGCACCCAGCTGGCGCAGACGGGACAGCAGGGTGCGGGCAGTTCGACCTCCGACACCCTGACGCCGGAAGAGGTGGCCTGAGTTGGCGACCGCCGCGCCGTGGCCGCGTGACGTCGGCGCACAGCGGCCGGCTGTCCGGCTGCGGGTGGCCGGGCCCGCCGACGCGTCCCGGCTCGCGGAGATGTACGCGGCCTCAGGCTCGCGGCTGTCCGAGGAGGACGTCGATACCTGGCTCGACAAGGGCGGGGCCCTGCTGGTGGAGCGAGACGACGGGCCGGTCCTCGCGGCCGTAAGGTGGCACCCCAATCCGGGAGGCTGGACGGTGGAGCGCGTCACCACCAGGCCGGACGAGCGCGGCAACGGCTACGGCCGGTGGCTCATGACCAAGCTGGAGGCGCTGGCCATCCGCGGGAACGTGCCGAGCCTCGAACTCGAGCTCGACGAGGCGACGGACGTCGGCTACTACAGGCGAATGGGTTACCAGCCTTCGGACGCCGCGCCGCTGCGGCTGTCCAAGCGGGTCGGCGGGGTGTGGCAGAGGCAGGCGCGTTGATGCCGGCGGCGAACGAGGGCAAGGACGAGAGGCGGCAGGGGGAGTCGCACGGCATGTGGGGCGGGCGGTTCTCAGAGCCGATGGACGACCTGGTGCAGCGGGTGAACGCATCGATAACCGTCGACGCAGCCATGGCCGAGGAGGACGTACTCGGCTCGTTGGCTCACGCTCAGATGCTGACGGAACAGGGGATCATCAGCGCGGAGGAGGGTTCCGCCATCGAGGGCGGCCTGCGTGACCTGCTCGAGGACCTGAGAGCCGGAAGGCTCGAGTTCTCCGAGGAGTACGAGGACGTCCACATGAACATCGAACGCCTCCTGACGCAGCGCATCGGCGCGGCTGGAGGCAAGCTCCACACGGCGAGGAGCCGGAACGACCAGGTCGCTACCGACATGCGCCTGCATGTGAAGCGCCGCGCCGGCACGGTGAAGGAGCTCCTCGGCGACCTCCGCAGGGTGCTCGTCGACGTCGCCGAGGCCAACATGGGGGTCATCCTCCCCGGGTACACGCACCTGCAGGTCGCGCAACCCGTGCTCCTCGCGCACCACATGCTGGCGTACCAGGAGATGCTGAGGCGCGACCAGGAGCGGCTGCGCGACGCGCTCGCACGCGCCGACGATTCGCCGCTCGGCGCGGGCGCGCTGGCGGGCACCACCTTCCCCATCGACCGCCGACGCACGGCGGACCTGCTGGGGTTCGAGCGGGTCGCCGGCAACTCGCTCGACGCCGTCTCCGACCGCGACTTCGTCATCGAGATCATCTCGGCGCTGGCGATCGTGATGATGCACCTCTCCCGCCTGAGCGAGGAGCTGATCATCTGGTCGAGCCAGGAGTTCGGCTTCGTCACGCTGCCTGACGCCTACACGACCGGCAGCTCGATGATGCCGCAGAAGAAGAACCCCGACGTATGCGAGCTCGTGCGCGGGAAGACCGGCCGCGTCTACGGCGCGCTCATCGGCATCCTCACCGTCATGAAAGGCCTGCCCCTCGCCTACAACAAGGACATGCAGGAGGACAAGGAGGGCCTCTTCGACGCCCTCGACACCGCGGAGGACTGCCTGCGGCTTTACGTCGGCATGCTGCCCCGCGCTCGGTTCCGGGAAGGGCGCATGCGGGCGGCAGCCGAGAGCGGCTTCTCCAACGCCACGGACCTCGCGGACTATCTCGTGCGCAAGGGCGTGCCGTTCCGTGATGCCCACCACGTCGTCGGTCGCCTCGTCTCCGTCGCTCTGGACGAGGGTGTCGGCTTGGCCGACCTGCCTCTGGAACGGCTCCGGTCGGTCGACGAGCGGATCGGTGATGACGTGTACGTGGCGCTGAGGCTGGAGAACGTCATCGATGCCCGCGCCAGCTACGGCGGCACGGCAACCGAACGGGTACGCGAGGCGATCGAGGTCGCCAAGGGGGTGCTTGGCAGTGGCGCTTGAGACCCTTACGCCGCCGGCGAAAGGCGTGGCCGTCTCGGTGCGGCCCGCCCGGGCGGAGGACGTGCCGCTCATCTTCGAGAACATCGGCTACTGGGCGAGCCAGGGGCGCATGCTCGTGCGCCCCATGCAGAACATCTTCGAGAACCTGCGCGACTTCTTCGTCGCGGAGGTCGAGACACCTGAAGGCAGACGGTTCGCTGGCAACGGCGCCCTGCACATACTTTGGGGCGACATCGCCGAGGTCCGCGGGCTGGCCGTCGCCCCTGAGGTCCGCGCCAGCGGTGTGGGGCGGGCGCTCGTCACCGCGTGCGAGCAGGAAGCGCGCCGGGTCGGGATACCCGTGCTCTTCGCCTGGACGTACGAGGTCGAGTTCTTCGAGCGCTGCGGGTTCACGCTGATAGACAAGACCCGCGACCTGCATCCTCGCGTGTGGTCGGAGTGCCTGCGCTGCCCCTTCTACGTCGGCTGCAACGAGAACGGGGTCGTCAAGCGGCTCGACGGCGTCCCCATGCCCGTCAACCTTCCCGAGCCGCCGCCCGCGCAGGTGCCGCCAGGCATCCGCTGAGCCACTACCGGTACCGGCGCGGTGGACATGACCGCCGGCACCTGAGCGTTCGTCACCACGCTGGGCGATACTCGGGCCCATGAGACGGAAGCGTGTCCTGCTCGCGCACGCAGGCGGCACCATCGGCATGCGGCGCGGCGCGGCGGGTTACGAGCCCGCTCCCGGCCACCTCGCGAGCCTGCTTGCCGAGATGCCCCAACTACGCTCGCCCGAGTTGCCGGCTACCGAGCTCTTCGAGTTCGACCCGCTGCTCGACTCCGCTGACATGTCACCGCGAGACTGGGCGGCCATAGCGAACGTCGTCGAGAGCCGCTTCGACCAGTTCGACGGGTTCGTCGTGCTGCACGGCACGGACACGCTCGCGTACACGGCGTCCGCCCTCTCGTTCCTGCTGGACGGGCTATCCAAGCCCGTCGTGGTCACCGGCTCGCAGCTACCGCTAGAGGTCTTGCGGTCGGACGCGACAGAGAACCTGCTGGGCGCGCTGCTGATGGCCGCCGCCGACGACCTGCACGAGGTCGTCGTCTGCTTCGGCGGGGCCGTGATGCGGGGGAACAGGGTAACGAAGGTCTCCTCGACAGGCTTCGACGCGTTCGAGGCGCCGAACGAGCCTGTGATCGCGCGTCTCGGCGTGGGCATCGAGACGGGGCCGGCACCGCGGCTGGGGCCGGCGCCAGGACCCCTGCGCGTCGCCCGGCTGGAGGACGTGAGCGTCGCCGCACTGCGTCTCTTTCCCGGCATACGGTCGGGGCTCGTCGAGAACGTCCTGCGACCGCCGTTGGCGGGGCTCGTCCTCGAGACCTTCGGCGCAGGCAACGCCCCGTCCCGCGACGATGCGCTGCTGACCGCGTTGGCCGACGCGAGCGCGAGGGGCGTCGTGATCGTCAACACCACCCAGTGCCTAAGGGGCGGCGTCGACATGACCGGTTACGCCACCGGCTCGGCGCTGGCGCGCGCGGGCGTCGTCTCCGGCCAGGACATGACTCAGGAGGCAGCGCTGACGAAGCTCATATGGCTGCTAGGGCAAGGCAAGGCGCCGAGCGAGGTGCGGAGGCTCATCCAGACGGACATGCGGGGCGAGCTGACGAATGCCGCCTGACCGCCTGCGGCTACTCGGGTGGCTGGGCGCGGCGGCGTGGTGCGGCCTGATCTTCTGGCTCTCCAGCACC
This sequence comes from uncultured bacterium, assembly GCA_964565625.1. Classification (GTDB taxonomy): domain Bacteria; phylum Deinococcota; class Deinococci; order Deinococcales; family Trueperaceae; genus DASRWD01. The sequence goes on from CAZMFX010000041.1 coordinate 10,601, forward strand.
CCGGACGCCGGAGGAGTGTTCGGTTTCCTGCCGTCAGGCTCGGACAAGGCCCTGCACGGCGGCGCGTTCATGATCCTCGCCGGCCTCCTGACGCTCGCGACTGGAAGGCCGCTTCTCTCCGCGGCGCTCGCGCTCGGGTACGGCGTCAGCGACGAGGTGCACCAGCTCTTCGTGCCAGGCCGCACTGCAGACATCGCGGACCTGTTCGCCGACGCCGTGGGAGCGGCGATCGGCGCGTGGCTTGTGGGCTATCTGGTAAGGCGGCGCTTTCGGCCGCCCGTAGAATGACCGTCGTGACCGCCGAGGCCAACGGCACCGACCTCAGACTCGTCATCGTGGGCGCCGGCCGCATGGGCGGGGCCGTGCTCCAGGGCGCTTTGGGCGCGGGTGTGCTCGCGCATGACGAGGTCGCCATCTACCATCCGAACGACAGGCGCGGGACCGAGCTGTCCGAGCGGTACGGGGTCGCGCACGTCTCCGACTCCGGCCTTGCCCGCGCCGCATGCGTGCTGTTGGCCGTGAAGCCGCAGTCGTTCCCTCGCGTCGCACCCATCGTCGCCCGCCGGGACGCCAGCTTCGTCTCGCTCATGGCCGGCGTGCCGGCCAAGCGCATCGCAGAACGGGTCGGCAGCCGCAGGGTCATAAGGGCCATGCCCAACCTGGGGGCGAGCCTGGGTGTGAGCGCCACGGCGCTCGCGGCGCTCCCGGATGCAACCGTGGAGGACGTGGCGATGGCACGCTCCCTCTTCGGCGCCGTAGGCAGCGTCTACGACGTCCGCGAGGAACAGTTCGACGCCTTCACCGGCATGGCCGGCTCCGGTCCAGCGTACGCGGCGCTCGTCGCCGAGGCGCTCGCCGACGGCGGTGTGCGCGTCGGGCTCGATCGGCGACTCGCACGTGACCTGGCGCGGCAGGTGCTGCTCGCCTCCGCCAGGCTGCTGGAGACCAGGCATCCGAGCGAGCTGAAGGACGAGGTCTCGTCCGCGGGCGGCACAGCCATCGCTGGCGTGCGCACGCTCGAGCGGCACAGGCTACGGTTCGCGCTCATCGACGCTGTCGAAGAAGCTACGAGGCGTGCCGGCGAGCTTAGCCAGGAGGAGTCATGAGGTTCCCGTCTGCCGCGGCGTGCCACGAGGCCACCCGCTTCCCCGTCATCGTCACGCGTCTGGCAGTCACGGTCCTCCTCGCGCTGGCCGCCACCGGGGTGGCTCAGGACTACTACCCGTCCGAGCCGGGCATGAGCTGGACGTACTCGTCAGGTGAGACGCAGTCGATGTCCGGCCCGCGCGAGCTGGATGGACGTCAGCTGATGGTGTTGACGCACTACTTCGAGGGCATGCCGGTCTCCGAGGACTACCTCGAGTACACGGCAGAAGGCGTCTTCAGCCACGGATCGGCCGCGGGCGGGCAGGTCTACCAGTACCAGCCTGCTCTCGTCGTCTACCCCGCCGCGCCGCTCGAGCCCGGCATGTCGTGGACCGGCACGACCTCGCTTGCCGGTTTCGACCTGACCCTCTCTGCCGAGGTGCTGGGGCTGAGGGGCGTCGCCACGCCGGCGGGCAGGTTCAACGCCCTGCAGATACGACAGACGACGCTCACGAGCAACGGCGGTCAGACGGTTCTGGACATCTACTTCGTGCCGACGGTCGGCATAGTGCGGTTCCAGACGCAGGACGGCACCGTCATCGACCTCATAGAGAAGAGCTTCTAGGAAGACCCGAGGACCTCGGTGCGCAGGTCTGCCAGCGTGCCGCCCGCGATGGCGCTCCGGATGCTATCGAGCAGCCGCGACATGAACCTCAGGTTGTGGATCGTCGCGAGCTGCTGGCCCAGCTGCTCGTCGGCCTTGAACAGGTGCCTTAGGTACGCGCGGCTGTAGTTGGCGCACGTGTAGCAGTCGCATCCCTCCTCCACGGGCCGCGTGTCTTCGGCGAAGCGGGCGTTCTTTATGTTCAGCCTGTGGCCAGCGTTCGCGCCCGTCTTCGACCGTGTGTCCTCCGCCTCCGCGCCTACCGTGAGCAGCGCCCCGGCCCGCGCGCTCCTCGTCGGCATGACGCAGTCGAACGTGTCTACGCCACGCTCCACGGCCGAGAAGACGCCTGCCACGTCGCCGATGCCGAGGAGGTGACGCGGCCTGTCACGTGGAAGCAGAGGGACCGTCCACTCGAGCACCGCGTTCATCTCGTCGTGCCCCTTCCCCAAGTTGCCGCCGATCGCGATGCCATGGAACGGCATCCCGCCGATGAAGCGGGCGCTCTGCTCCCGAAGGCGCCTGAACGCGCCGCCCTGGACGATGCCGTATAGCGCCTGCTCATAGCCGTGAAGCGGCGCCGAGCCCTCGAACGTCTCGAGGCTGCGCAGCGCCCACCGGTGCGTCCGCTCCATCGACGCGCCGGTGTAAGCCTCGTCGTGCAACGGGCTGGTGCACTCGTCGAACGCCAGCACGATGTCGGCTCCCAGCTGCCTCTGGAGCTCGATCGAACGCTCTGGCGTGAACACGTGGGTTGAGCCGTCGATGTGACTGCGGAACTGGACGCCGTCCTCCCCCACCTTGACGAGACCCTTGCCTACCTGCCTCTGCTGCCCTCCGGCCTCGCCAGGGAAGATGCTCGCCACCTTCCCAACGCCGTGCTCGATGGACGCGCCCAGCGAGAAGACCTGGAAGCCGCCCGAATCGGTGAGCAGCGGCCTGTCCCAGTTCATGAAGCGGTGCAGGCCGCCGTGGGCAGCGACGACGTCGGCGCCGGGCCGAAGGTACAGGTGGTACGTGTTCGCGAAGAGCAGCTGCGCTCCGGTGTCGGCGACCGCCTCTGGCGTCACGCTCTTCACGGTCGCCTGGGTCCCGACCGCGACGAACGCAGGGGTTCTCACCTCGCCGTGCGGGGTGCTCAGCACGCCGAGGCGGGCCTCCCCTAGTTGCGCGTCGACGGCGAAGCCGAACCGCCGCTCCCCGAGCGCGGCCTGTTGAGCTTCAGGGTCATCAGGCACGGCCCGCCATCGTACCAGGGCCCTGCGGCCGGGCCGGAAGCAGTCGTCTCGTGAGCGCATCGTGAGGTGGTTCACCCCGGCCGGACAGGTGCTTGGGCTACCATTCTCTCTGCGAGGCGAAGTCCTCGCACCCCTTGGAGGCTGTGAAGCCTGTCCTGCACTTGGGCGCTTGGGACAGGTGGAGCCAGTAGCGCAACCGGCCAAGTACGCCGATAGGACCGGACTCACGCGGTTCTGAAGAGCGTGCACCACTGACGGCACCGGTCGAGCGCCCGAGAGGGCGATCGCCGGTTGAGTTCGTTTACTTTCCACCTCCCTGCCAAGCGTTTCCGGCGATCGTCCTTATCCCGACTACTGGCCGTGCTCCTGTTCGCTCTGCCCGGCGTGGCCTCGGCTGACCCCGGCGGCACCAAGCACGCTTCGACCCCCATGCTCGTCGTCGACGACGCCGGCCTGCCGCTCGCCCACAGGGTGATGGTGGGCGCCTTCACGTACGGCGGCGTGTGGCAGGGCATGGATCCCGTCCTCGACCTGGAGGCGCAGCTCGGCCAGCGGCTCGACGTCGTGCACTGGTTCACGAACTGGCGCAACGAGGCGTACCCGGAGATGGTGGTGGCCGTCGCCGCCGCCGGCCGGTACCCGCTCATCAGCTGGCAGCCGCACCGCGTCTCCATGAAGGAGATCGCGGCCGGCGACAGGGACGAGTACATCCGTCGCTGGGCGGTCGACCTGGCGAGCACGGGAGTGCCGGTCTACCTGCGGCCGTTCCCCGAGATGAACGGTGACTGGGTACCGTGGAACGGCGACCCGAAGACGTTCCGCGCCGCCTGGCGGCGCATCGTCGCGATATTCGACTTCGAGGGCGCGGACAACGTGCGGTGGGTCTTCAGCCCCAACGTCACGGACTCGCCGCGCGTCGAGTCGAACCGCATGGAGCTCTACTACCCGGGCGATGACGTCGTGGACGTGCTAGCGCTCGACGGCTACAACTGGGGCACGACCCGGCCATGGACGGCATGGCGGTCGTTCGAGGAGGTCTTCGCCTCGGGCTACGACCGCATAACGGCACTGGGAGAGCAGCCCGTATGGTTCGCAGAGATGTCAACTTCGGCAGAGGGCGGTGACAAGGCGGCGTGGGTAGAGGCGATGCTGGAGAGCCCGTCATTCTCCCGACTGGAAGCGATCGTCTGGTTCGACGAGCACAAGGAGGCGGACTGGAGGATGGTTGCGGACGAGGACGTCGCCGACGCCTTCAGGAGGGGCCTGCGCAGGGCAGAGCTAGCCTCGGAGTAGCGAGCCCGAAAGGTCGGCACGGCAAGCCTCGCCCGCCCGAGCCTATGCTGGGCGGGCGTTGACGCGTATCGCTCATCTTCTCCTCCGCTCGCTCTTCGTCCTGCCCGTGCTGGCGACCACGGCCGCCGCGCAGAACTCGTACACGCTGGACGTCCTTTACGAGGGCCTCGAGAAGCCGGTCTCCCTGCTGACGCTCGAGGACGGCGCCATGCTGCTTTCCTCGCTCGAGGGCCGGGTCTTCCTCCTCGTTGACGGCGCCGTAAGGGACGCGCCGGTGCTCGACCTCACCCCGCGGGTCACCGCCCTGCATGGCGAGCAGGGCTTCTACGGCGTCACACTCGAGCCCGCTGCAGCAGCGGCGACGGCCGACAGGCCGAGGTGGCTGGTGGCCGCCTTCGCGGAGCGCGACACGGGCGACCTCGTCGTCTCGGCGTTCCCTTTCGACGATGAGAGGCGCAGCGCTTCCGCCGGGGCCGAGATGGAGCTGCTGCGCGTGCCGATGCCGGAGCCGTTCCACTTCGGCGGAAAGGTGCTCTTCGGACCGGACGGCATGCTGTGGGTGAGCGTCGGGAACGGCGAGAGCTCCAACAGGTTCCTCCACGAGCGCCCGTTCTCCTCGCAGGACCTGAGCACGCTCCGTGGCAAGCTGCTTCGCCTGGACGTAAGCGGCGCCCCTGTCGGACAGCCGTACGGGATCCCGCCGGACAACCCGTTCACGGGCCGCGACGGCGCCAGGCCCGAGATCTACGCTTACGGCTTCAGGAACCCCTGGAAGTTCACCTTCCACCCGGTAAGCGGAGAGGTCATCCTCGTTGACGTCGGCAACGACCGCTGGGAGGAGGTGAACGTCGTCGAGAGAGGCGGCGACCACGGCTGGCCACGCCGCGAGGGGTTCGAGTGCCAGCGCTACCCGGACGCTCCCGGCCTGGTAGACGAGACGTGCGAGGAGACCCCGTACGTCGCCCCCATACACGTTTACGGCCACCTGGCCCTGGACCCGCTCGGGGGTCAGGCAGTCACGGGAGGCGTCGTCCTGGAGGACGGCACGGCCCAAGGTACGTACCTCTTCGCTGACTTCGTTGTCGGCAGGATCTGGTCACTTGACTTGGCAACTGGCGCGGTCACCGAGCTGCTCGACACGGACCTGCCGATAACGGAGGTCGCCATCGGGCCGAGAGGAGAGGCGCTCGTCGTCTCAGTCAGCGGAGTCGTGGCGCGACTGCGAACTGCCCCGTGACGTCCGGCAGCTCGCCGCCGGGGCCGTAAAGCTCGCCCAACACCGCTTCGTAGAAGCCCCTGTCGTCGATCTCGAACTCCGCCACCAGCGCCGCGACCTCGTCGTAGGCGTCCCTTACGCTCAGGCGCCTCCGGCCAACGCCCGCGGAGACGTCAAGGAGCTCGCGCTCCTCACGCGTCACCAGCGTCGGGTCCTCCCTGTACTCCTCGACGACCGCAGCAAGGCGCCCGACCAGCTCGCCCAGCTGCGTCATGGCGGCGACGGGCTCGAGATGCGTGGGCGCCACGGCCCCGTCCCTCACGCCATCGAACGGGTTTATGTAGCGGGCGTAAGCCACCTCCGGGTCGCGCCCGCCCGGCTGGGATGCCGCCCACGCGAGCTTCGCCGCGCCAGCGCACAGCGAGAACTCCGGGTCGAAGGCGCTGGCGGCCCCGTCGAACAGCTCCCGGTTCCTGAGCAGGCTGTCCGGGTCCGCGGAGGCGGCGGAGACGAGCGTGAGTGCGTCGGACGTCAGCTGAGCCAGCCCGATGTCGTTCGTCGGGCCCCGGGCCAACGGGTCGAGGTACGACTCGTTGAGCAGCACCTGAAGGAAGAACCCCGGGTCGAGGCCGTACGCCGTTGCCGCCTCCTCGAGGTGCGACAGCAGCGGCACCAAGCGGCCGAGCATGAGGACGCCCCAAGGGCTGAGCGGCTCGTAATCGCGGTCGGATGCGAGGCCCTGGTGAGAAGCGCCATCACCGGACCAGCCGGCCACGGCGGCAGGAGGGCAGAACGGCGACAACCAGCCGTGCGACGCGCCCGAACCGGACGACGGCGACGACAGCACCGTATGCACCCTGCCGGTCGCGGACACGGGCAGCAGCTCGAAGTCCTCCTGATCGAGGCGCGGAGACCCGTACACGTAGCGCCAGGTGTCGTTCGAGCTCATGTACGCCCGAGCGCCGTGGACGGCGAACACGAACACGGACATGCCGACGAGCAGGACGCTGGCCGCGACGCCGGCCGTCCGCAGGTGCGCTGCAGACGCCACCGTGCCCCTCGGCCTGGCCCAGGTGCGCTGGACGTACACGAGGACCTCGCCGGAGCGCCGGCGGATGCTGGATCCCGCGAAGTGGGGCAGCACGCGCGTGGCGGCCGTCACGAACGCGAGCGCGCCGAGCGCCCGCATCACCAGCAGCGGAAACACACCTCGCACAGCGACGAGACAGGCTCTCGACCACTTGTCCCCCAGTCGCCTGGCGCCCGCGACGACCATGAGGAGGCTGGCGAGCACGTCTATCCCCAGCCAGGCGGCGAGGGCGGCGACAGGCAGGTCGCTGCCCGGCATCGCGTAACGCACGCCGAGCAACGCTGGCAGCAAGAGCGCGAGGAACAGGCCGACGGCGTTCTCCACCTGCGCGGAAGCGACCGCGAACGCGACGTTGGCCCGCAAGCGGCCGTTGCCTGTGGCCGGGAGGCGCTTCAGTGCGTTCTCGAGGCCGCCACCGTTCCAACGCTCGACCTGCCTGAGGAACCCGCCGACCCGGGGCGGGTCCTCCGTGCGCATCACGGCACCGGGCACGAACCTCGCGTTGCCGCTGCGCCTTATGACGACGGGCGTCGTCGGGCCGATGATGGCGGACAGCGGCCTTCTCCTCCCGCCGACGAGCAGGCGATGGCCGCGAGCGTCGAGCGCTGCTGCGGTCGTCCTCTCCTCGCTCTCCTGCATGTTCTGCGCGCAGAGGGTCAGGTCGTGGTCCTCCGTCAGCGTGTCTGCAGGCATGGGGAAGGCGTCCGACCTGGCGACGAAGCCGCAGCCGACGACGGTGAAGAGACGGGAGCGGCCCATGACCCCGTTCGTCCCGACCCTCGCGCACTGGCCGCTCCTCACGACAGCCGAGAACGCGTACTCGGCGTCACGGCCGGCGGCTATGAGACCGGATTGCAGTGTCGACCCCGGTAAGGACCGGACGGCACCGGACTGCAGCGCGAAGTCCTCGAGGACGTACCCATGGCTGCCGTCTCGTGACCGGAGGTAGCGCAGACGGTAGAACGACCGCCTCATCGCGGCGGCGAACCCTCGGGACAACACCGTGTCGCCGTCGAGCACCAGCACGCGCTCGGCGGTGATGAGTCCGCTCTGCACGGCACGGTTGAGGCTGCTTGCCTTGGCGGTCGGCCGGGAGTACCTGACCACCGTCACCTTGGTGCCAGCGCCCCGGCTACGCCAACGGGTCAGCTCGCCGCCGTCTCTAGAGCCGTGCGCCCAGGCCTCGTAGCCGAGTGACCTGAGCGTGCGTTCGACGACCTCCGGCGTAGCGTCAGTACCGCCGTTGATGCTGACGACTACCTCGTCGACAGGTTCGGACTGGTCAAGGAGCGACCTGAGCGCCTTCTCGGCCCCCGATTCCTCGTCGAACATGGGGACGAAGGCCGCGATCCGGTCGGTGCCGAGTGCGGCGATCCCGCCCTCGCGGACGAGGCTAAGGCCCGCGTTCAGCAGGACGGTCGGCATGGCCATCAGGCCAGGGAGCGGCAGCACTCTCTCGTGATTCTCCTCGCCGGCAAGGGGCCGGCAGACTCAGGGCAGGGTAACCCGCCGGACCGGGCCACACACAGGCGACGGCCGGCGGCTTGACGGCAAAGATGGCCCGACGTGTTCCGCGCGCTGGGAACGAGGAGATGAGAACCAGCGAAACGAACACGTTACCTCTGACCGCCGGGACTCTCATGTGAAGGTGTTATCTTTTGCTGGTTGGGAGGGCTCTGTGGCCTTGCACATCAGCGGTAAGCTCCTGGCGCTCGGCCTGGTGATCACCGCCCTCATCACAGCCTTCAGCGCGCCTCGCGAACCGGCGGCCATCGACTCTGCCAACGGCCCGGTAGCGCTCTCCATCGAACCGCGCGCCATGATCCGGGACACGCCAGCAGAGCCGGACGCCAGGTTCTCCGTCAACGTAGGACCCGAGGCGAACCCGCGCTACGTGCTGCGCGCTACCGGTTACAACTCGCTTTCCAGCCAGACGGACTCCACGCCTTTCGTCACCGCGACGGGCGCGCGGACGCGCTTCGGGATCGTCGCCGTGAGCCGTGACCTTCTCGGTGACAGCATCCCGTACGGCTCGCTCATCCGTCTTCAGGACCTGGGCAGCTACTACACGGGCCGGGGGGCGGGAGCGTTCCAGCACATGCTCGACTCGCAGGGCCTGTTCATCGTCGAAGACACGATGCACTCCCGCAAGGCGCAGCAGCTGGACGTGTGGTTCCCCGAGTACGCGACGGCGATAAGCTGGGGCGTGAGGAAGATCGGCGTCGAGGTCGTCCGCTACGGGCGCAACGGTCCCGAGCTGTCGGACGTCCTCGCGAGCGACTTCGAGGCCACCCCGCAACTTCTCGCCATGCGCAGGTCCCCCACAGCGGCGCTGCAGTAGACAGGTCTTCTCCTCTCGCTCTCCACCCGGGCGATTGCCGTCTGCTATGGCGCGCCCGGCCCCTCGCCGTATAGCCTGCCCGGAGTGAGCCGACCGCTCGTCCCCTACCTGGCCTTCAAGCACGTGCGCAGGCGGATGCTTCAGTCCGGCCTCACGGTCGCGGGCGTGGCCGTCGGCGTCGCCGTGCTGATCGTCGCGCTCTCTCTGACGAACGGCTTCATAGACGAGCTAGTCACCAGCACCTTGCGGGCCACCCCGATGGTGACGCTGCAGAGCTACCTGCCGGGCGACACGCTTCAGAGCGATCCCGGCGTCCTGGAGGACGTGGCCAGCTCCCCAGGCGTCACTGCGGCCGCCCCGTTCCTCAGCACGCAGGCTCTGATAGCCAGGCGCGCGAGCGCCTCGCTCGGCGTGAGCGCCAGGCAAGGGTTCACACAGGTCGTCGGCATCGACACGGTACGCGAGGCGGCCGTGCTCGACCTCCCGGTCCTGGAGCAGCAGGCAGAGGCGCTCGCCAGCGAGAGCGGCATCGTGCTCGGCGGCTCGCTCGCCCAGCAGCTCGGCGTGCGCGTAGGCGACGAGGTGATGATGCGCGACATCTCTGGAGCCACCGCGACTTTCACCGTGGCCGGGACGTTCAGGGTGGGCAACGAGCTCATCGACGCCGTCACCTCTTACCTGTCGCTCGGCGCCCTCCAGGACTACATGGACGCGCCCGGTCGCATCTCCGGTTACCACGTGCGCGTCGCCGAGCCCACGCGCGCCCAGGCGGTCGGCCTCGATCTGGCGGAGAGGTTCTCCCTCAGGCCCATAACCTGGGAGAGCCTCTTCGCGAGCCTCATCAGTCAGCTCAGGCTGCAGAAAGCCGTCATCGGCGTCGTCGTGTTCCTCATAGTCGTCGTGGCGGCCTTCGGCATCGCGAACGTCCTGGTGCTTACCGTCGCGGAGAAGACGGAGGAGATCGGGATCCTCAGGGCGCTCGGCGCCTCGGAGCGACAGGTGGTATCCGTCTTCGTGCTAGAGGGCTTCGTGCTCGGGGCCGCCGGAACCGCGCTCGGGGCGCTGCTCGGCCTGGCGGTCGCGACATACTTCCGCGTGCAGCCGTTCCCTCTCCCGGGAGACCTGTACTTCATCACGCAACTGCCCGTAGAGGTACAGCCGTTCGACATCCTGTGGGTATGCGCAGTCTCTCTCGCCACCAGCGTCCTGGCCGGCATCTTCCCCGCCCGCCGGGCCGCCCGTCTGGACCCGGTGAAGGTCCTCAAGTGATGGGCGGGGAGCGTCAGGACCGCACGAGGCGGGCCACACGCGAGCCGATGGGGCGAGACAGGGCGTGGGAGTACCTGCTGGACCTGCTGGGCCGCCAGGCGTACACGGTCGAGCAGTTGAGGCAGAAACTGGCGCGCAGGAAGGTCGACGCGCCAACGGCCGACGAGCTCCTCGCGCGGCTAGGGGAGCTGGGGTTGGTCGACGATGCGGCGTACGCCGGGCGCTTCGTCGAGGGCCGGAGCGCAACGCACGGGCGCTTCGCGCTGCGCCGCGACCTGCTGAGGCGCGGTGTCGAAGAGGAGGTGCTCACACCTCACGTCGAGGCGTTGAGCTCCGAGCAGCAAGAGAACGCCGCCACCGAGCTGCTGCGCAAGAACGCATGGCGCTACGAGCCGACAGACCCGCCGAGCGGTGACGACGACTACGAGAGGTCCATGTGGCTCAGGCGCGCGGAGGCGAAGGCGCGGGCCTTCCTTGGTCGGCGAGGTTTCGACCCGGACGCTGTCCAGGCCGCCATCGGCCGCGTCGGTTGGTTCGAGGAGTGAGGGAGGAGAAGACACCCGCTCGGCCCGCGACGGCCGAAGCGAGCGTCTGAGTCCCGGAAGGTTGCCGCTTGCCTCGGCGTTCAAGTAGACTTGCTATTCGCGTCGGGGCGTAGCGCAGCCTGGTAGCGCACATCGTTCGGGACGATGGGGTCGG
>CAZMFX010000042.1:0-19732 GCA_964565625.1 uncultured bacterium
AGCTCTTCGTCAGCTTCGGGGTGGACCCGCTGCTGTCTATCTTGTTCGTGGCGCCGGCGCTCTTCGTCATCGGCGCCATCCTCTACCTATCTACGATCCGCTTCGTGCTGAAGGCGCCGGAGCTCAACCAGATGCTGCTGACGTTCGGCATTGGCATCGTCCTGCAGAACCTGGCGTTGATGATCTGGGGCGGCGACCCGCGCTCCATCGGGAACGTGCCGTACCGCGCCATAGGCCTGCAGCTCGGCAGCGTCAGCGTGGGGCTGGTCCCCCTTGGCAGCTTCGTCATCTCGGTGATCCTCGTCGGCGGCCTTTACCTGATGCTCGCGCGCACGCCGCTTGGACGCGGCATGCGTGCCGTCGCCCAGAACCGCATCGGCGCCGGCCTGGTCGGGCTCGAGGTCAACCGCGTCTACCTCGTCGCCTTCGGCCTCTCTGCGCTGCTGGCCGGCATCGGTGGCGTCATGATCGCGGTCATCCAGTCGCCGACTCCGACGGTCGGACTGGGGTTCACGCTCAAGGCCTTCGCGATCGTCGTGTTGGCCGGCCTCGGCAACATCCGCGGCATCGTCGTCGCCGCGCTCGTCGTGGCCCTTGCCGAGTCGCTGGTCGCGACCCTCATGCCGAACGGCGACTCGCTGCGCAACGCTGTCTTCTTCGCCATCATCCTCTTCACCCTCGTCTACCGGTCCTGGAGAAGGACATGAGGAGAGGCGGAGCCTGGATCGACCTGCTGGCGGCTGCCGTGTTCATCGCCGTCCTGGCGCTACTGCCGGCGATGCTCAGGTCCGCGTACGGGCAGGCGTCCGTCAGCTACCTCTCCCTCGGCATACGCGCCGTGGGGCTGGCCATTCTGGCGCTCACGTGGGACCTGGTGGCCCGCACGGGACAGCTCTCGCTGGCGCACGCCGCCTTCTACGGCGCCGGCGCGTACTCCGCCGCCGTGCTCCTCAAGCTCACCGGCGCGCCGTTGTGGATGGGCATCCCGCTCGGCGGGATCATCGCGGGCGTGCTGGCGTTGGCCCTCGGAGCAGCCACGCTGCGCCTATACGGCATCTACTTCGCCATCGCCACCTTGGCCTTCGCCGAGGTGCTCAAGACCGTCGTCAAGCTGATGCCCTTCGGGATCACCGGCGGCTCGGTCGGGACGAACCTGCCGCCCCTCTTCCGGCCGCAGTTCATAGCCGGCGAGATGGAGCGCTGGGAGGTCGCATACCTGCGCAACCAGGGGTACTTCCTCGTGTACCTTGGTCTGCTGGCGGTCGCGATCGTCGTGTCGCTGCTCATCCAGAGGTCACGGCTACGGAACGCGTTCACGGCCGTCCGGACCAACGAGTTCGTCGCGGGCGTCATGGGGGTCAACCCGGCCCGCATGAAGCTCGTCGCCTTCGTGATCTCCTCCGTGATCGTCGGCATGCTGGGCGCGATCGAGGCCCACCGCTTCGGCAGCGTCAACCCCGACTCCACCTTCTCCGTCCACACGACCGTGCTGGCGCTGGTCACCCCCATCTTCGGCGGCCTCTACACGACCGTCGGGCCCATACTCGCCGCCGGCGTCCTCTCGGGCGTCGAGGAGACGCTGAAACGGACGCTCTCGGACGGCTACCTGGTCGCTTACGGCCTGGTCCTCGTCGTCTCTATCCTGTTCATGCCGCGCGGCCTGGTAGGCCTGTTCAGACGGCTGACGAGGCGCCGCGGCCGGGCCGACGTCGCCGCCGCCAGGGCAGAAGGCGCAGGTGGGCGCGGTGGCTGACCCGATCCTCCGCGCCGAGGGCCTGGGCCGCAACTTCGGCGGCCTTGCCGCGGTCCAAGACCTGACCTTCGCCGTCCAACGCGGCGAGATCTTCGCGATCATCGGACCGAACGGTGCCGGCAAGACAACAACGTTGAACCTCCTCTCCGGCCTCCTCGAACCCAGCGCAGGCCGCGTCTACCTGGACGGTGACGACGTGACCAGGCTCGCCACGTACCAGCGTTGTCACCTGGGCCTTGGTCGGGCCTTCCAGGTCGTGCAGCCGTTCCCCGAGATGACCGTGGAGGAGAACCTCATGGTGGGCGGACTGTTCGGTGAGAGGGGCGTTTCGGCTGCGGTGGCGGAGAGCCGCGTGGCGGCCGCCCTCGAGCGCACCGGGCTCGAGCCGCTACGCGACGCGCCCGTCGAGGACCTCAACCTGCTGCAGGAGAAGCGTCTCGAGATCGCCCGCGCCCTCGCGACGGCGCCCAAGGTGCTGCTCCTCGACGAGGTTATGGCCGGCCTGCGGCCGGCCGAGGCGAGGGAGGCAGTAGAGCTGGTGAGGAGCGTGCGCGACGACGGCGTCACCATCGTGTTCATCGAGCACGTCATGCCCGTCGTGCGTGACCTGGCTGACCGCGTCCTGGTCATGGACTACGGCAGGGAGCTGGCGCACGGAAGCTACGCCGAGGTGACCTCGAACCCGCGCGTGATAGAGGCTTACCTGGGCGGTGCGGCGGCCGATGACCTGGGAGTGGGCTCCGCGACGGGGGACGCTCAGAGCGGCCCCGGAGGCGTGGCATGAGCCGCGTCCTGGACGTCATGGGCATGCGCGCCGGGTACGGCAAGATCACGGTGCTGTGGGACGTTGACCTGCACGTCGACGATGGCGAGCTGGTGACGATCATCGGCGCCAACGGCGCGGGCAAGACAACGCTGCTGCGGGCTGTAAGCGGCCTCCTGCCGGTGCGCGCCGGCAAGGTGATCGCTTTCGGCGAGCGGAACCTCAGCGGGATGTCCCCCGCCAGGATCGTCAAGGGCGGCATCGGCCACGTGCCTGAGGGAAGGCAGCTCTTCCCGCTCATGACGGTGCGCGAGAACCTCGAGAGCGGTGCCGAGTACATCCCCCACGCTCGCGCGGCTGTCAGACGCAACCGGGACTTCGTCTACCAGCTCTTCCCACGCCTCGCCGAGCGCGAGCGCCAGCTCGCCGGCACGCTCTCCGGCGGTGAGGGTCAGATGCTGGCGATCGGACGAGCGCTGATGAGCGACCCGAAGCTGCTGTTGGTCGACGAGCCCAGCATCGGGCTCTCCCCTGCTCTGTCCGCGGCCGTCTTCAGGGCGTTGCAGCAGGTTCGGGACGAGGGCGTGACCGTGCTCCTCGTCGAGCAGAACGTGCTCAGCTCGCTGCGCATCGCCGACCGCGCATACGTGCTCGAGAACGGCGAGGTCCGCAAGGAGGGCACGGGCGCCCAGCTGCTGGACGACCCCGAGGTAAGGGCTTCCTACCTGTCGATGTGAGGACCGCTACTTGGCGTGTCGCGGTATTAGGTGCCCCTCAGGGAGCCAAGCCCGGGGCGTACGCCTCGATCTCCTGCCACGCCACCCACGAGGGGCTGCTCGTCGTCAACACGCGCAGGTAGCGCAGCTCCACCGGAGCCGGGAAGTCGACCCGCAGCACGTCGCCCTCCGCCGTCTCCTCAGCGAACGTGTGCAGCAGCGTGTCGGCCGGGCTGGTGAGCCCGCCGTAGATCTGGTGCACCGTTGTGCCCTCCGGGAACTGAGCGACCTTGAGCAGGACGGTGCCCACCGTGGTGCTCTCGCCCAGGTCGATCTCGATGTGCTGCGGCGCGTCGACGCCGGAACCCCACTGCATGCCGGTGCCGTCGACCGCGTTCTCGGCCGGCTCGCCGGGCAGCTCGGTCGAGGCGGTGACAGGTCTCTCGAACGCGAGGTTGGGGTTGGGCACGACGACCGTCGCGCAAGGGTCCGGATGCAGCGCGGGGGCGAGCGCCTCGCCCACGACCGTGCCGTCCGAGCCCCACAGGCCCTCCACGTCGTCGCCCTCCCAGTGCCAGGTGAGCCAGCCGTCGTAGCCGGCCAGGCAGGTGTCGGTCTGCCAGTCCGCCATGTCCTGCGCCGCTACGTAGATCGACGGGTACGGGTCCTTGAAGCCGGCCAGCTCCCCGACGACGAGCGGCTTGTCCTCGATGCCGACGGCGTCGTACTGGACCTGGACCTCGTCGACGGTGAACCCGAACGGGGCCGGGCCGGAGTGCAGGTCGAAGAAGTCTGCGCTCGACTCGCGCAGCACGCGCGATGTGTGCACGAGCTTGAAGTCGCCCGGCCGCCACTCGACCGGCTCGTTGGGCGCGAAGAACCCTATGGACACGAGGGCTGTGGGCGCTAGCTCCTTGATGACCGGCACCATCTCGTCCACGAAGTGGATGAGGCTCTCCTCGGCCAGACGCCGGTGGTCCGCCGGATCGGAGAGGTCGTATGTCTGGCCGTTGGCGGGCGTGACCAACCCCTCGGTCAGCGTCCACGGCTTCTCCCTCAGGTCGTACCAGTGCTCGTTGCGTATCGAGAACGAGAACATGCGGTCCAGACGAGCGTCGCGCGCGATGAGCCCGGTGAAGAGATCTGTGAAGTACTCCCGGTACGCCTGCATGCCTGACTCGCCCAACAGATGCGCCTGGCTCTCCGAGATCAGCTCGGTCGCGCCGCTGTAGCCCTGCTGGGAGTAGTAACCGATGTCGGGCAGCGTGTTGGAGGTCAGCCAGACGTACATGTCCTCCTCGGCCGCCAGTTCGAGCAGCGCGGCTACGTTGTCAAGGTAAGGGCCGCTCAGCCCCCGGCCGGTGCCGTCCTCCGGGTAGATGCAGTCGAGAGCGCCGCAGGTCTCCAGCATCACGCGCACGACGTTGTAGCCGAGCGCCCGCATGGCCTCGAAGTCGGCTCTGTACTCGGCCTCGTCGTAGCGGCTCGTCGCGAGCACCATGTCGAACGTGCCGGGGCCGTTCACGGGGTCCGGCGAGAACGTGAACTTCACGAAGTTGTGGCCGCGCGGGACGAACTTCGCTCCCGTCCGGCTGTCGTAGAACTCGGCCGCGCCATCCACGCTGCGGATGCCGATGCGCGCAGGCGTTGCCGTCTTCGGCGGTTGGGGCGCGTTGCACGCCGCCAACGAAGCCGCCAACGCCGCTACCAGCAGTATGAGGCGCACGCGCCAAGGATGCCGCCTGCCGGGTTCGGAGCGCAAGGCGGGAGTCAGCTCCAGTCGAGGATGACCTTGCCGGAACGCCCCTCGCGCATCACGTCGAACGCGTCCTGGAAGTCGTCCGCCGCGAACCTGTGCGTGATGACGGGCCTCACGTCGAGGCCGGCCTGCAGCAGGGCGACCATCTTGTACCAGGTCTCGAACATCTGGCGCCCGTATATGCCCTGCAGGGTGAGCCCCTTGAAGATGACGTCGTTCCAGTCGATGGCGATGGGCCGGTTGGGTATGCCGAGGAGAGCGATCTTGCCGCCGTGGATGACGGTGCTCATGATGTCCGCAAAGGCGCTCGGCGAGCCCGACATCTCGAGAGCGACGTCGAAGCCCTCCGTCATACCCAGGTCGCGCATCACCCCGCGCAGCACCTCTCCGCCCTGCGATACGTCAACGCCCAGTGTCGCGCCCATGGCAGACGCCATCGCAAGCCGCGCCGGGTTCACGTCGGTCACGACGACGTGCCTGGCGCCCACGAAGCGGGCGATGGCCGACGCCATCAACCCGATAGGGCCGGCGCCGGTGATGAGTACGTCCTCGCCCACCAGGTCGTACGTCAGCGCGGTGTGCACGGCGTTCCCTAGAGGGTCCATTATCGCGGCCACCTCGTCAGGGATCGAGTCCGGCAGCTTGAACGCGTTGGACGCAGGGAGCGAGATGAAGTCGGCGAACGCCCCTTGCCGCTGCACCCCGACGCCCACGGTGTTGCGGCACAGGTGCCTGCGCCCGGCGCGGCAGTTGCGGCAGTGGCCGCACGTTATGTGCCCCTCACCCGCCACGCGGTCGCCCGGCGCCAGGCCCGCGACCTCGGAGCCCACCTCCTCGATGACCCCTACGTACTCGTGCCCGGTGATGAGCGGGATGGGGATCGTCCTCTGAGACCAGGCGTCCCAGTTGTATATGTGCACGTCGGTCCCGCAGAGGCTGGCCCGTTTCACGCGTATCAGGACGTCGTTGTGGCCCACGTTCGGCACCGGCGCGTCGATCTTCCATATGCCCTCGCGCGGCTCGAGCTTGGAGAGCGCTCGCATCGTCCGGCCAGCCATGATCAACGGTCGCGGCGCAGCGTGAAGGCCTTGGCTCGGCGCGTCTGCGCGACGCTCGACGACCTGGTAGCGAAGCGTCTCACGCGATGACCCCGAGCTCGCGGCCCACGCGTGTGAAGGCATCGACCGCGCCTTCCAGCTGCTCGCGCGTGTGTGCCGCCGACATCTGCGTGCGTATGCGCGCCTCTCCCTTCGGGACCACCGGGTAAGAGAACCCGACGACGTACAGCCCTTCGTGCAGCAGCCGATCCGCCATGCGGGCCGCCAGCGCAGCGTCGCCGATCATCACCGGGATGATGGGGTGGTCTGCCCCGGCCAGCGTGAAGCCGGCAGAGAGCATCGCCCCGCGGAAGTACGCGCTGTTCTCGCGCAGCCGTTCCCTCAGGTCGGCCGAGCCTTCGAGCATGTCGAGCACCGCGATAGAAGCCGCCGCGACGATCGGCGACAGTGAGTTGGAGAACAGGTAAGGCCGGCTGCGCTGCCGTAACCAGTCGACGATCTCCTGCCTCGCGGCCGTGTATCCGCCGGAGGCGCCGCCGAGCGCCTTGCCGAGCGTGCCGGTGATGATGTCGACTCGACCCATCACGCCGGCGTGCTCGTGACTGCCGCGGCCACGCTCCCCGACGAACCCGACCGCGTGGCTATCGTCGACCATCACGAGGGCGCCGTACTCGTCTGCAAGGTCGCATATCGCCTCCAGGTCGGCGACAACGCCGTCCATCGAGAAGACCCCGTCGGTGGCGATCAGCTTGAAGCGGGCGTCCTGCGCGGCCTGCAGCTGCCTCCTCAGGTCCTCCATGTCGTTGTTGGAGTAGCGGAAGCGCTTCGCCTTGCACAGCCTTATGCCGTCGATGATGCTCGCGTGGTTGAGCGCGTCCGAAATGACTGCGTCCTCCGGGCCGAGCAACGTCTCGAACAGCCCGCCGTTCGCGTCGAAGCATGACGAGTAGAGGATCGCGTCGTCCGTGCCAAGGTAGTCAGCAAGACGCCGCTCGAGCTCCAGGTGCACGTCCTGCGTGCCGCAGATGAACCTGACGGACGCCATGCCGAAGCCGTGCTCCTCTGCCGCCCTCTGCGCGGCCAGTACGACGTCCGGGTGGTTGGCCAGGCCCAGGTAGTTGTTGGCGCACAGGTTGAGCGCCTGCAACCTCTCCCCGCCCGGTAGCTCGACCTCAATGACGGCGTCCTGCGAGGAGACGATCTCCCGCTCCTCCTTCGTGAGCCCGGCGTCCGCGACGGCGGCAAGCTCACCTCTCAGATGGTCCTCGAAGCGCGTCCACGCGGTCATGCCCCGAGGTTAGCAGTCGCTTCGGTCGCGTCACGACGCTGGCGACAAAGAGAAGGACCCGGGCCGGTGGGCCCGGGTCCCAAGTCGTCACCAAGAGGTGCCGACGGGATCTGCTGGCGGGGTTACTCGCCTACGACGAAGTCGCCGAACATCCCGAAGTTGGACTCCGGCAGGGCGTGTCCCGGGACGGTGCACAGGTACGTGAAGGTACCCGCTTCCGTGACTTCGAACGTGACGCTCTGGGCGCCGTCTTCCATGACGCCCGTTGTCAGTTCCGTCTCGACCTCGAGGTCGGGGATGGCGAAGTCGTGCTCCATGCCGTCCGCGCTCATGATGGTCACCTTGACGACGTCGCCGACGCTGGCCGTGAGCTCGGGGTTGCGCACGCCGTCTATGTCACCGCCGACGCCTACCCATTCGAAGCCCTGCGAGCCGATCTGGCCCACGAGCGTGTACTCGACAGTGGGAGTGGGTGCGTCGTCCTGCGCGAAAACCGTTGTGAACGAGAGCGCTAGCGCCGCTGCCAGCGCGATCCTCAGGAACTTGGACATCACGTTGCCTTCCCGGCCCCTCCTCGCGTCGGGGCCTGCTACGAGAGGCGCCTTTCTTCGGCGCCGCTGCCTCAGCGATGTTAAGCCTCGAAACTGAGAATCGGCGTCCCCCACGGCTCAGGTGCGAGACACAGCCTTAACCTTCTCGTCATGAAGCCACGGTTGCCGCCGGCCTCTACTCCCCGTACGGGACCCATATGTTCTTCACGCGCACAGAGCGCCTTAGGAACTCGCGTCCCTCCGCCTGCTCGCGAGCGAACCAGTCGCGCCTCTTCCCGTTGTTCACCCACGTCGCCTTCAGGTTGCCAGCGGATTCGCGCTCCACCATGGCGCTGCCCTCTCGGGAGCCGAAGTACCACATGGCCTCTACGCCGTCGTGCCTGGCGAGGACCTGCGCCAGCTCGTCGCGTACGCCCGGCAGTATCGAGAGCGCACCGGCCGGCAGGTCCGAGGTGTCCAGCACCTGGTACAGGTCGGTGACGGCCAGCGGCCACCTGGCGGACGGCACGGCGACGACGCGGTTGCCCATCGACAGTGCAGGGAACGCCAGCGACACGAAGGCCAGCAGCGGCGCCTCGTCCGGGCACACGACGGCCATCACGTCGTAAGGCTCGTTCATCGCGAGCGTCACGTTCCGGAACGGCGTCGGGTGGACGTTGCCGTCGTACTTGTCTGCATATGCGGCGTACGTGAAGAGCCGCTCGACGCTCGCCTGGACCTCGGCGGCTGCGGCCTTGCGGCTCGCGCCTGTCATCACGCGCAGGCGCTCCTCGAACTCCGGCGCCCGTAGGCTCAGGTTCTCCGCGACGTAGTAGATGACCTGGGCGCGGGCATGCGCAGTCATTTTGGCCCACTTGTCGTTCTTGCGCGCGGCCTCCACCGCGTCGCGGACGTCCTTGCGGTTGCCGAGCGGCGCCTCGCCTACACGCTCGCCCTTGGGGCTGAGCACCGGGTAGCTGTAGTCGGCGTCTGGGCGCTTCTGCACGCCGCCCACGTACATCTTGGCTGTGCGGTCCACGAACGGGTCGGCGCCGCTCGAGAGCGGCTGCCCGCCGAGCTCCTCCGCGCCCTCCGGCTCCGCCAGGTCTTCTTGCGCGTACGCCGGCATGCCCGTCTCGTATGCGGGCCTCAGGTACTCGTACATGCCCTCCCGGCCGCCCTCGCGCCCGAAGCCGGACTCGCGGTAGCCGCCGAACCCTGCAGCGGCGTCGAAGAGGTTCGTCGAGTTCACCCATACGACCCCGGCCTTGAGCTGCGGCGCGATGTCGAGGGCGAGGTTCACGCTCTCCGTCCAGACGCTGGCAGCCAGGCCGTAGCGGGTGTCGTTCGCCAGCTCGACGGCCTCCTCCGGCGTCCGGAAGGTGAGGCTCACGATCACCGGCCCGAAGATCTCCTCCTGGGCGATGGTCGCCGCGGGCGAGACGTTGGTGAAGAGAGTCGGCGGGTAGTACCAGCCCTCCTGCGGAGCGGCCCACGACGGCTGGAAGCATGTCGCTCCTGACGCCCTGCCCTCCTCGACGAGCCGCTCGATCTTCTCGAGCTGGACCGGAGCGATTATCGCGCCGATGTCTATTGACTTGTCGAGGGATGGCCCTTCGCGGAGGTGCTCCATGCGCTCGCGGAGCTTCGACTCCATGCGCGCGGCGACCGACTCCTGAACCAGCAGGCGGCTGCCGGCGCAGCAGACCTGGCCCTGGTTGAACCAGATGGCGTCGACTACCCCCTCGACCGCCGAGTCTATGTCCGCGTCGTCGAAGACGATGAAGGGCGATTTGCCCCCGAGCTCGAGGGAGAGCTTGATGCCCTTGCCGGCCGTCGCCTTGCGGATGATCCGACCAACCTCGGTGGAGCCGGTGAACGCGACCTTGTCTAGGTCGTCGTGCTCGACGAGCGCCGCACCCGTGCGCCCGTCGCCCGTCACCACGTTGAGCACGCCTGGCGGGAGCCCGACCTCCTGCGCCAACTCGGCGAACGCCAGCGCCGTGAGCGGAGTGAACTCGGCTGGCTTGAGCACAACGGTGTTGCCCGCTGCCAAAGCTGGCGCGACCTTCCACGAGAGCATGAGCAGCGGGAAGTTCCAAGGGATCACCTGGCCGCACACGCCCACGGGCTCGTAGCCCTCGAACTCCGCGTCCAGCAGCTGCGCCCAGCCCGCGTGGTGGTAGAGGTGCCGCGCGACGAGAGGGACGTCCAGGTCGCGCGTCTCGCGGATCGGCTTGCCGTTGTCGAGCGACTCGAGCACCGCCAGCAAGCGGGCGTGCTTCTGGACATGCCGCGCCAGGGCGTATAGGTAGCGTGCACGGCCGTGCCCACCCAGCTTCTGCCAGCCGGCGAGCGCGGAACGCGCTGCCTTCACCGCGGCGTCGACATCGGAGGCCGAGCCCTGTGTCACCTGCGCCAGCTCGCTGCCGTCGCCCGGGTGGAGGGTCGCGAAGGTCTCGCCCGGATCCGTGAAGCGCCCGCCTATGAAGTGGCCGAACCTGCGGCCGTGCCGCTCGAGCCACGCGTCTGCGACGTCCGGCGACTCGGGCGCCGGCCCGTAGTCGAGCGTCTCGAATATCTCCCTTACCGTCATGCTGGCCCCTTCACTCACCCGAGAGGGTGCCGGTAGAACGCAGAGTAGCGTCCGGTAACGTGGTGCTCGAGCTGGCGCTCGATGTCCGCGAGTAGCGAGCTGGCGCCGAACCTCAGCAGGTCGGGCTCGAGCCAACGGCGCCCGAGCTCCTCCCGCATCAGGGTCATCCAGGCGAGCGCGTCCTTGGCGGTGCGTAGCCCACCGGCAGGCTTGAAGCCGACCCGGAACCCGGTGCGCTCCTGGTACTCGCGGATGGCTCTCACCATCGTGAGGCTCACGGGCAGCGTCGCGTTGACGCTCTCTTTGCCCGTAGACGTCTTTATGAAGTCGGCGCCTGCCATCATCGCGACAAGGCTGGCGCGGTAGACGTTCCGCAGTGTGCCCAACTCGCCCGTCGCGAGTATCACCTTCATATGGGCGTCGCCGCATGCCTCCCTGAACGAGCGCAGCTCCTCGTATAGCCCCTGCCAATCGTGAGTGAGAGCCAGCCTTCTGGAGATGACGACATCTATCTCTCCCGCGCCGGCAGACACGGAGCGGACGATCTCCTCCACCCGTGTCGCGAATGGCGACAGGCCGGCGGGGAAGCCGGTAGACACGGCGGCTACCGGCACTCCGCTTCCTCTGAGTGCCTGGACCGCGACCGGCACCATGTCGTGGTAGACGCAAACGGCCCCAACCGTGATGCCGAGGTCCTCGACGCCCAGCTCTGCCAGGAGGTCGCGCCTCACCGGCTGCACCGCCTTGGCGCACAGGCGCCTCACCCTGCCCGCCGTGTCGTCACCCGCCAGCGTCGTCAGGTCGATAAGCGTTATCGCCTTGAGGAGCCAGGCGGCCTGCCACTCCTTCTTGATGCTGCGCCTGGTGGTCAGGGTGGCAGCGCGACGCTCGACCGCACTGCGGTTGACCCTCGTGCCGTTCACCCAGTCGAGCTGGAGGTCCGTGCCCTCGTTACGAGAGAGCTGGTGCCCTCCGCCTGCGGCGGTCTCCTCCCAGGTCTCCGTCCTGACGCTCATGCGCCGTCCTTCCCTGGCCCGAGTCCGAGCCTCGCTGCCATCTCGCTGCCGTCCTCCGCGAAGAGCCTCTCGACGAGAAGGTCGGCGAGGTCCGCGGTGAAGACGCCTTCCCGTACGAGTGGCCAAGTCGGCAGCTGATCGAGGCTCATCAGCCTCTGCCGCCCGCTCGCGAGCCGTACGGGGATCACATCATGTCCCAGCGCGGCGAGGACCGCCACCCTGTGGAAACCCGCCGTGATCACGAAGCGCGTCTCCCCGCCGAGCATCAGCAACACCCCTCGGATCGAGTCCTTCCCGGCCGGCGTGTAGCCCTCTTCGCTTATCGATCTGACCAACCGCCTCAGGCGCCACACCTCGAGCTGGAGGATCCGGTCGCCGAGCGGCCCGTGGTTGGTGAGCCGCAGGTCCTCCGGCACGTGGGCCGGCCACCGGCGCACGGCCTCAGACCATGGCCAGAAGTACATGTAATCGGCTGTGCTCATGCGCCAGAGCGGGGACGCCTCCGGCACGTCGGCGCGCGGAGCCGAGAAGAGCAGCTCTGCAGCGCTCTGGGGGCGGAACGCCGCGGAGAACCGCGCGAGGACCGTGTCGCCTGCCGGGATGTCAGGCTGGCTCGCCAGTTGCATCGCCGTCTGCTGCCACGCGTCGAACGCCCGCGCGCCGAAGCCGAAGAGCGCGTAGTTCCTGCACGCTGCGACGGGTACGAAGAAGTCGGGGTCGCCACGTAGGTATACGGCGGCGAGGGGCTCGACCGTCCAGGAGCCGTCAACCGGTTGGCCCTTTTCGCGCCTGCCGGTCAACCCGGCGAGCGCGTTCGAGACGCGCCCGCGCAGACGACCGACCGCCGTCTGCTCCCTGTAACCCGACTCGACGAAAGCGTACAGACGGGCCAGCTCGGACTCGGTCATCGCCTGCTCCGGCACGCTGCCACCGTCGTCGAGGGTAGCATGGCACCCGCGGCCCCCACGTGCCGACTTTCGCCTCTGGGACGGGGATGGACGGCCTTCGAACCGACGCTCGGCCGCGCCAGTGGTCGTAAGGAGTGACACGGATGCAGCTGTACGACTTCCCGCGGCGCAGGTACACGACCGGCCATACGGCCCTGACGCAGTTAAAGCGCCTCGGCAAGCATCTGGGCGGACCGAGGCTGTGGCTCAAGCGTGACGACGAGCTGGGGCTCGCGGGTGGCGGCAACAAGACTCGCAAGCTGGAGTTCCTGGTAGCCGACGCCCTTGCCAAGGGCGCAGACACTCTGATCACGACGGGCGCCGTGCAGTCGAACCACTGCCGGCTCACGTTGGCTGCCGCGTGCGCAGAGGGCCTGTCGTGCCGCCTCGTCATCGAGGAGCGGGTGCCGGGCAGCTACGACGAGGGCGCGAGCGGCAACAACATGCTCTTCAGGTTGTTGGGTGCCGAGCGCATCACAGTGGTCCCGGCCGGTACCGATCTTGCCGCGGCGTTGCAGGCGGAGGCAGACGACGTGACGGCGGCCGGTAGGGTCCCGTACGTGATACCGGGAGGCGGCTCCAACCCGTTGGGAGCGCTGGGCTACGTCGCGGCGGCCGAAGAGCTGATGGCCCAGGCGGTAGACATGCGGCTTCGCTTCGATGCGATCGTGGTGGCGAGTGGTTCGGGCGGCACTCATGCAGGCCTGGTCGCCGGCCTGACGGGGACGAGCAGCGGCGTGCCGGTCATCGGCGTAAGCACCCGCGCGCCAAGGGAGCAGCAGGAGGCGAAGATCCTCGACCTGGCGCGGCGCACCGCGGAGCTGGCAGGCTCGTCAGTCGCGATCGAGCCGGCGGACGTAAGGGTGCTCGATGACCAGGTGGGCGAGGGCTACTCGATCCCCACGCCGGAGATGATCGAGGCGGTTCGCCTGTTCGCCAGCATGGAGGGTGTCCTGCTCGACCCTGTGTACACGGGCAAGGCTGCAGCTGGGCTCCTGGAGCTGGTGCGCAGCGGCGAGTTCGATCCGAACGGCGACGTGCTGTTCATGCATACCGGCGGCTGGCCGGCGCTGTTCGCGTACCAGGACATCCTGCTCTCGTGATGGCGGGGCCAGGAGCGGGGTTGGGAGGCGACATGAAGGCTGACGTCGTACTTGTCAGGCGCGAGCGCGAGGACGACATCCCCGCGGTGGAGAGCGTCGTCGAGGCCGCGTTCCTTAAGCGCGGAAGCGACAGGCCGTCGGAGTCCAAGCTGCTGGAGGACCTCAGGACGGACCCGGGCTGGTTGCCCGAGCTGTCGTTGGTGGCAGTCGTCGACGGCAGGATATGCGGCCAGGTGGTCTGCACTCGCGGCTGGGTAGATGACTCGCCTGCGCTGGGCCTCGGGCCCCTCGCTGTCCTTCCGGAGAGCCAGGGAACCGGGGTCGGCTCCGCCCTCATGTACGCCGTGTTGGCCGCCGCCGAGGCGCTCGGCGAGTCGCTCGTCGCGCTCCTTGGCTCGCCAGAGTTCTACGCCCGGTTCGGTTTCGAGCCAGCCAGGTACCACGGCATAGAGGCCCCGGTGCCCGACTGGGCGGAGCACTTCCAGGTGCGCTGGCTCACGGCGGAGCCCGGACAGATCGCTGGCACCTTCCGGTACGCACGGCCGTTCGACGACCTGTGAGCACGGCGGCGCGGCCGCTGATTGGTGTGCTTGGCGGTATGGGACCCGCCGCCTCTGTCGACCTCTACGCGAAGATCGTGGCGGCTACGCGGGCCCGGGGCGACCGCGATCACGTGCGGGTGATGATAGACGGCGACCCCGAAGTACCCGACAGGCAGGCGGCGATCGCCGGCACAGGGCCCAGCGCGGCGCCGGCGATCGTGGCGAAGGCACAGCGCCTCAAGGCTGCCGGCGCCGATGTGCTCGTCATGGCCTGCAACGCCGCCCACGCCTACAGGGCCGACGTCGAGAGGGCCACGGGCCTGCCGTTCGTCAGCCTCGTGGAAACGGCCGTGGATGCGGCCGTCGACGGCGCTCCAGAGGCGCATACGATCGGGCTGCTGGCGACGCCCGCGACGCTGGACGCCGGCCTCTACACCGAGCCCGCAGCGCGGCGCGGCAGGCAATTGGTCTCGCCAGACGAGCTGCGAGACGGCAGGAAACGGCTCATGGACCTGGTGTGGCGGGTGAAGGCGGGCGAGACGGGAAGCGAGACGCGGGAGGAGATGGCCGTCCTGGCAGCCGAGCTGGTGGCGGCTGGCGCCGGCGTCGTCATCGCCGCGTGCACTGAGGTGCCCCTCGTGCTCGATCAGAGCCGGGTGGTTGTGCCGCTTGTCGACGCGGCGACGGCGTTGGCCGTCAGGCTCGTAGAGATGGGCGGCGGGGTGGTTAAGCAACCCTTGAGCCGGGAGTGAGATGCCTCACACACCGTGCTAGTCTTGTCGCGCACTGGGCGCCGCCAGGCACCTGGCGGCGTCCCGAGAGCGCCATCTTTCATGGAGGCATTAGTGAAGCGAATGTTCAAGACCATACTCGCGGTCATCCTTGCCGGCACGCTGTTCGTCGGCTTCGCTCAGGACGGTGAGATCCCGGACACGCTGGTACTGGGCATGGTCCCCAGCCGTGAAGCCGACGCCATCGTCGACAGCCTCGACCCCATCGCCGAGATGCTGGAAGAGCGCCTGCTCATCCCGGTCGAGACATTCGTCAGCACCAACTACGTCGGCCTGGTAGAGGCGATGGGCACGGGCCGTGTCCACATCGGCATGTTCGGCCCCGCCGCGCTCGTGCAGGCGATGGACGCCCACGGCGCCGAGGTGATACTCGCCTCCGTACGCCAGGGCAGCACCAGCTACCGCTCGCAGTTCAACGTGCGCTGTGACAGCGGCATCGACGACTTCGAGGACCTCCGCGGCAAGACGATCGCCTGGGTCGACCCCGGCTCCGCTTCGGGCTACCAGTTCCCGTACGTCACGCTGAAGAACGAGTACGGCATCGACCCCGACACCGAAATGACCGGGATCTTCGCCGGCTCGCACGACGCCGCCATGCTCGCCGTCTACCTTGGCGACGTCGACGTGGCCGTCACCTTCGGCGGCTCGCCCGGCTCCGACGGCCGCGAGACCATCGAAGAGGACTACCCGGACGTCAAGGAGCAGGTCTGCATCCTCGGCTACTCCGCCGACATCCCCAACGACGGCATGGTCGTGCTCCCGAACCTCGACGACGACCTCAAGCAGCAGATCGCCGACGCCTTCATCGACATCGCCAGCACCGAAGAGGGCAAGGAGCTCACCGAGGCGCTGTTCAACGTCACCGACTTCGCCCCCATCGACCCTTCGGCCTACGACATCGTGCGCGAGGTCAGCCGCACCTTCCAGCGCTGATCCAGGGCTGATAGCGGCCGCGGTGGCGGCCACAGCAAGACATGTTAGAGGGCCGGCCGGCCATCCGCGCCGGCCCTCTCTCGTGACCGCTCACGGCGGGGCGTTCGTCCCCGCGCAGCCGCGCCTTTGGGTTACTCTCGTGCGGTGTCCCATATCGAGTTCCGCGACGTGGAGGTCACGTACAAGACGGGCCTGAGGGCGCTCAAAGGCGTCGACCTGACCATCCCCCACGGCCAGTTCGTCGTGGTCGTCGGCCTATCCGGAGCGGGTAAGTCGACGCTCATCCGCACGGTGAACAACCTTGTCGTCCCCTCGGCCGGGAACGTACTAGTAAACGACGTCGACGTCACCAGCGCCAGGGGCCGGAAGCTCCGGCAGATCCGGTCGGACATCGGCATGATCTTCCAGACCTTCAACCTCGTCAAACGGTCCGGCGTGCTGAGGAACGTCCTTGCCGGCAGGCTGGGTGACGTGCCCGGCTGGCGGGGCGTGCTCGGCGCATTCCCCCGAGAGGACATCGCGTACGCGCACGAGTGCCTTGCCAGGGTCGGCATACCGGAGAAGGCGTTCGTGAGGGCGGACGCCTTGTCGGGCGGTCAGCAGCAGCGCGTTGGCATCGCCAGGGCGCTGGCTCAGAAGCCGTCCGTGATGCTGGCAGACGAGCCCGTCGCCAGCCTCGACCCGCCAACGTCCCACTCCGTCATGAGCGACCTGAAACGCATCGCTCGCGAGGACGGGATCACGACGATCGTCAACCTGCACTTCATCGACATGGCGCGCGAGTACGCCGACCGGATAATCGGCATGCGCGACGGCCTCGTCGTCTTCGACGGGACGCCCGATGAGGCAACAGACAAGGCGTTCGAGGACATATACGGCCGCCCCATAGACCGCGAGAAGGACATGCGTGGCGTCTGACATACCACCACCTCGGCCGGAGCGCACGGCGGGGACCGCTGCCATCCCCTCACCCCCTATAGGCGGGCGCCTGAAGGGCATGCTCGCCCTGCTGATAGTGGGTGCGATCGTCGTCCTGGCGTACCGCCAGACGTCGTTCGACCTCGAAGCGCTCTTCAGCGGCACAGCCGACTTCTGGCGCTTCTTCGGGCGGCTGGTCCCACCGATATCGGAGCTCGGGTCGGACTGGGGCGCGTACCTGCCCGAGCTCGTCGCCCCGCTCATCGAGACGCTTCAGATCGCGTACGTCGGCACGTTCTTCGGGACGCTGCTGGCCCTGCCGCTGATCTTCCTCGCATCAGCCAACACGGCGAACGACACCGTGACGATGTGGATCGCCCGGACGCTGCTCACCGTGCTGCGCAGCATCCCCGACCTGCTGTGGGCAGCGATCCTCGTTCCCATCCTCGTTGTTGGACCGCTGCCCGGCGCGATAGCCCTCACGCTGTTCTCGATAGGCATCCTCGCGAAGCTGGGTTCCGAGACCGTAGAGTCCGTCGACCCGGGGCCGCTCGAGGCGCTTCGCGCGACGGGCGCCGGACGTACTGCCACGATCGTGTTCGCGGTCGTGCCTCAGGTGGCAGCGACCATGGTCAGCTACATCCTCTACGTCTTCGAGATAAACGTACGGGCCTCTGTCATCATCGGCCTGGTTGGCGCAGGCGGCATCGGCTTCACGCTGCAGACGCGCCTCAACTTCTTCGACTACACAGGGGTGGGCCTGATCATCCTCGTGATCTTCATAGTCGTGCTGATCATCGACAGCATCTCCGTATGGGCGAGGTCGAAGCTCATATGAGCAGCCCCAGCCGAACCCTCACCGTCCCGCGACCTCCGGCGGCGCAGGTGCGCAACCGTTACCTGCTGCTGGGAGGCGCGACCCTTTCCGTCGTCCTGCTCGTCGTCGTCCTCATAACCATGAACCTGCCGACGTGGGACCGCGTGATGCTGGGCCTGCGGCGCACCCTGCCGCCGCTCTGGCGCGGATTCACCCACCCCGACCTGGAGCTCTTCCCGCTCGCGTTCGGCGCCATGATGGAGACCTTCTACATGGCGGTCATCGGCACGCTGCTTGGCGGCGCGCTGGCGTTCGCGCTCTCGTTCCTCGCCGCGCGCAACCTGCTTGGCGGCACCGCGAGGGCGATGCCAGGCAAGGCGCTGCTCGTAGCCATCCGCACCTTCCCTGAGATCCTGCTCGCCATCATCTTCGTCGCCGCGGCCGGGCCCGGGCCCACCGCCGGCATAATGGCCATGGGCATCCACTCCATCGGCTTCCTCGGCAAGATCTTCTCCGACGTCATCGAGGGCATAGACCCGGGCCCGCTCGAGGCGATCAGCGCCGCAGGCGGCAACCAGGTCCAGGTCTTCTTCTACGCCGTCGTGCCGCAGGTGCTGCCCGAGTTCGCTTCGAACCTGCTCTACCGCTTCGAGATAAACCTGCGCGCCGCGACTATCCTAGGGCTCGTGGGCGCCGGCGGCATCGGCGGCCCCCTGCTCCAGCGCCTCTCGTTCCGGCGTTGGGACGAGATCTCGATGATCCTCATCGTGATCATCGGGTTCATCATCGTGGTGGACGCGATCAGCTCGCGGGTAAGGCGGGGGTTGGTGTAGCGTCTCTCCTCCATCCGCCTCCGTGAGAGCCCCCGGCCGAGAAACCGGCCGGGGGCTTTACTGCCAACTGAGGCGTCAGCGGAACTGGAAGTTGGCGAAGTAGTTCGTCCCGTCAGCCAGGGTGAGAGTGACTTGGCGGCAGGAACCAGCGTAAGAGCGTTGCGTCTTCCAGTTGTACTGGTACTCGTCCGTCGTGGCGTCGTACTCGTATCCACTCTTGCCACTGGAGGTGGTCTCACCGTCGTCTATGTCGCTCACCGGCTCGTCGGTCTGGCAGCTGATGCGCCTCACGGTCGGCGAGCCGGAGACCGCGTCAAGTCCGAACCCGCCATCTATGTGGAACTTGAGGGGGATGGTCCGGTTGGCCGTCACGAGGTTGAGGGCGCCCATCTGGACTGGTTCGAAGAAGCCCGTGAAGGCGTATTCGACTTGGTCCTCCGAGCCGAGTCGGCGAACGAAGATGTCGGCCACGCCGTTGGTGTCTCCCGGCACGAGGTTCGACGCCATCGAATGGAACGCTACGTACCGGCCATCAGCGCTCAGTCTTGGCAAGTAGCCGTCAGAGTTCGCTTGGGTGCCGTCGCCGGCTACAGACACCCGCTCTATCGTGTCTGAATCGCGGTCGAACACGAACACGTGTACAAGCCCGTTGTTGTCGCCAGGCACCAGGTTCCACGAGTCCGAGGAGAACGCCACGAACCGGCCATCAGCGCTCAGGGCGGGGGTGAAGCTATTTCCGATCCCTTGGGCACCGTCGCTGGCGACCGACACCCGCTCTGTCGTATGTGACGCACGGTCGAACACGAAAACGTCGAGTACTGAGTTGGTGTCGCCTGGTACCAGGTTCATCGCTTCCGAGGAGAACGCCACGACCTGGCCATCGGCGCTAAGGGCGAAGTCAGTGGTCGGAACGACCGCTTCAGTGCCGTCGCTGGCGACCGATACCCGCTCTATTGCGTCCGCAACGCGGTCGAACACGAACACGTCATAACTACCGTTGTTGTCGTCAGGTACCAGGTTCGACGCTTCCGAAATGAACGCTACGACCTGACCATCGGCGCTCAAGCCTGGTTGAGCGCTACCGAAGTTCGCTTGGGTGCCGTCGCCGGCGACCGACACCCGCTCTATCGCACCCGTAGCACGGTCGAACACGAACACGTCGCGCACGCCGTTGGTGTCGTCTGGCACCAGGTTCGTAGCTTCCGATTCGAACGCCACGTACCGGCCATCAGCACTCAGAGCGGAGTACGCGCTCGCACCGTTCGCCTGCGTGCCGTCGCCGGCGACAGACACCCGCTCTATCGCATCCGTAGAACGGTCGAACACGAACACGTCGCGCACGCCGTTGGTGTCGTCTGGCACCAGGTTC
>CAZMFX010000042.1:19832-21412 GCA_964565625.1 uncultured bacterium
GTAGCTTCCGAGGTGAACGCCACGAACTGGCCATCAGCACTCAGAGCGGGGTTGTAGCTATATCCGTTCGCTTGGGTGCCGTCGCCTGCGACCGACACCCTCTCTATCGCGCTCGAAACACGATCGGCTATGAACACGTCGAGGGCACCGTTGGTGTCGTCTGGCACCAGGTTCGTCGCGGCAGAGTGGAACGCCACGAACCGACCATCAGCACTCAGGGCCGGGTTGGTGTTATGTCCGTTCGCTTGGGTGCCGTCGCCTGCGACCGACACGCGCTCGATCCCACCAGGAGCGAGTACCCCCGAAGCCATAAGCTTCGGCGCCTCCAGTCGGTCCTCAGCGCTTGCAGTAGGTGGCTCTTGCGTGCCACACGCTGCCAGCAGCAGTGTGCAAGTCACCAGTTGAGCTAAAGCGACCAGTCGTACGTTGCCAGCTCTTCTTGACCTCATGATGCTGCCTCCAATGTCGGTCGAGCGACACTAGTCGGGGCAGCGTTCCCAAATCGTTCCAAGAACTGGCGCGGCGACCTGTGGCGAAGCGTTCGGCTCGCGCTGTTCATCGAGACGAACGGGTGGGCCGCCCGTAAGCGCCCACCCGTGAACAGCCACCGTCGCCGAAGGCCTAGCAGAAGACTCCGAAGCACCCCCCGTCCACGAAGTCGCTGGCCCCGTCCTCGATGTCGTTCCATGCGCTCTCGACCCCAGAGCTGAGCGAGTCCCAGGCGTCTCCGAAGAAGCCCTCCAGTTCCTCCACCACGTAGCCGCCGCCGTACAGGGCGTTGGCGACCAGGGCGTTGACGACCTGCTGGGGCAGGTTGATGTTGAACGGCATGTCGTCGAATAGGTCCTCGAGGGCGCTCCCTACCGTGTCGACGGCGTAGTTGCCGAGGCGCATCGCCTCGACGATGTCGTATGACGAGCCGTCGAAGACCCGGTTCAGCGCACTAAGCGCCTCGCCGGCGCCGTACCCGACGTTACGGAACACGGCGGCCGTCTCCTCCAGCCCCAGATCGAACGTGTCCTGCATGGCGGACGCCACCTCTACAGCCGAGTACCCGGCGAGTTGCAGGACGTATGCCGTCGCAGCGGCACCCTGGCCGTAGACGCTCTCCATGCCGGCCGCCACCTCGTCAGCAAGGTAGCCGGCCTCATGCATGGCAGCGGCAGCGGCGTGAGTGGTCAGGTGCAGGCCGTCCCTGAGTGCTGTCGTCACCTGCGTGGCGTCGAAGCCATAACGCCGGAGGGCCGCTACGATCCGCGCCTCCGTCATGTCCGCTATGGTGCTCAGTGCATAAGTGACATCCTCGAGCTCTACTCCCTCAAGGGTTAGCAGCCCGACGAGTTGGTCCTCGTTGAGTCCAAGGGCGTTGTACAGCGCGTTTGCAAGCTCCTCCGGTACGAGGCCGGCGTCCACCAGCGCTGCGACGATCTCCTCGTTCGTGATGCCATCGAACGAGCTCAGGGCGAAGGCGAGGGCGGCGTCTGTGATCTGCAGGCCGCCGCGCAACGCAGCCGTCGTCTGGCCGAGCGAGAGCCCGAGGCCGATGTGAAGCGCGTCGGCGATCACGGTGTCCTCGAGCC
>CAZMFX010000043.1:0-20233 GCA_964565625.1 uncultured bacterium
CACCCAAACGCATGATCGCACCCTTACCGAACTGCCTCTCGATCTGAGAGACAGCCGTGTCGAGCGCCCTCTTACGGTCGTCGTTCATGGCGGCACAGCCCTCCGTCCGGTCGGGGCCGCCGTTGCTGGGGCGGGTCGGTCCCGACGCGCTTGACCCGGAGGCTCTGCCGAGCGGCAGCTACCTTCTGGTCAGCGCAGTACCGACCGCAGGAGGAGATGGAGACCGGAGAAGGCCGACCGTTCGCGCGCCCATGCCCGACCAAGCGGTGGAAGGGCAAGGGTTCGTGTCGTGATGTCGTCGCCGACTGCTAACGCGATCTCTAGGCGTAACTGGGGCCTGGCACCGAAGCGCCCTGCCGTGCCCGTTTCGTTCTCGTCCTCACTGGGTCGTGAAAGGACGCCGGCTGCGCCGTCACCCGCCGCGGCCGAGGCCGCGTACGGGTAGCCGATGGCGAGCCCGACGTCCGCGGCGAACATCGTCCTTACCGCCATGGCAACGGCAGCGACGACCTCGGCGGCACCGGCTTGGATGCCGGTGGGAAGGCGTCTGAGCAGTTCCAGGGTCGGCAGTAGAGTTCGCATGGTTTCCGGTCGCCATGCTATCACGCTGCCGGCCAGCGTCAGATGCCGGTCGGCTTCGCTGCCGCCCCCTCCCGTGCGTCCGCCACTCGTCTCGTCGCGCGGCAGACCGGGCGCGGTCGAGTCGAAGAGCCCACCCGGGCTCGAGGCCTCGCTCGCCTCCCCGAGAAGGGTGCTGAGCAAGCCGCCGCTCGCGCCTTCAGCCACCGCGAGCGTGATGCCGCGCTCAGCAAGCCTGCGCACCACGAGCGCCGCCATCTCGTCGTCGTCCGTGCCCCAGACCGATGCGCCGAGCGCCTTCTCCACCGCCTGCAGCGTGCCCGTCGCGAGCTGCCTCGCCGACTCCGGGTCTGCGCCCTTGGCGGCCACCCTGACGTGGACGCCGTCGCGCTTCGCGTACGTCGCAACGCTGGGGTTCGCTCCCTGCGTGAGCGCGCCTAGGAGGTCGGCCACGGAAGACTCGCCTACGCCGTGCGTCTTGTAGGTGCGGGTGAAGATCTGGCTCCGCGGGAAGTCGAGCCTGGGAACCGCCTGCTCCTCCCACATGCGCTTGAGCTCGCGCGGCGGTCCGGGCAGCGTGACGATGACCCTTTCGAGGCCGTCCCAGTTGGTGCGCACCAGCCAACCCGGCGCCGTGCCGATGGCGTTGGGTAGCACCTCGGCGGACGGGATCAGGTTCGCCTGCTGGAGGTTCCGCTCAGGCATCTTGCGGCCGCCGGCCGCGAAGTGCTCTCGCAGCCACCGCTCGAGCTCTGGGTCGACCGCCTGCTGCTCGCCGATCACGGCGGCGACGGCGTCGCGGGTGAGGTCGTCCTCCGTCGGCCCCAGCCCGCCGCCCAGTACGACGAGGTCGCTGCGCGCGAGTCCCGTCTCCAGCAGGTGCCTTATCCGACCCTGGTTGTCGCCGACTCGTGAGGACCAGAGCACGTCGACCCCGTGCGCGGCGAGGTACGTCGCCAGGTACGCGCTGTTCGTGTCGACTATCTCGCCGAGCAGCAGTTCGGTGCCGACGCTGATCAGCTCGGCCCTCTGGATGGGGGTAGCCGCGCTCATCGTTCCCTGTTCGACGGCGGCCCGCGTCGCGCAGGCCAACGCCCTCTGTCGCTTACGATCACGGGATTCATCTGAGACGATAGTAGCCCCGTGCATGGTGTAGAATCCGCGTGGTCCCCACCCCCGGGACCGAGATGGGCGCTTACCCCAGCGCCTACGGAGGGCGAGTCCCTCCACCATCTCCTCTTTGACCCTGCGCCCCCCACGCAGGGTCCTTTCTTACAGAACCGGGCCGGCGCTCGGGTTCTGCCTATGAAGGTCGGCATGCGCCCATGCCGTTCACGGTCGTCCCAGGGGCCGGTGCTAGCATCGCGCCATGAACGAGCCAACAGCTACCGCTCCGCTCACCGGCGGAGAGCGCTCCACGGTGCTCAAGGACCTCCGCGGCACCCGTTGGGAGCGGCTGGCGGGCCGAACCGTCAAGGACGAGCTACGCTCCAACCTCATCGCCAAACTGAAGGCGGGCGACAGGCTGTTCCCCGGCGTGCTCGGGTACGAGGACACCGTCACCCCAGCCGTGGTGAACGCGATCCTCAGCCGCCACAACTTCATCCTCCTGGGCCTGCGCGGGCAGGCGAAGACTCGCATACTGAGGGCGCTCGTCGACCTGCTAGACGAGCAGATCCCTTACGTGGCCGGTACCGAGCTCCACGACGACCCGTTCGCCCCCGTGACGCTGCACGGCAAGGAGATAGTCGCGGAGTGTGGTGACGCCACGCCCATCGCCTGGTTAGGCCGCGAGGCACGCTACCTGGAGAAGCTCGCCACCCCAGACTCCACGGTCGCGGACATAATCGGCGATATCGACCCGATAAAGGCCGCCAGGCTAGGCACTTCCCTCGGAGACGAGAGGGCGGTCCACTACGGCCTTCTGCCGCGTGCCAACAGGGGCATCTTCGCGATGAACGAGCTGCCCGACCTGTCCGGCAAGGTGCAGGTCGCCATGTTCAACGTCATGCAGGAGGGCGACGTCCAGATAAAGGGCTACCCGGTGCGGCTGCCCCTCGACGTCCTGCTCGTGTTCAGCGCCAACCCCGAGGACTACACAGCCCGCGGCAAGATCATCACCCCACTCAAGGACCGCATAGGCAGCGAGATCCGCACGCACTACCCCCGCACCGTCGAGGAGGGCATGGCCATAACGTCGCAGGAGGCTTGGGTCGCGCGCGACTCACAGGCGGCGCCCGCCGCGGCGGTCCACGTCCCTGCCTTCGTTGCCGAGGCCATAGAGGAGGTCGCCTTCCAGGCGCGGGACGACGCGAGGGTCGACAAGCACTCTGGGGTGTCGCAGCGGCTGCCCATAACGCTGATGGAGAACGTGGTCTCCAACGCAGAGCGGCGGGCCATGCTGCTCGGCGAGGAGCGCCCCATCGCCCGCATCGCTGACCTTTACGCTGCTCTGCCTGCCGTCACCGGCAAGCTCGAGCTCGAGTACGAGGGCGAGCTGAAGGGCGCAGAGGCCGTGGCGCGCGACATCGTGAGGCGAGCCGTCGGCCAGGTATTCGGGCGCCGCGCCGCGACCGTCCCGACCGACGACGTCGTCGCCCACTTCGAGGCCGAGAACCAGCTGAGGATCCCGGAGGACGTGAGGAGCGAAGACCTCACGGACGTGCTGGACGAGGTGCCGGGCCTTCTAGACGCTGCACGGGCGGTCGCGGAGAGCCAAGCGGCAGACGAGGTGGCGGCGGCCGCCGAGTTCGTG
Source organism: uncultured bacterium (assembly GCA_964565625.1). GTDB lineage: Bacteria > Deinococcota > Deinococci > Deinococcales > Trueperaceae > DASRWD01. The sequence continues at coordinate 3,335 of CAZMFX010000043.1, forward strand.
CTCGAAGGTTTGCACGCCCGCAGGCTCATCTCGCGCAGCGAGGAGCGCGGCTACAGCGCCCCAGACCTAGAGGCCGCCGCGCAGGCGCCACGCGCCCGCTGGAACTGAAGCATGGCAACCGTCAGGTACTCGCGGTTCGAGGGAACGCTCGACGACCTGGAGACCTCGGACCTCATGCGGATGCTGCAGGACAGGCTCCTGCAGTCCGGCTTCGACCGCGACCCGTTCGACCCAGACCCTGACTGGCGCCCCAGCATGGAGGACTTGTACGAGGCGATAGCCGAGTCGCTACTCGAGAACGAGCTGGTGACGGAGGAGATGATCAGGCAGGCGATGGAGGCCGAGAACTGGTTGGACTCCGACATGGGTCAGGCCGTCAAGCGGCTGGCTCAGCGCCTGGCGGACGACGGCTATATAAGACCGACCGGTCAAGATCCCTCGGACGAGGAGGCGAAGGGTCAGGGCTACGCGGGCGACGCATCTGGCCACACCGAGTTCCAGCTGACGGACAAGGCGATCGACTTCCTCGGCTACCGGACGTTGCGGGACCTGCTGGGGGCTGCAGGCAGGTCGAGCGTCGGCAGCCACGACACCCGGTTCACGGCCGCCGGGGTCGAGGCGGTAGACGAGCCGAAGCGTTACGAGTTCGGCGACAGCCTGAACCTCGACGTCTCGGAGACGCTGAAGCGCGCGGCGCGTCACGGCCTCAGCAGGTTGGAGCTCGAGGAGGACGACCTATACGTGATGCAGTCGGAGTACCGGTCGTCTGCGGCTACCGTCGTGATGCTCGACTGTTCGCACTCGATGATCCTCTACGGAGAGGACCGGTTCACCCCGGCCAAACGGGTCGCGCTGGCGCTCGCCCACCTGATACGCACCCAGTACCGGGGCGACTCGATAAGGTACGTGCTGTTCCACAACTCCGCTGAGGAGATCCCGCTGGGTCAGCTGGCCGGTGCGCAGGTGGGCCCGTACCACACGAACACCGCGGAGGGCCTGCGCCTCGCCCAGAAGATCCTGAAGCGCGAGAACAAGGACATGAAGCAGATAATCATGATCACAGACGGCAAACCGTCTGCGATAACGCTGCCGGACGGCAGGGTCTACCGCAACGCGTACGGGCTCGACCCCCTCGTCCTCGGCGAGACGCTGCGGGAGGTGGGCAACTGCCGCCGCCACGGAGTGCAGGTGAACACGTTCATGCTCGCCCGCGACCCGGAGCTGATCGCTTTCGTCAGGCGCGTCTCGGCGATGACGAGAGGCAAGGCCTACTTCACGACGCCGCACACGATTGGCCGCTACGTCCTGCAGGACTTCCAAGCCAGGCGGACGAAGATGGTTAATTGAAAGCCTCGCGGGCCCTAGGCCGTCAGGCCTAGGGCCTCGAGCGGAGCTCGTAGCGAACGTTGGGACTGGGTCGCGGGGCCAGGAGCCGAGCGGAGCTCGTAAGGAACATCGGGACTGCCTCGCGAAGGGCCTAGGGCCTCGAGCGGAGCTCGTAGCGAACGTTGGGACTGGGTCGCGGGGCCAGGAGCCGAGCGGAGCTCGTAAGGAACATTGGGACTGGTCCCGACCTAACCCGCGAGGTCGAGGCCGTTGGTGCGGTTCATGGCGGCGTCGAGCCCATCGCGGAGCAACGTCTCGACGGCATCGGCGGCCTCGGAGACGACGCGTCCGACGAGGTCTAGCTCCTCCGGTCGGAAGCGCGCCAGCACCCAGCCGTCGGTCGCCCAGCCCTCGGGCGGCCTTGACACGCCCACCTTGAGTCGGACGAAACCCGGCCCGATGCGGCTCATCACGTCGCGGACGCCTTTCTGACCGCCTGCCCCGCCACCGAGCTTGAAGCGCAGACGTCCGAGGGGCATGTCGACGTCGTCGTGGACGACCAGGACCTGGTGCGGCAGGGCGCGCTGCCTCGTCATGACCGCCTGCACCCCGGCGCCGGATAGGTTCATGAACGCCTGCGGCTTCACGAGCAGCACGTCGGCGACGGGCGCGCCGGGATGGGTCGCGGCTCCCGCCAGCTGGGCGCGTGCTTCCAACCGTGAGGCGCTGCCGCGCCCATGTGGCCTGAAGGCGGCGGAAGCGCGGCGTGCGAGCTCGTCAACGACGAGGAACCCGGCGTTGTGCCGGGTTCCTTCGTACTTCGGCCCGGGGTTGCCGAGCCCGACTATCACTCGCACCGGAGCAACCTCGGCCAGGTCAGCCCTCCGAGGGCTCCTCGCCGGAGTCTTCTTCGCCTTCTTCGACGTCCTCGCCGACGACCTGCGGCTCGGCGGCTTCGACGCCTTCTTCTTCCTCTTCGGCGACGCGTGGAGGCACGACGGCGACGAGGGCGAGCTCGAGGTCGTCGAGCACCTCGGCCTCGGGAGGCAGCTTCTCGACGATGTTGCCGACGTGGAGGCTGTCACCTATCTCGAGCCCGCTTATGTCCAGCTCGACGTGGTTCGGGATGAGACGTGGCAGCACGGATATGTGGACCTCGCGACGCTGGACGTGCAGCTGGCCGCCGTCGCGCACGCCGACCGGGCTGCCAACGTACTCGACGGGCACGGGGACCTGCACAGGCTCGTCCGCGCTCACGGCGTAGAAGTCGACGTGCAGCGGCTCGCGGCGCCGCTTGTCCATTTGCACCTGTTTGACGATCACGCTGTGCACGTCGCCTGCGACGTCCAGGTCGATAAGGCTGGAGTTCCCGACAGTGCGGAACGCCTTGTCGAAGGCTCGCATCTCGATGCTCACCGGCACGTTGATCTCGCGGTTGTACATGACGGCGGGCAAGCGGCCGTTGCGCCTGAGCTCGCTCAGGCCGCCCTTCCCGCGTTTCTCGGCTTCAAGCTTCATCGTTCCTCCGTGGCGCGGCGTACCTGCCGCGCTCTAGACCAATTGGTCAGCTTACTAGCTGGCGCGGGCCCCTGTCCACCGGGCGCGGGACCTCACCCCGCGTACACCTCGAGCTCCCGCACGCCAGGGTCGGCCGCGAGGAACAGCGCGGCCTTCACGATGGAGGAGACCTGTATCCAGGCAGAGAAGTCCGCCTTGGGCATCGCCGACCTGTTGGGCTCTGTGTCGATAGTCCCCATGGGGTAGAGCACCGCGGCATGCACGCCAGACCCGGCGAGCTCTGCGGCGAGCGAGCGGAAGTACCCGCTGACGGCTCCCTTGGCGGCGGCGTACGCGGTGCGGCCGGGGGCAGGGTTGCGCGCGGCGCCGGCCGACACGCCGAGCACGAAGCCCGCGTCCCGCTCCCGCATGCCGGGCAGGACGGCGCGCGTCGCGTTGACAGCGGCCACCAGGTTGCGGCCCAGCATGTGCTGCAGGTCGGCCGCAGTGGCCTCGTGCGCCGGCTTGGCCGCGAAGCCGCCAACGGCGTTGAAGAGCACGTCGCACTCGCCGAAGCGCTGCCCGACCTCCGAGAACGCCTCTCGCGTCGCGTCCTCGTCCGTCAGGTCGACGCCCACTGCCGCCAACACCGCAGAACCGCCTGCGAGCCGCGCCACCGACTCTTCGGCCCGCGCCTCGCCGCCCGGCCGGACGATCAGGGCGACAGGCCATCCACGTCGTGCCATGGCGGCTGCCAGGTGCGGTCCCACGGAGCCGCCGGCGCCTGTCACCGCGGCGTACGCTCCGGGTCTCGGGCTCGTCACTTCGCTCATGAGTGGAGTCTATGTCGGGGAGGGCGCCCGTATACTTCGTCGATGATCGGAATGCCTTCCGTGCGTGACCAGCTCGAGAGATCGCGAGTGGCGTCCCGGCGTCTCTCGGGCGCCGACCGCGACTCCGCGATCGAGGCGATAGCACAGGGTCTCAGGCGCGACAGCGATGGGATCCTGGCGGCCAACGCAGCCGACGTGGCGGGGGCCAGGGCAGACGGGACGCCAGCTCCGCAGGTCGACCGCCTGTCGCTCGATGGTGACCGGCTGGAGGCGATCGCAGCTGCCTGCGAGCACGTCGCGGGCCTGCCTGACCCGCTGGGCCGTGTGCTTGACGGCTGGACGCTCCGGGCTGGGCCGAGGGTGCGGAAGGTTACGGTGCCCTTCGGCGTCATCGGGATGGTTTACGAGTCGCGCCCGAACGTCACGGTCGACGCCGCCGCGCTCACCCTCAAGGCGGGGAGCGCCGTCGTGCTGCGCGGCTCATCCAGCGCGCTGAGGAGCAACAGGGCGTTGGTCGAGAGCATGCAGCGCTCGCTCGGGAACGTCGGCCTGCCTCGGGAGGCGGTGCAGCTGGTTGACGACCCGGGTCGTGAAGCCGTGACGGAGTTGCTGCGGGCCAACGGGCTCGTGGACCTCGTGATCCCGAGGGGCGGGGCCGGTCTGATCCGCCACGTCGTCGAGAACGCCACCGTGCCCGTGATAGAGACCGGTGTCGGCAACTGTCACGTATACGTCGATGAGGGCGCCGACCTGGCGATGGCGGAGGAGATCGCATACAACGCCAAGGTGCAGAGGCCCGGCGTGTGCAACGCCATGGAGACGCTCCTCGTGCACGCTCGGGAGGCCCAACGGTTCCTTCCCGGCATCGTCGGGCGGCTGCACGGGGCCGGCGTAGAGGTGGTGGGTTGCGAGCGTACCCGCGCGATCGTTCGGGGCGTCGGCGAGGCGAGCGCGGAGGACTGGGGAACGGAGTTCCTCGCCCTCAAGCTGGCTGTTCGCGTCGTCGAGAGCCTCGATGACGCCCTGGCGCATATCGAGAAGCACGGCACGAGGCACAGCGAGGCGATAGTCACACGTTCGCTGAGCAACGCAGACCGCTTCGAGCGCGAGGTCGACGCTGCGGCCGTCTTCGTCAACGCCTCCACCCGCTTCAACGATGGCTTCGAGTTCGGCTTCGGCGCCGAGATAGGCATCAGCACGCAGAAACTGCACGCCCGTGGCCCCATGGGACTGTCAGAGATGGTCACGTACAAGTACCTCGTGGACGGGGCAGGCGAGGTGCGCGCCTAACGCCCGGCTTGGCCGCCTCGACGCGCTCGCAACGGAGGTAGCAAGAGGAGGCGGTTCTAGGCTTTTCGCCCGTCCAGGACGGTAATTTCGGTTTGACCGTCGGCGCCGTGAAAGGGTAGAATGACTCGTTTGGGGCGGCCCTCTTCGGGCCCGCCTCCGGAGGTCAGTTTGAGCGCTTACACGGCACATGACATCAAGGTCCTGCGGGGTCTGGAAGGCGTCCGCAAGCGGCCGGCCATGTACGTCCAGGGCGGCACCGGCATCGACGGTTACCACCAGCTCCTGACGGAGATCATCGACAACGCCATCGACGAGGCGCTGGCGGGCGAGGCCGACACGGTCGAGGTCTACCTCAACAAGGACGGGTCGGCTTCGGTCGTCGACAACGGGCGCGGCATCCCGGTGGACATGATGGAAGCCGAGGGCAAGCCGGCCATCGAGGTGATCTTCACCGAGCTGCACGCCGGCGGCAAGTTCGACAACGGTGCCTACAAGGTGTCCGGCGGCCTGCACGGCGTCGGCTCCTCGGTGGTCAACGCGCTCTCGAACTGGTTCGTCGCACAGGTTTACCGCGACGGCAAGCACTACCGCATCGAGTTCGAGAACGGCTTCGTCTCCGAGCCGCTGAAGGTGGTTGGGCCCAAGCCCAAGGGCAAGCGCGGCTCGGAGGTGACGTTCCACCCCAACCACGACATCTTCAAGGATATCGAAGGGTTCGACTACGCGCGCGTCAGGCGCAGGCTGAGGGAGCTCTCCTTCCTGACGGGCGGCGTGAAGATCGTCCTCGAGGACAGGCGGGGCGCCGAGGTCAAGCGCGAGGTCTTCCAGGAGAAGGGCGGCGTGGCCGCGTACGCGGAGGCGCTCGCCAAGGACGGGAAGATCCTGTACGACAAGGCGGTCTCACTCTCGGGCACCGCCACCGTCGAGACGGACAGGGGCCCTCAGGTCATCGACGTCGAGGTCGGCATGGTCCATACGGCTGGGTACGGGCAGACGGTGCTCACGTACGCCAACATGATCACGAACCGAGACGGCGGGACCCACCTCACAGGCTTCAAGTCCGCTTACACCCGCGCGCTGAACAACTACGCGAAGGGCAAGAACCTGCTGAAGAAGGGCGACCCGGCACCCACGGGCGACGACTTCCTCGAGGGCATCAACGCCGTGATCTCCGTCAAGCTGCCCGACCCGCAGTTCGAGTCGCAGGCGAAGGTGAAGCTGCTCAACCCTGAGGCCCAGTCGGCCGTCAACTCGGTCGTCTACGAGCGGCTCGCCGACTACCTGGAGGAGCACCCGAAGGCGGGCAAGGCGATCGTCGAGAAGGCGACCCAGGCGGCCCGGGCGCGGGAGGCTGCGAGGAAAGCGCGCGACCTGGTAAGGCGCGCCAACCCGCTGGAGAACGACGATCTGCCTGGCAAGCTGGCCGATTGCCAGTCGCAGGACCCGTCTGTGTCCGAGCTCTACATAGTCGAGGGCGACTCGGCTGGCGGCTCAGCGAAGCAGGGAAGGGAGCGCCGCTTCCAGGCGATCCTCCCGCTGAGGGGCAAGATCCTCAACGTCGAGAAGGCGAACCTTGGCCGGATCCTCAAGAACGCCGAGATCAGGGCCATGGTGGCCGCCATCGGCGCCGGCATGGAGGGCACGGGAGACGAGGCTCACTTCAACCTCGACGAGGTGCGCTACCACCGCATCATCATCATGACCGACGCCGACCACGACGGCTCCCACATCCGGACGCTGCTGCTCACGTTCTTCTACAGGTACATGGCCGCCCTCATCCAGGCCGGTTACCTCTACATAGCCCAGCCGCCGCTGTACGGCGTGCGCTTCGGCCGCTCCAAGGAGATGAACTACGTCTACGACGAGATCGGCCTGCAGCAGCTCCTCAAGGAGAACAAGAACAAGACGTTCGAGATACAGCGCTTCAAGGGTCTCGGCGAGATGAACCCGGAGCAGCTGTGGGACACCACGATGAACCCCGAGACGCGGGTGCTCAAGCGGGTGACGATAGACGACGCCCTCGAGGCCTCGGAGGTCTTCGAGACGCTCATGGGCACCGAGGTGCCGCCGAGGCGCCAGTTCATCGAGGAGAACGCCCACCTCGCGCAGCTCGACGTCTGAGCACGGTCTCCACGTCAGCACAGGCAACCAGGCGGGCCCCGACCGGGCCCGCCCAGTTCCCCCGATGTAGATCCGGCTCCTAGACCTCGATGACGTTCTCGGGCTTGCGGCCCGCGAGCACGGCGAGCACAGCGTGCGAGCAGAGCAGCGCCATCGCCGTCCTCGTCTCGAGGGTGGCCGAGCCCAGGTGTGGAGTGAGCACCACGTTGTCCAAGTCGAGAAGGCCCGGATGCACCTCGGGCTCGTGCTCGAAGACGTCGAGCCCCGCGCCAGCTATCGTCCCGTCTCTCAGCGCGGACACGAGCGCGGTCTCGTCGACGACCGGGCCCCGCGCCGTGTTGATGAGCACGGCCGTCTTCTTCATCGCACGCAGCTCCCGCCCGCCTATCAGATGCCTCGTCTCCGGGGTGAGCGGCGCGTGCAGGCTGACGAAGTCGCTCGCCCCCAGTAGCTCGTCGAGCGCAGCGTACGTAGCGCCAAGCTCGCGCTCGGCTTCGGGATCGGCGCGCCTGTTGTGGTAGAGCAGGCGCATGTCGAAGCCGCGGGCTCGCCTGGCCAGGGCGCGTCCGATGCGCCCCATGCCGACGATCCCCAGTGTGGCGCCCGTCACCTGGGCGCCCAGCAGCTGCTCCGGCTCCCAGCCGGTCCAATCTCCAGACCTGACGAGCGAGTCGCCACTTCGTATGCGCCTCGCGACCGCCAGCAACAGGGCGAACGCCATGTCGGCAGTGGTGTCGGACAGGACGTCCGGCGTGTTGGTCGCGACGACGCCGTGCCTGCTGCACGCCTCGAGGTCAATGTTGTCGTAGCCGACAGCGTAGTTGGCGACGACCTTGAGCTGCGGCCCCGCGGCCTTCAGCAGCTCGTCGTCCACGCGCTCCGACATGAGCGTGACGATGCCGTCCGCCCCCTCCACGCGCGCAAGCAGCTCGCCTCTGGGTATCGGCGTGTCGCCGTCGTACACGTCGACATCGAGGCCCGCCTCCCGTAGCGGCGCGAGGCCCGCCTCGGGCAACCGCCTGCTTACGAGCACCCTTGGGCTCACTCCAGGTTCAGCTCCGAGCGCAGGTCGTGCACGTCTGCAGAGCTGAGGCCAAGCTCGCGCTGAGCGGCAACGTCATCGGCCGTGTACGGCTCGAACGAGCTCACGGCGTCCTGGTTGCCGAACGACGTCATCACGTGGTTGAGGATCGCCGAGATCTCGGCGTCCGCGAGGTGCTCGTGCGACGGCATGAACCCGTTGTACGAGACGCCGTCAACCTGTATCTGGCCGGTGAGGCCGAAGAGGACGACGTCTATCAGGTAGGTGCGCTCCGCCTCGTAGAGCTCGGCGGCGTGGCCAGCCAGGGGAGGGAACGCGCCCGGGATGCCTTCCGCGTTCGCCTGGTGGCAGGCGGCGCATGTGCCGAACGCGACGGCGCCATCGATGGCGGGGAGCGCCTGCTCGTCGTCGTCCGGCCCCGCGGCCGCAGCCTCTTCGGACCCTGGAGCGGCAGGCGCGGCCGCGCCGGGAGCGACTATCCCCGGTTGCTGCACGCCTCTCTCGGCGATGAGGTCCATCGCCCTGTCTATGTCGATGCGCGCCCTGCCGTCCTCGAATACCTCGTAGCCCTCGAGCTCCGACGTGGCCGACTCCAGACCGGTCTGGAACTCGGTCCCATCGACCTGGGCGAGCCTGCTCTGTGGTTTCGAGGTGGCGAGGAACAGGAGCAGCAGCAGCAGGGCAGTCATGCCGACGGCCGAGAGGACGAAGGCGATGCGCACCTGGCCCTCGCTCACCAGGTACTGGCGCGTCGGTTCGTAGTTGGTGTCGTTGTCCTCAGGCATGGTGCTCCGAGACGGCGGCGACGAGACGTGGGTCGTTGGACGGCAGGACCTGCCGGCTGGCCAGCTGCCTGGCGAACGCCGCGAGCCAGATGCCGCCGATGCCGATGAACAGCAGCACGTCGGCGAGCGTCAGCGCGAAGCCTTCGCGCCCGAAAGCCGGCGCAAGGAACCAGAAGTAGTTGAGCGCCTGCATGAAGAGCGACCAGATCGAGACGGCGACCAGTGCTCGCCTCTTGCGCTTCACCCAGCGCGAGAACAGCACGAAGAACGGGGCGAAGAACCCGAAGAAGAGCAGGAACGCGGAGACGCCGATCCACTCCGGGCTGAACCGCAGCACGTACCAGCTCGCCGTCTCTACGACGTTGTTGCTCCACTGGATTATCAGCTGGGAGACCTGGACGTACGCCCAGAACATGGTGAAGGCCATCAGGAAGTTGCCGAGGTCCTGCAGCCTACGCGGCGTGAGCAGTGCGTCAACCGTCGCGTTGCGGTTTGCGATCCATGTGATGACGAGGATCATGAAAGCGATGCCGGTTATCGACTGTGTTGCCATCAGGATCGTCGGGTAGATCCCGGAGAACCAGAGCGGCGTGAGCGACATGGCCCAGTCGAAGCCGGCGAAGGTCATCGTCAGGACGTAGAAGACGAACCACATGCCAGCAGCGCTGCGCAGCCTGTACCCGATGTCGCCTCCGGCCTTGCCCGCCCGGTCCTGGTCGAGAGAGCTACGCCTGTAAAGCATCGCAGCTGCGATCCAGACGACGAAGTAGACGACGCTGCGAACGATGAACCACGGCAGGTTCAGGTACTCCTGCTTGGCGGCGACGGTGGGATGCTCTGCGACGTAGGCGGCGTTCGTCCAGGGGTACAGGTCGCCTGCCCCGAGCAGGACCGGCACGAACAGGAGCGCCATCAGGGGTATCACGGTGGCCGCGGACTCTAGCGGCCGGGAGATCAGCGGCCCCCACGGGCCCCCTGCTAGGTGCTGCGTGAACAGGATCACCAGCGCGCCAAGCGAGATGCCGAGCCAGAAGACGTAGGACATCAGGTACGACTGGAAGAAGCCTGCGGCGCCGCCCTGACCGAAGAAGCCGAGGATCGCGCCGCCTACGACGGCTATCACGCCGATCCCCAGAGAGATCGTCTGGAACTTGCCGGTGTCTGGCGCTGGCACGTCGAGCGCGGTGGTGACGTGGCCGGGTTGGTGGGCGTCTAGGCTCATCTCGCCGCCTCCGTTGTCGGCAGCACTACCTCTGCACCCTCCGGTATGTCGGACGGGTCGGCGTTCTGCGACAGTTGCAGCGCCTTGACGTAGGCCGAGATGGCCCAGCGGTCCTCCGGGGCGACACGCGAGGCGTAAGAGAACATGCGGCCGAAACCGTTGGTTATCGCGTTGTAGAAGTAGCCCACCGGCGCAGACAGCAGCCTCGGCTCGTGGATGAACGACGGTGGCTGAGGGAACCCGCGGCGCACCACAGCGCCCTTGCCGTCGCCGTTGTAGTTGTGGCATGGGGAGCAGTAGATGTCGAACCGCTCCTGCCCGCGCCGCAGCACGTCGACGGTCAGCTCGATAGGCAGCTCGGTGAGCATGCCGGCATCGCCCTGCCCGGTGATGAAGGACCGGTCGAGGGCGCCGAACTCCCGCGAGATCGCGTTCGGCGGCGGCACGCGCATGCCGGCACCGTCTTCGAAGAACTGCGAAGCCTCGAACGGCTCGACCTTCGGCTGGTCGAACATGTTTCGCCCGCAGGCAGACAGGAGCATGACGAGCGCGGCCACGAGGCACAGGAACGCGCCGGAGCGCAACCGCGGGCGGCCAACGGACGAGGTGGCCGTGCGGCCCATCACGCCTCGACCTCCGCTACGCGCTCTGGGTTCAGGCTCTCGAGGAACGCTGTCGTGCGCCCCAGGTCGAACTGCGGGTCCCTGGCTTCGATGGCGATGAAGAACTTGTCGCGGCTCGCCTGCTCGAAGCCCGGCGTGTTGAAGATCGGGTGGTAGCCGCGCGGCAGCCCGTTGCGGAGGATCATCACGATGCCTGCGGTGAATGCGGCGGATAGGATCGTCAGCTCGTACATGATGACGATCCAGTTCGGCCAGCTGTTGAGCGGCTTGCCGCCGATGATGAGTGGGTAGTACGTGGTGTTGGCCCACCACTGCATGAAGAACCCGGTCAGTCCGCCGGTGATGCCCGCGGCCAGGACGAGCCAGCCGAGCCTGGTCGGCTTCATGCCGAGCGCCTCGTCGAGGCCCTCGACGGGGAACGGCGTGTAGGCGTCGGTCTTGGTGTAGCCGGCGTCGCGCACCCGCTCGGCGGCGTAGGTGACCGCCTCCACGCTGCCGAACTGCGCCGCCAGCCCGTACAGGTTCGCGGCTCCGCCCTCGGCGGTGCGGTCGCCGCTGACTATGACGCTGCTCATCGCTTCACCTCGAAGGTCAGAGGCTCGGAGTAGTAGTCGGCCCTGATGTCACGGAACGGGTCGGTAACCTCGTGCGACTCGTGATAGGCGGTCTCCTTGGTCTCGGCCGTGGCGATCGCCGGCAGCAGCCTGATGAACAGGAAGAACAGCGTGGAGAACAGGCCGAAGCTGCCGAGGTAGAGGGCCCAGTCCCAGAACGTCGAGACGTAGTCGGCCCAGGAGGACGGCAGGAAGTCCTTGGTGAGCGAGATCGCGATGATCACGAAGCGCTCCAGCCACATGCCGATGCTGACGATGACCGAGATCAAGAACAGCGCGATGGGGCTCTGCCGCACGCGCCTGAACCACAGCGGCTGGATCGCCACGAAGTTGCACAGGATCAGGGCCCAGAAGAAGATGCCGTGCTCCGCGCCGAACATGCGGTTCCAGATCATGTAGCGCTCGAACTCGACGCCCGAGTACCAGGCGGTGAAGATCTCGATCAGGTAGCCGTAGACGACGATCATGCCCGTCGCGAGCATCAGCTTCGCCGAGTTGTCGAGGTGCCGCATCGTGATCAGGTTGCCGAGGCCGTAAGCGCGCCTCAGCGGGATCGCGAGGATCAGCACCATGGCGAAGCCCGCGAACACGGCGCCGGCGACGAAGTACGGCGGCATTATCGTGTTGTTCCAGCCGGGGACCTGTGCGACGGCGAAGTCCATGGCTATCGTGCTGTGCACGGAGAGAACCAGCGGGAAAGAGAGAGCCGCGATGAGCAGGTAGGCGCGCTGGTAGCGCTGCCACGCCTTGGCCGAGCCCGTCCAGCCGAGGCTGAGCACCGCGTATAGCATGCGCTGGAACGGGAGCTTGGCGCGGTCCCGCAGGCTCGCGAGGTCGGGGATGAGGCCTATGAACCAGAACAGTACGGAAACGCTCGCGTACGTCCCGATCGCGAAGAGGTCCCAGTCGAGCGGGCTGCGGAACTGTGGGAACAGCCCCATGGTGTTCGGGTAGGGAAGCAGCCAGTAGAAGACCCACGGCCTGCCGAGGTGCAGGATGGGGTACAGGCCTGCGCATACCACGGCGAATATCGTCATGGCCTCTGCGAACCGGTTGATCGTGGTGCGCCAGGGCTGCCTGAAGAGCAGCAGTGCTGCCGATATCAGCGTCCCGGCGTGGCCGATCCCGATCCACCAGACGAAGTTGATGATCGGCATCCCCCACGCCACCGGGATGTTGTTCCCGAAGATGCCGATGCCAGTGGTGATCAGGTGGACGACCGATGTCAGGTACATCGCCAGGAACGCCAGCGAGATGCCGAAGCCGATCCACCACCAGCGCGGCGTCCGCTGCACGTCGACGAGCACCGGCGTGAGGACGGAGTCGTCTATCGTGCCGTACGTCTGCCCTGGCCCGAGGACCCGGTTCGTCTCGACGAACGGCTTGCCCGTAGTGACGGCCATCAGGCGTTCCCTTCGAGGTTCGGACTCGGGTTCGTCACCTTGGCGAGGTAGCTGGTGCGCGGGAAGGTCTGGAGCTCCTCGAGCAGGGTGTGGTTGAGAGGTGAGGCCTTGAGCCTGTTCACCTCGCTGCCCTCGAGGTTCAGGTCACCGAAGACGATCGCCTCCGTAGGGCACGCCGCCTGGCACGCCGTGACCACTTCCATGTCGCGGATGCGCCTGTCCTCGTTGGCGGCCTCGATCCGCGCCTTGGAGATGCGCTGCGTGCAGTACGTGCACTTCTCCATCACCCCGCGGCTGCGCACCGTGACGTCTGGGTTGTTCGCCAGCGTCAGGGGCGTCGCTGCCGTGTCGAGCTCGGCGTACTGCAGGTAGTTGAAGCGCCTCACCTTGTAAGGGCAGTTGTTGGAGCAGTAGCGGGTGCCGACGCAGCGGTTGTAGACCATCACGTTGAGGCCCTCCGAGTCGTGGACGGTTGCCCCGACCGGGCAGACCGGCTCGCACGGCGCCTTCTCGCACTGCTGGCACGGCATCGGCTGGGCGTAGAGCTGCGGGTCGTCTAGCGAGCCGCCGTAGTAGCTGTCGACGCGCAGCCAGTGCATCTCGCGTCCGACGGCGACCTGCTCCTTGCCGACGATCGGCACGTTGTTCTCGGCCTGGCAGGCCACGACGCAGGCGCTGCAGCCGGTACAGACCGTCTGGTCTATCACCATCCCCCACTTGTAGCCCTCGTACGTGAAGTCGGGGTAGAGGTCCTCTTCGTGATGCGCCAGCGGATGAGCGAAGTGCGGATGTTCCGGTTCCTCGCGGAACTGGGCAACGGTGCCGGCGCGCACGATGTGCCTCGCCTCGCCAGTGCCCTCGAGAGCATGGTGGTCCTGTGTGGTGACCACCTTGTGGCGCCTGCCGGCGCGCGCGACCTGAACCGGCGCCGACCACGGCTCCGTAGAGGTGCGCACGGCGTAAGCGTTGACGCCAACGCCGTTGCCGACAGCCCCGGCCGCGGTGCGGCCGAAGCCCAACGCCAGGCTGACGGTGCCGTCTGCCTGGCCAGGCTGCACGAAGACCGGGGCGTCTACGCTGCGACTGCCGACGGTGAGCGTTACGACGTCGCCGGAGTCGACCCCCAGGCTCTCCGCGAGCCGCGGGGAGACGAGGGCGGCGTTGTCCCACGTGATCTTCGAGATGGGCCGCGGAAGCTCCTGGAGCCAACCGTTGTTCGCGAAGCGGCCGTCCATGAGGCCCTGGTCGAGGTAGAGGGAGAGCTCGACGTCGGCTGCGGCAGGCAGCGCCTCGCTCACGCCGGACGCGCTGACGTCGACGGCCGCCTCTGCCGTGCCCGCCACGACGCCGCGGAAGACGCTCTCCCGCCAGAAGTCGTCGAAGTCGCCGCTCACGCGGCCCTGCCAGTAGCCCCTAACGATGTCGTACGCCGCCGCGTCTGGCTGGCCTTGCAGTACGGCGAGCACCTCGTGAGGGCTCTTGCCGCCGTAGAACGGGAGTATCAGCGGTTGCTGGATCGTCGCCGTGCCGTCGAAGGCTCTGGCGTCGCCCCACGTCTCGAGGAAGTGAGCCTGCGGCACGTGCCACGTGCAGGCAGCCGCGGTCTCGTCACGGTAGAGCCCGAGGTGGGCGCTGAACGGCACCTCGGCGAGGGCCTCTGCGAAGCCCAGGTCGGTCGGAGCCGAGTAGACGGGGTTCCCGCCGAGCACCAGTAGGGCTGCCACCTCGCCGGCGCGCATGGCGGCGGTGAGGGAAGCGATCTCCTCGCCGTGGACGGCGGGGCGTACGTCCGGGTTGGCGACGTAGTTGACGGTGGTGCCGACGCTGCCGAGCGCCTGGTTGATGGCGGCGGCGAGCGCGTGGACGACGGGAGGCTGCTCGGGCCCGGCCAGGACGAGAGCCGCTCCCTGGGTCTCCTGAAGGTCGTTGACCATGGCGGCGAGCATCTCGGCCGACAGACCGTCTGGGACCTCGGCGTCTGGGCCGTCGACCCCGAGCTCGGCTGCGATGGCGGCCGCGGCTGCTGCGACGGCAGAAGGCTTGAGCGCGATCCGGTGATCGGCGACCACCCCGGTAGGCGTGGGACTGCTCTCAAGCTGGTAGAGCCTGTTCATGGAGTCCTGGGCCCGGAGGATCCGGCGACGACGCGAGAAGTCGCGGGCGTACGCTAGGCGACCGGGGCCACGATCGAGGAAGTCCGCGCCGAGCGAGACGATGACGTCGGCTTGCGTCAGGTCGTATACCGGCCTCACGTCCGAGCCGAACGCCAGGCGCGCTCCCGCGACCTCGTTGTCCGGATGTAGCGGGTCCCACTGGTACCACGCGGCCTGCGGCAGGTCGCCGAGCACCTGCTGCAGCTGAGCACCGAGCGTTGGCGACGTGACGCTCTCGGTGAGGATCGCGAGGCCCTGGCCCTGCGGCAACGCCGCTACGGTCTGGCTCAACGCCTCTGTGAAGTCCTCCCAGAGACGCTCCTCGCCCGACTCGAGGATCGCGCCGGAGCGATCGGGGTCGTAGACGGAGAGGACCTCAGCCTGCGTGACGGCACCTGTCGCGCCGCGGCTGGCCGGGTGGTCAGGGTTGCCCTCGAGCTTCGTCGGCCTGCCCTGATGGCTCTCGGCCAGCACGCCTTCGGCGTAGCCGCCGTAGGTGACGGCGGTGGCGTAGAAGAGCGGCTTGCCTGGGGTTATCTCCTCCGGTGCCCTGACGTAGGGCACGATCTTCTCGTGTGGGAGGGGCGGCCGTGCGCATGCGGCGAGGCCGGCGAGAGCCATGCTCGCCCCGAGCAGCTTGAGGAAGTCGCGGCGCTCTATGCCGTTCTCCAGCGGCGCCGCCTGACGCGGGAACTCCTTCTGGAGGAAGTCCCTGAACTCGTCGGTCTCTGTCAGCTCTCCCAGGCTGCGCCAGTACGCAGGTCCCTCCTGGCCTGAAAGCTTCTCGCGCAGGCGGGAGAAGTCGCGAGGCTCTTCGCCTCCTGTCCCGTTCATCTGTGGCAGGTCGAGCATTGGATGAGCCTATCCGTGTCTATGTGGTACGCCTCGATCAGCTCCGTTCCGATCGCACGCTGCTCCTCCGGCAGGGAGGGGAAGCTGTACTCCATGTTGAGGACCTCGCTGCGTGGCCTCAGCTGCGTCGCCGGGTTGCGATGGCACTCGAGGCACCATCCCATCGTCATCGGTTCCGCCTTGAACGCCGTCTTCATCTGATCGACGCGTCCGTGGCAACTCGAGCAGCCGACGCCGTTGTTCACGTGGACGCTGTGATCGAAGTAGACGTAGTCAGGCAGGTCGTGTACGCGGTTCCACTGGATCGGCACGCCGCTGTCCCAGCTCTCGAAGACCGCAGCCAACTGCGGGGTGTTCGTGCGGATCTGCGAGTGGCATGTCATGCACGTCTCGGTCGGTGGGACGGAGGCCGTGTTGGATGTCTCGACGCTCGTGTGGCAGTAACGGCAGTCGAGGCCGACCTGCACGACGTGGAGGTTGTGTGGGAAGTCGACAGGCTGGGGGACCGGCACGCCGACGGCGTTGTTCGTCGCCCTGGCGTAGAAGGTGAGCGCACCTACCAGCAGCACGAAGAAGACGCCGCCCCCCCACATTGACCACTTGATGAGGGAGTTCGTGGTGGGCGGGAAGAGCTGGGGCATGCCTCAGCCCGCCGTCTGGCCGTCGAGCAGGTGTGCTGGCCGCTCGTACGGCGCGGCGCGCTCTCCGGCGAGGTCAAGGGGGCACGGGGTGGTCGACATCATGCTCGGCGGACTACCTCCTCGAACTTCACCGGCGAAGGACTGAGGCCGCCGGTGCTACTGCGCGCGTCTAGCGCGGGGTTTCTACGCGCCATGCGTTAAAACTCCGCCCAATCTAGCATGAGGCGCGGACCAGCCTGACCGGGACATCTGCCCTCGCTCCGGAGGGCTGGTGCGCGCGTACGGCGTTTGTGGTGGAGCCTGCCGGACTCGAACCGGCGACATTTCGCTTGCAAAGCGAACGCTCTCCCAACTGAGCTAAGGCCCCTCTCGTAACGCATGCGCTTGCCGGAAACCTACCCGGGCGCACGGATGAGCTTATTGCCGTTGCAGAGGGATGTCAACGAGCCGCGCCGGTTCGGCGGGTCGCCCGGTGCCTCAGTCGGCCAGCCGAGCGA
>CAZMFX010000044.1:0-10086 GCA_964565625.1 uncultured bacterium
CGGGAGCACGGCGTCTACAGCTTCGGTCGTTACAACGTCCTCTTGATCACCCCGCCGCTGACCATCTCGAGCGAGGATCTCGCCTTCGGCTTCGAGGGCCTCGACAAGGCTTTGGCCGTACTGGCCTGAGCTACTGCTCGCGGGTTAACGACCCGAAGTGAAAGGGCCGGCCCCATTGGGAGCCGGCCCTCGTCTTCGGGACCTTACTCAGTCGATCAGCCTTACGGCAGCCACCCCTCGACGACGTCGCGGTTGTCGGCGATCCAGGCGCGCGCTGCTTCCATAGGCTCCATGTCTTCCTGGGTGATCATGAGCATGACAGCACCCATCTGCTCGCTGGTCCAGTGAAAGTTGTCGAGGAAGGTGAGCACGTCTTCCGGCGCTTCGCTCTCGGCCCACTCCTTGTTGACGATCGTGTTGATCGTCTCGGCCTCACCGAAGACGCCCTGCGGGTCCTCGAGGTACTTCAGGTCGTAGGCCGCCCACATCCAGTGCGGGCGCCAGCTGGTCACGATTATCGGCTCCTCGCGGTTGTAGGCCCTGTCGAGGGCGGCGGTCATCGCGGCGTCGGAACCGTCGAGCAGAACGAAGTTCGAGAGGTCGTACGCCTCCATCGCTTCGTCGCTCGCGGCCATGAGGCCGGCGCCCGGGTCGATGCCGATCACTTCGCCGCCGAACATGTCGGCGTTCTCGTTCAGCTCAGTGATGCTGTCTACGTCTACGTAGGTGGGCACGGCCCAGCCGATGTCGGCCCCTTCGAGGTTCGGGCCGAGGTCGATCAGGCTGTCCTGGGTCTGCTCCCAGTAGGCGGCGTGGGTGGCCGGCAGCCAGGCCGCGACGATCGCGTCGAAGTCGCCCTGCGCCACACCAGTCCACATGGGTCCGGCATCAACTGAAGTCAGGTTCACATCGTAGCCGAGGTCGTCCTGGATGACAGCCGCGACCACGTGGGTCGAGGCGATCTCGGAGTCCCACAGCACGTAGCCAAGGTCGATCGTGTCGTCCTGAGCGACGGCGGTGCCAACGACGAGCGCTACCAGAAGCGCAGCCAATAACTTACGCATTTGAAACCTCCCGATGAATACGGGGCTTTGATTGCGACGGAACCATTACCGTTCCGCGAGCGTACACACGTACGCAAACAGACGAACGCCTAACGCGGCGACGCCCACGACGGTAACACGTGCTCACAAGGCTGCCAAGGCGCGGTGCAACGCCAGTGCAGACCTGTTAAGAGCCTATGAACCGGCTAAGTCTGCTGTGACCGTCGTCGACCGACCGACGCGGTGACCCTGTCTAGGACTATCGCCATTATCACGACCGCCAGCCCGGCCTCGAACCCCTGTCCCACGTTGAGGCGCTGGATGCCCCTGAGGACCTCGGCGCCGAGCCCGCGGGCTCCGATCATCCCAGCGATGACGACCATCGAGAGGTTGAGCATTATCGACTGGTTGAGACCCGCCATGATGCTTGGCCGTGCTACGGGCATCTCGACCTTCACCAGGCGCTGCCAGCTCGTCGACCCGAAAGCGTCGGCGGCCTCCACCAAGTCCGCAGGCACCTGCCTTATCCCGAGGTTCACCAGACGCACGAGGGGAGGGATCGCGAACACGAACGTGGCGACCACGCCGGGCACGAGTCCTATCCCGAAGAACATCACTGCCGGGATCAGGTACACGAACGCAGGCATCGTCTGCATGAAGTCGAGGATGGGCCTTAGCACGCCCTCTACGGCGTCGCTCCGCGCCGCCAGGATCCCCAGGGGCACGCCGACGATGGTTATGAGCACCTGCGCCGCGATGACGAGCGCCAACGTCTGAAGGAACGGGTCCCAGAGGCCGATGTTCTCGACGAGCAGCAGGCCGATCAGGGCGAACAGGCCCACCCGCCAGCCGGCGAGGACCGCCGCGAGCGCTGCGAAGACGATGATCACTACCGGTACGGGGGCCCACTGGAACGCGGTGAGCATGGCGCTGATCATGCTGTCGACCGCGCCGGCGAACCCGTCGAAGACCGGTGCAAGGGCGTCCCGCAGGTACTCCACGATGTTCGAGACGACGTCTCTTATAGGGATGCGGAAGTCAAACATGCTGGTCACCATCGCGCCCGGGCTCGCCCGCCGCCGCTCCCGCGTGCGGTTCGGCACCCGAGGTGCCCGCGGTCCCGTCTCCCCCGTTGCGGCCGGGTCTCGCCAGCGCTGCGAGGATAGCGCCCTTCACGACGACGCCACGCAGCCTGCCGGAGCTGTCGGTGACCGCCACGGGCGTCGAACCTTCGGAGGCGACGTCGATCACCTCGTTCAGTGGCGTGTCCGTCCCCACCGTCGGCGCAGGCTCCATCAAGTCGCCACGGATTCGTTCCTGGTCGACAGCGCCCTCTCGCAGGGCGGAGACCAGCCGCTCGGACCTCACGTAGCCCAGGACCTTGCGCTCGCTGTCCACGACGAGGACCCCGGATATCCCGGCTCGCCTCATCTTGTTGAGAGCCGTCTGCGGGCCGTCCTGGAGACGGGCCGTCTCCTTCACGGGCTGCATGATGCTGCCCGCAGTGAGGACGTCGCTGCGGTCGACTCCTTCGACGAAGGCCGCGACGTAGTCGTCGGCGGGCTCGGTTATCACTTCTTCAGGGGTGCCGACCTGCACCACGCGAGCGTCCTTCATTATCGCGATGCGGTCACCCAGGCGCAGGGCCTCGTCGAGATCGTGAGTCACGAACACTATCGTCTTGCGCATGCGGGTCTGCAGGTCGATGAGCTCGTCCTGCATCTCGCGGCGGATCAGCGGGTCGAGTGCGCTGAAGGCCTCGTCCATCAGCAGGATGTCTGCGTCGACAGCGAGCGCGCGGGCCAAGCCGACCCGCTGCTGCATGCCGCCAGACAGCTCTCGCGGGTAGCTCTGCTCCCAACCGGCGAGGCCGACGAGTTCGATCGCCCTCTGCGCCTTCTCACGCCTCTCCTCGACCGTGGCGCCCTGGACCTCCAGGCCGTACCCGACGTTGTCTAGGACGTTCCTGTGTGGCAGGATCGCGAACTGCTGGAACACCATCCCGCTGAACTTCTGGCGACGCACCTCGAGCAGCTCACGGCGGCTGAGCTTCGTTATGTCGACGTCGTCTATGACGATGCTTCCCCTGGTTGGCTCATGCAGTCGGTTCAGGAGCCTCAGGAGCGTTGACTTGCCGCTGCCCGAGAGGCCCATGAGCACGAAAGTCTCCGCCGTCCTCACGTCGAGATCCACGTCGGCCACGCCGACGGCGTTGCCGAGGCGTTCCTGCACCTCGGCCTTCGTCGCACCGGCCTCGAGCATCGAGATCGCCCTTCCGGGCTCGGGTCCGAACACCTTGTAGAGGCCGCGAACGGAGATCTTGGTTGCCGGCTCCTGTGGGCGCCCAGAGACGATCGGCCCGGGGTCCGAACTTACTGATTTTGCGGTCGTGGCTTCCATTTGCACTCCGTAGCGGTCGGTCTGAAGAGGTCAGATAGCGTATGCGGTCGTTCGCGGTCGACGTTCACCACGCAAGCGCGCGGCTTGCGAACTACCCATGCTACACCACCCCGGCAGACTGCCAGGAAGGCGGCCATGGTGTCTACCCGTGCCGCAGCGGCCTGGCAGGTCGAGACTTGGGGGTTAACCCTGCGATCCCTGCTATTCTCGGCGCGACCGAAGACCTTTATGTTCCTCTGACACTGAGGACGCGGATCACATGCCGCTACTGGAACGGGACGCACTCCTCGAAGAGCTCGGCGAGCGACTCAGGACCGCCGTGCACGGGCGAGGTTCCCTCGTGCTCATCGGCGCCGAGGCCGGCGCGGGCAAGACCGCGCTCGTCAGCGAGTTCGGGCGGCGTTCCGCCGGGCGCGCCCACGTGCTCTTCGGAGGCTGCGACCCGCTGACGACGCCGCGCCCCCTGAGCCCCCTCATCGACATCGCCATGGACCCGAGAGCCCATCTCGCCGAGTCTTTCGCCTCCAGCGCCGAGCCCTACGAGTTCTTCACCGCCGTTCAGAGGCGCCTGTCCGGGGCCACCATCCCCATCGCTCTCGTCCTCGAAGACATCCACTGGGCAGACGAGGCGACCCTCGACTTCATGCGGTTCATCGGGCGACGCATCGCAGACTTGCCTTCCCTCGTCGTGGCGACGTACCGCGACGACGAGGTGGGACCCGACCACCCTGCCCGCCACGTCGTAGGAGAACTGATGGGGCGCCCTGCGACCATCAGGCTGAGCGTCCCGCCGTTGTCCGTCGAGGCCGTACGAAAGTTGTCAGGGGCGGACGCGGCACGGGCTTCGCGAATTCACAGGGCAACGGACGGCAACGCCTTCTTCGTCACCGAGGTGATCGCGTCGGGAGACGAGGTGCCGGAAACGGTGAGGGCGGCCGTCATGTCGAGGGTCAGGCGTCTGAGGCAGGACGCGAGGCACCTCGTCGAGGTGGTGGCCTCGGCCCCACGGTCGCTCGAGATCGACTACGCCCTCACCGTCGCGCGAGTCGACGCCGCGGCGATAGACGAGGCCGTGGACGCTGGCATCCTCCTGATGGATGGAACGAACCTAAGGTTCAGGCACGACCTGGCGCGCAGCGCTGTTGAGGCAGCTACGCCCCTCGGCCACCAGTTCGAGTTGCACAGGGCGATGATCGAGCTGCTCCTGGAGAACGAGCCGGAGGACTACGCCAGGCTGGCTCACCATGCGGGCCGCGCGCACGCCTGGGACCTCGTCGTCCGCTTCGCACTCCCCGCCGCCCAGCAGGCGACCGACCGGGGCGCCCATCGCGAGGCCGCTCAGTTCCTGAGGATCGCGCTCGAGAGACGCGAGGCGATGGACGAGGCGACGGAGGCGGATCTCAGGGTCAGGTTGGCAGGCGTCGCCGACGTGCTCGACCTCCATGCGGAGGCGTTGCGACAGAGCGAGCTGGCGGTGGAGATTCGCACGCGCCTGGGAGAACCAGAACCGCTCGCGGAGGCGTTGGGTCTCCTCGGCTACGCCAAGTTTCGCATGGGCCTCGACGAGGCCGCGTCCCCGCCGGTGGAGGCCGCTCGCGAGCTCCTCGAGGGTCGCCCCCTGAGCCTCGCGAAGGCTCGCAGCTACTACTACAAGGCGATGGTCTCGATGCTTCGTCGGAGGCGCGAGCCCGCACGCGAAGCGACCGCTGCTGCGCGAGAGGCCGCCGCGGCGCTCGGCGACAGGTCCCTCGAGACAGCAGCGATAGTGCTCGAGGGTGCGACTGAGCTCGTCATGGGAGACGCTCGCCGCGGAGTCGAGCTGGAGAAGGAGGCGCGTCGCCTTGCCGCACGGCTCGGAGACAGGCGGGGCGCACGGCAGGCCCTGTGGATGCTGGGATCGGGAGCCGGTGAGGGTCGACTTTACGCGGATGCCATAGCGGCTCTCGAGGAGTTGGTAGAGGAGGCCGCGCGTACCGACGACGATGCGTCGGAAGCGTACGGGAGGGCATGGCTGGCGCGTATCGCTTTCGAGGCCGGCCGCTACGACGATGCCGAGAAGCTGGCGTCGCTTGTGCAGCCTCTGGCAGGACACGGGTTCATAGGGCCGATGACGGCGCTCGGCGCTCTCGGCCGGGTCCAAGTCAGGCGTGGCGACAAACGTGCACGCGAGACCCTCGTCACGACGCTCGAGCTGCGTCCGAACCCGTCGCTGCAGTACATCTGGTCCCCCCTCTGCGGGCTTGCGGAGCTCGCATGGCTGGAGGGCCGCACAGCAGATATCCCCGGGATCCTCGAACCCATACTCGCGAAGGTGAGGGAGGCCGACAGTCCTTGGGCGCGTGGCGAAGTGTCTCTCTGGCTCTGGAAGGCGGGGGAGCTGGAGAAGCCGATGCCCGGCTCCGCCGAGGCGTTCGCCCTGCTGGTCGAAGGTGACTGGCGGCGGTCCGCCGAGCTGTGGACGGCGATCGGCTGCCCGTACGAGAGTGCGTTCGCCTTGGCGCACGGCGACGAGACGGCCATGCGTATGGCGCTGACGAGATTCCGGAAGCTCGGCACGGCACCGGCCGCGACCCGCCTCGCGGCGCAGATGCGGTCGAGCGGCATGTCGGGGATACCGCGTGGGCCCCGACACGTCACCGGCTCCCACCCTGCGAACCTGACGCCACGCCAGGCTCAGGTCCTCGTGCTCATGACGGAAGGTCTGACGAACACTGAGATCGGTAGGCGCCTCTCGATAACTCCTAAGACAGCCGAGCACCACGTCTCGGCGGTGCTCGACAAGCTCGGGGTCCAGAACCGTGCCGCCGCAGTGGCCCAAGCGATGGCAGCGGGACTGGTCTCCCCTCGTGGGGGTGCAGATGGTCAAACGTAGGGGCATCTCCCGATGCCCACTCGCGTCCGGGTAGCTGAGACTCGCCTCGGCTCGCAAGTGCCGGAGAGGAGTCGAGAATGCCAAGGTTCATCATCGAGAGGACTATCCCGGGAGCGGCAAGCCTTGACCAGGACCAGCTAAGGGAGATCGCGAGGACGTCAAACGAAGCCGTCGACTCCCTTGGAGTCCCGTATCGCTGGCTCCACAGCTACGTGGCCGGCGACAAGTTCTACTGCGTCCACGAGACGGAGAACGTCGACATCGTGAAGGAGCACGCCAGGCGCGGCGGTTTTCCATGCGACCTGGTTGCCGTGGTGAGCGAGGTGATCGACCCCAGGACGGCCGACTGAGCGAGAAGACGTCACGGCCGGCGCCTAGGGGTTCAAGGTGGGTACGCGGGCTCCTACCCGCCCGCCTTAGACTCACCGCATGTCAGGCAACCTACCGACCCGCTCGGAGCTGAACCCCGCGTACACCTGGGACCTCACGGCGCTTTACGATTCGGACGAGGCATACGCCGCGGACCTGAAGCGTTTGACGACGGAGGCCGAGACCGTCGCTTCTTACCGCGGCCGCCTCGGAGAGTCCGCCGAGACGTTGGCCGAGTTCTTCGAGTTGTCGTTCGGACTCCAGGCCACGCTCCAGCGCATGAGCAACTACGCGACCCTTCCGGTAAGCGTCGACCAGCTCGACAGAGAAGCGCGCAGGAAGGCCGGAGAGTTCCTCGCGCTGCGGGCGCAGGTCGAACGGCAGCTCGCGTTCGTCCGGCCGGAACTGCTGTCTCTCGGAAGCGAGAAGATCGAACAGTTCGTAAGCGAAGAGCCGAGCCTCGCGTACCTCACGCGGTACTTCGAGATGCTCGAGGCGCGGCGGCCGCACGTTCGCTCACAGGAGGTCGAGGAGCTGCTCCAGGGACTCGGAGAACCCTTCAGCGCGACACAGCGGGCTTACAACACGCTGGCGAACGGGGAGATCCGCTTCGAACCGGTGCGCGCGGACGGCGAGGAGCTGACCGTCGAGCGCAGCACCTACCCAGCCCTCAAGGGGTCGAGGAGCCGAGCGGTACGTGAGGCCGCGTATCGCTCATACAAGTCGGGCTTCCTTGCCTTCTCCGACACCCTGACGGAGCTCTACCTGGGGCGAGTGAAGCAGGCGGTGTTCAGCGCGCGGGCGCGGGGGTACGAGGACACGCTCGCGCAGGAGCTCGAACCGTACGAAGTGCCGACCAACGTCCTCGAGTCGGTACTGGAGACTTTCACCGCCAACCTCCCCGTTTGGCACAGGTACTGGAGAGCGCGGAAGAAGCTCCTGGGCGTCGACCGCCTGCGTGAGTGGGACGTGTTCGCTCCGCTCTCGGAGAGTCCCATGATCGTCCCGTACGAAAGGTCGATCGAGTGGCTTCTGGATGGGATGGAGCCGCTCGGCGCGGAGTACGTCGAGCCCCTGCGCCGCGGCCTGAAGAGCGAGCGCTGGGTGGACGTCTACCCGAACCACGGCAAGAGGGACGGCGCCTTCTGCTCCCGCGCCTACGGCTATCGACCCCAGGTGATGATGAGTTACACGGACGACCTCGGGTCGCTCTCGACTCTCGCACACGAGCTGGGCCACGCGATGCACGGCGTCCTGACGGACGCCTCGCAACCGGTCGCCTACACCGACATCTCGATGGTGGCAGCGGAGACCGCTTCGAACTTCAACCAGGCGCTCGTGAGACGTCATCTCCTGTCACGCTTCACCGAGCCCGCTCACAGGCTCGACGTGCTCGACGAGGCGTTCGGCAACTTCCACCGCTACCTCTTCATAATGCCTACGCTCGTGCGCTTCGAGCTCTTCGTGCATCAGGCCGTCGCTCGTGGCGAGGGGTTGACGGCTGACCAGTTGAACTCCAAGATGCGCGAGCTCTTCGCAGAGGGTTACGGCGATGAGATCGACGTCGACGAGCAGGTCGGGGTCACCTGGGCCGAGTTCGGGCACCTATACGTGCCGTTCTACACGTTCCAGTACGCCGCCGGCATCGCAGCCGCGGCGGCTCTGGCCGAAGATGTGTACGAGGGAGAGCCCGGTGCTGTGGACAGGTACCTTGGGTTCCTGCGTGCCGGCAGCTCGGTGCCGGCCGTAGATGCCCTGAAGGCGGCGGGGGTGGACCTAAGCACCGCCGAACCGATCGAGCGCGCTTTCGCGGTGCTCGAAGGTCACGTCGCCGAGCTGGAGCACCTCGCCTGACCCACACGCCCGCCACCGTTATGGTGCAGCCATGTCCCGAACCAACGCAGACCTGAGGAACGCGCTCCCGTCGGTGGTCGGTGCGCTCGTGAACGGCGGCGTTACGGCCCGCAACCTACTTCTACGGGCCCTGCCTACGCCACGTCCGAGATGGGTCGTCCTCGAGCTCACCGGCTCCTACCCCGCGCGCAAGAAGCGGCGCAAGCTGTTCTCGATCGAGAACCTCGCCCGTGGCGAGTCGGAACCGAGCTTGGAGGAACTCGAGGCCATCGTCGGGTCCTTGACCCGCATTCCCGGCCTCGTGGGAGTGGTCCTCAGGCTCCAGTCGTTGAACGTCGACCTGGCGACGGCGTACGCCGTGAGGAACCAGGTGCAGCGGCTGCGTGACGCGGGCAAGCGAACCGTCGCGGTCGCCGAGGCCTTGGACACGACTACGTACTACCTCGCCGCAGCGGCGGACGAGATCGTCGTGCCCAACAGCGCGGAACTGTGGGTGCACGGCACCTCCATGACGGTGACCTTCATCGCCGACGCGCTCGCACGCTTCGGCATCGGCTTCGACAAGCTCGCCATCGGCGAGTACAAGAACGCCCCTGACCAGCTGACGAGGACCGATATGAGCCCGGCTCAACGCGAACAGCTCGACGTCCTTCTCGACGGCATCCAGGACACGATCGGTGACGCCGTGGCAAAGGGCAGGCGCCGCGATGGTTCGGACGTCGCGGGTTGGTGGGACCTCGGCGTAACGAACGCCGGCACCGCGCTCGACGTGGGCATGGTCGACCGCGTGGCGTACGAAGACGAGGTGATAGCGAAGGACCATGTACCCGCAGCCAAGGCGATCGCCTTCGCCCCTGGTCTCAGACGTGTCGCGAGCGAACGCGTGGCGTTGGTGTCGCTCAAGGGCACGATCGTTCCCGGCAAGTCCCGACACTCCCCGCTACCACTACCGGTCCTCGGCGCGGACGTCGCCGGCAGCGAGACGGTGGTCAGGAACCTACGAGCGGCCGGGCGCGATCCGCGAACCAAGGCCGTGGTCTTTCACGTCGACTCGGGTGGCGGTTCCGCGCTGGCAAGCGACCTGATAGGTCGAGAGATCGAGCTCCTCGCTAGCCGCATGCCCGTGGTGGCGGTCATGGGGCAGTTGGCGGCCAGCGGCGGTTACTACGTGCTCACGCACGCTTCCCGCGTCCTGGCAGCGCCGACGACGCTGACTGGGTCGATCGGCGTCTTCGCGACCAAACCCGTCCTCAAGGCGTTCAACGAACGCTACGGGTTGAACCCCGAGACGCTGAGACGGGGGCGCTTCGCGACGGTGATGAGCTTCGCTGCTCACTGGGACGAGGAGGAGGCCGGCCTCATGGACAGGTACATCCATGAGGTTTACGAGCGCTTCGTCGGGCGGGTAGCCGCGGGCCGGTCGATCGACGAGGAGCGGGTCGACGAGATCGGTCGCGGCCGCATCTGGTCCGGAGCGGACGCCGTCGGGCTGGGTCTCGTCGATGGACTGGGCGACGTCGCGAGCGCGGTGGCGATGGCCAAGGACCT
>CAZMFX010000044.1:10186-19890 GCA_964565625.1 uncultured bacterium
AGCGCGAGCCGCGGGTCCCCTGCCGACAGCGCCGCGGCGGCCGCCTGCCAGAACTCGAGGTCGTCTGTGAGTCGCTCGGCCAGGTCGTAAAGGGCGTCCGGATCGCCGGCAAGCAGGACGGCCTGCCTTACCTGCTCTTCCAGCTCCAAGCGATGCTCTTCGACGCCTGGGGCCTCGCTCAGGGGCAGGAGCTGCCCTTTCATGAGGCCGACGGCGTCCCTTACCCGACTCGCTCTCAGGTACTCCCGCAGTTGAACGACGTCTGCCTCGTACGGGACGGTGAACCGGTACGGTGCATCGCTCACGGGAAGCACCTGTCTCAAGCGCGTTACCAGGCTGCGCATGCCCCCGCTGGTGAAGGGAGCATGACCCACCGGGACGAGGAAGTCGTTCAGCTCGTCACGCGTCATGCCCTCGGGGTGCACGGCGAGCGCCAACGCGATCTCGGCCAGGCGCGGGGGTAGCTGGATCTCCTCGCCGTGATGCCTTCCCTCGAAACCACCGAAGAACCTGAGGCTCAGAGCGGCCCGGGGCGTCGAGAGCGTGGACCACACGCTCTGGAAGGCGGAGGCGGGGCCGCTCAGCACCGACCGCCCTATGGGGTGTAGCCCGGCGAGCAACGGGACGAGCTGGCTCGGCACGTTATGTGCCGCCCCTCCCGTGACCAGCAGGTAGTAAAGGGCAGCCGTCATCCGCTGCTCGGCGATCAGGTCGGAGTCGAGCATCGCCTCGAGGAGATCGTCAGCGGCGCTATCTTCGCCTCTGACCGCGCCGACCATGCCACGCGCCAGCGCCGCCAGCGTCCGCTCGAACCCGCCACCTGCCGAGGAGACCTCCCACACGTCCTCTGCGACCTCGGCGGCCTCGTCGATCCGGCCGAGCTCCAGGAGCACCCTGACGAGCTGGTAGCCGAAGCGACCGCGGTACTTGCGAGGGCTAGCGTGATACGTCGCCTGCAGGAGCTCGTAAGCCGCCTCGCTGCGCCCCTCGGCCAGCTCGAGTTGGGCCAGTGTGCTGCGGAAGTACGTCGCGAGATTTGGCAGGCTACCTTCGACGAGGGTCTGGGCGTCCTCCAGGTGGTGACGGAGACCTGTGAGGTCGCCGGTCATTATGCGTGCCATGGCGAGCTGGTTGACTATCTGGAGCCGCCGGTTCCCGTCCTGCAGCTGCTCGCGGTCGACGACGTCGAGCGCCCACCGGGCCCAGCTCGCCGCGCGCGTGAACTCACCCATATGCAGCAGGCGCGAGGCGAGGCTGTAGGCGTTGCGCGCCACGTCGTATGCGCTGCCCTGCTCCTCGGCGAGGCGAACGCTTTCCCTCAGGAGATCGACCGCGCGTTCATCGTTGGGATGTAGCCTCCCGTACTGCCACAGGGTCACGGGCGTTCGTCTTGCATTCGCCGCCTGCTCTGCCATCACGAAACCCTTGTCGTGCCGGATCGTGCCAGCTCGCCTGGCTCGCAGCGTCGGCGCGGAGTGCGCGCTCAGGTATGCGTCGACGTCTACACCCGTCGATCCGAGGTCGTTCGACGCGACTCCGGCCACCAACCTCCACTCGAGGACACGCTCGCCCCGTGAGTGCGAATGTGGCATGGCGGAGAGCAAAAGGTGCAGACGCTCGAGCAGGCCCTCGGACTGGTAGCGCGGTCCTGCGATGCGCAGCAGGTCGTCCACCAGCTCGGGCGCTCTGAGCACGGCCAACTCGAGAGCCGCTATCGGATCGCCCTCGCGCATGTACGCGAAGATCGCAGGGCGCGGGTCGACGAGCTCATCCTGGCCCGGAGGCGTGAGAGGTCCGATCGGAGATGGAACGTTGAGCGGAGGCAATCTCACTATCTCGTTGGCAAGGGCGCTCAGCTCTGTGAACCGGCCGTGCGAGCGCGACCAGACCTCGTCGACTGCTGCGTCGTCGAGAGCCGCCGGCAGCATCTCACCGGCTTCCGCCCGCGTGACCGCTAGTTCGTCCGGGCCGATCACGCGACACCGAGACGCGATCTCGCCCGTGGGCAGCGCGGGTTGCCTCACGTCGAGCAGGATCTTGTAGCCGTTCCCATGTAGGTCGAGAAGATCGGCCAGGAACGGCTGGTCCAGGGAACGTGTCGTGACGGCGAAGCGCAGTGGCCGTAGGTCTGCTCGGAAGCGCCCCAGCGCAGACAGCTGAGAACGGTAAGGCAGGGCCAGCGACAGCAGCGGTGCGCCCAGGACACGGTTGACGGCTCGCGCCAACGCGTTGCCCTGGGCGACCGGATCGTCAGAAGCGGACGCCGCGAGCTCGAACCAGACGAGCGGCGCGTCTCTGCCCAACGCGTCGATCAGGAACGGAACGCCGTAAGCCTCGCCGCCCAGCAGGGCGACGGGCTTATCGGATTCGGTTACGGCCTGAGCGACGCGCGGCAACCACATGCCGCTGAGGATAGCGCTGGACCGGGGCCCTCGAACGTGCCCGAGTCGCCAGTCCGGCCACCGTCACCGGGTGTGATCAGGCAGCGTAGAGCTCGACCCGACGGGACATGCGCACGTCGGTTCTGGCTCCTACCCCGTTCTCCTCTTCGACCCTCTGCAGCTCTGCGATCGCCTTCAAGAGGGCGACGTCGCGAACTACCAGTCGTTCCCCAACGAACTGGAACCGCGTCGACCTCGAAAGTCGTGCTAGTGCTTCTGACCTATCCACTACCTACCTCCTAGTCAGTGACGTGAGGCTAGTCGGAGGGCCGATTCAGTTGCGCTTCAACCAGCGTCGTGGGTCGATGCCTAGGTTGAAGCGGGTATGAAGCGCCCACACGTGTACCTTTCATCCATCTCAGGAGGTACTCACGATGTTCAAGAAGGTCGCCCGTTCGTTCGCCGTAACCCTTACCGTCCTCGGACTCGCCTTCGGAGCCGTTCACGTATCGAACGCCTTCACCGCTGATGCCGTCATCGCCGACAGCGCCGGCCAGAAGGGCGAGTGGGACGCGGGCTGATCCGCGAAGTCCTGGGCCACCGCGCGTCGGGGGGCATGTCGTGGGCCCTGGTCAGTAGGTTCCAAGGGACCTAACGAGTCTCACAATCAACTACGTCGAGTATAGGAAGTCCCATGGGCCCCCCGTGTCTGAACCGTCAATAGAAGCCCCGCCGTTGGACGAGCTGGAGTTCCAGTACCAGCCCGTCGCCGCGCTCGTCGAGAGTGAACCGGAGTGGCTCGAGGCGCTCATCCGGTGGAACCTACCGGACG
This sequence comes from uncultured bacterium, assembly GCA_964565625.1. Taxonomy (GTDB): domain Bacteria; phylum Deinococcota; class Deinococci; order Deinococcales; family Trueperaceae; genus DASRWD01. Next base: position 13,400 of record CAZMFX010000044.1, read on the forward strand.
GCACCGTTCGTGGGCCGCTCGATGTCCTGCCTCACTGGCTAGTTCAGAACCGTCAGGACGTCTTCACACGCTTCAGCATCGAGAAGGTCGCGGCAGTACTGGGGCGGTACGAAACCGCTCAGGTCTCCATCAACCTCTCCCCCCTCCAACTGATAAGCCCTGCGACCGCCGCCGTGCTCGAAGGTCTGCTGCCGCACGTGGCGGCGAGGCTGCGCATCGAGCTCACGGAGCAGCGCTTCGGAGACACGAGGCGCCTATGGAGTAGCCTGGGCGCCGTCAAGCAGCTTTGCGGTGCCGTCCTTCTCGACGACGTTACCGAGTCGGACCTAGCGGACCGGATACCCGGCGGTGACCTGATCGACGGGGTCAAGGTGGATCGCAGCGTCACCCTTGAGCTGATGGACGCCCAGCGCTCAAGACGTGCCGAGAACTTCGTCGTCGAGCTGTCGAGACGTTTCCCCGTTGTGGTGATCGAGGGCGTCGAGGACGTGTCCCTCTGCGAACGGGTCGCGGCTCTCGGAGCCACTCACGTCCAGGGCTTCGGCATCGGCCGCCCCAGCCCGGAACCGGTGTTCACGCTGGGCGAGCCGAGGCTGCCTGCGGTTGAGGCGATCGCGGCCAAGGCGTCGCGGCTGAACCTCGGCCGGCTGCTACTGGGCGGCGGCGACTCGGAACTCAACGCCTGACCAGACAACCACTTGACAGACGGGGTCAGCCTCGAATCGCGCCTTCGCCTGTCTTCGGACCGCCGCGGTGGGTTGATTGCCGTCGCGGCATGTGGCGTACCCTCGGAGCCTGATGGCGCGTCGCAGCGAGCGTGGAGAACCTCCCATGACTCTGGATCAGGCCGCCGAGCTCCTCGGCATGAGCGAGGACGCGCTCGTCGAGCTCGTCACGGAAGCCGAAGTCGCGTCGCGAGGCGGGGTCAGCGGGGAGTGGCTGTTCGAGGCCACCGACCTGTTGGCGGTCGTCGCCGAGCGCGAGCGACGCGAGCAACTCAACCGTATGGAGTTGGCGAAGTTGAGCGCTTCGCTCGAGGACGCCGACGAGTGACCTGAGCGGTCAGCCGGGTACGGGACTGTGCTGGTGATAGGCCAGCTTCCAGGAGCCGCCGTCGTTGGTGTACGCGCTACCGACCACCGTCGCGTATGCCTGGTCTCCCCTTGTGGCCTTCGCCGCGTAGGAGACCACTGCTGCCGCGTCGCCCAGCAGCCGTACCTCGGCGTCTGCCATCTCCACCGTGTCCCAGCGCGGTCCGGCTGCTATGCCGGCGATGGCGGTCTCGCGATCGACCAGACCCATGCCTGGTAGGGCCATGCGGCAGCCCGGCGCGAGATTGGCGTCGTAGAAGGCGGCGTCTCCGAACCAGAACTTCCGCTCCAGTACGAGGAGTTCGTCGTCTAGCGCTGTCGTCCTTGTCATGGGGCAATGTAGCAACGCGACGTGGCCCGACCGCGTCGTTCCACCGCTTGACACTCACCCGAACCCCTCATATCCTGTGCCCCATACCCTTATTATCTAAGGGTAACGAAGGGAGCGGGTCCATGCCGCCACGGCCGATCAAGCAGAACCAGATCCTGGGCGCGCTGCGCGCCGCGTACCAGCGCTCCGGCACCACACCCGACCTGTCTGCCCTGGCTCGCAGCTTCGGCATCACCTATCCCACCCTGAGGGAGCACCTCAAGGCGCTCGAGGCCAAAGGCAAGCTCGTCGTAGAGAGCCGCGGCCCCGGCCGCCCTCCACGCCTGACGCTCATGGGCGTCAACGCCGGGGTCCCTCTCTTCGGCGAGATCGCAGCGGGCCTCCCCATAGGCAGCTACCCCGAGCCGGAGGGGCACCTTGTCCTGCGCGGCCGCCCCGAGCACTTCGCGCTCCGCGTCAGGGGCGACTCCATGGCGGACCGCATCGAGCACGGCGACGTCGTGCTGCTCCATCGCGCGGAGCCGCAACGCTCTGGCGAGATCTGTGCCGTGCGGGTAGGGGAAGACGAGTCAACGCTCAAGTACCTGGAGTGGAAAGCGCGCGCCGGGAAGCCCAAGCAGTACCGCCTGCGTCCCCACAACCCCTCCTACCCCACTCTCACCGTCCCGGCTTCTCAGTTGCACGTCGATGGCGTCATGCGCGGGCTGCTCCGCGGAGAAGTGGTGCAGGACCTGCTGCTAGAGAGGGGTGGTTGAGGACCGTCCCCACCTTCGGAACCTCCGGCCCGCTCAGATAACGAAGGACACATCCACCGCCGCCAAGCAAGGGAATGTGTCCTTTCGCCGCCCATATCCGACCGCTGCTGCGGTCCTGACTAGGTCGTTCTCATGCTAACACCGTCACGCACGGACACGAAGACCGCCCGCCCTCGAGGCGTACCGCCCCGTCCCGGCCGCCCTCCGACCGGGCGTCCCCCCTTACTCAGGATGAAGGTGGCCGCGGCGTGATCGCTTCCCTATGCTTCGATCCCCTCGACCTCTACCTGGCCGTCAGGAGCGACCCCGGGCTCTCCCGCGTGCCGCTCGTCAGCGCCGAGGAGCAACGCGTCACGCACGCCAACGCCCCCGCCAGGCGTCACGGCATCACTCCCGGCATGCGCCTCGACGGCGCGCGCATGCGCGTCGAGGGCCTCGAGGTCGTTTCCCATACCGAGCCCGACCTCCAGCACGCCTGGGATGAGCTACTCAGGGAGCTCAACCAGCACACCCCCTGGATCGAGAGCGCAGCGCGCGGCAGGGCGCTAGCGCGGCTGGACGCGGTAGAGGCCGAGGAGCTCGCCGAGCACTACGGCGTCCGGGTAGGCCTGGCTCACGACCGCGAGACGGCCGAGTTGGCTGCCGTCAGCTCCCGTCCCGGGACGGTGAGGGGCGTAGATGACGTGAAGGGCTTCCTCGCCCGCTTGCCGCTACGTTTCCTGCTCGGGGTGGGCCTCTCCCAGGCCAACCTCACGCGCCTGACGTGGTTGGGGCTCACCTCCGCCGCCCACCTCGCGAGCTGGACCGCCTCCCAGATCCGTTCCTACCTGGCCGCCGAAGCCGACCTCCTCCTCCCCTACCTGCACGGCCCGCGCCACACGGAGCTGAGGCGGTTCGAACCCCCACCCACCGTCGCCCGCTCGCTCACCTTCTCGGACCCGGTTGTCGAACCTCACCGTCTGCTGCCGGCCCTCGACAGGCTTTCTGGCGAGCTCGCCCGCGAGCTCGGCGGCCGCTCTACGCGCCGCCTGACGTTGACCGCCCGCCTCCCAAGCGGCACGAGGCGCGCCAGCAGGCTCAGCAAGCGCCCCCTGACGCAGGCGCGCCACATCCGCCAACAGGCGCTGTTCGCCCTGGAGGACAGCCGCGCCACGGGGCAGCCCATAGAGCGCCTGACCCTGGAACTGGCCTCGCCGGAGCGACTCTCCGAGCAGGAGGGGTTGTGGCCGGGACGCGAGCGGAGGCAGCGCGCCCTCGAGGCCACGATGGAGCGCTTCCCAGCAGCCCAACGCCGCCTCGAGTGGGGAGACACGAACGCCCAGGCGACTGATCTCGTGTGGCGCTGGGAGGGCTACGCCGATGCTGACGGTGCGTACGCCAACGCCTCGGTGGCCGACAGGCCTATCCCGAGGACCTCTCGCAGGGAGGCGAGGGCCCCGCTGCCGGCTGCCGTCACCGCGGCGGAGGTGCCGCTGTTCGGCGGCGCGGACGCTGCCCAAAGCACGGCGGCGGAGGGTTGGGCATCCACCGGCGCGCCGGCAAAGCAACGCGTTCTACAGCCGTCACCCGACGCCACCTCAGCGGCGGCGTCCTACCTCGATGCCCTGTTCACCGGAGTGAGCACAGACCGGTCACCAGAGCCTGGAGCCCTCGGAGCCCGCGCCGAGGAAGACGGCGCAGCGCGAACCGGCAGGAGCGCTCTCGCGACCGGACCACGGCAGCGCTACACCGAGGAGTACGGCCTCGAGGCGGCGTGAGGAAGGCCTGCCATGCGTCTGCTCATGACGCCAGCGGTCGTCACGCTCGCCGATGGCGGCTATCCGGCAACCGTGGCGTGGCGCCATCCGGGGTCGCACGGCAGGGGACGGAGCGCCGGCAGCCGTCCGAGGCGCGTGCTCTGCGTCATCGATCGCTGGCGCTACGACGGCCGTTGGTGGGAGGCAGAGGAGCTGCATCGCGACTACCTCTTCGTCGAGCTGGAGGGCGGTGTCAGGGCAGAGGTGTTCAAGCAAGGCGACGACTGGTGGGTGGCCAGGGTCAGCGACTGACCCCGAACCTCGGTGACATCCTCTTGCGCTCCCCCGGTCCTGGAGTTTACGTTCTGCCAACACATTCATTTGCGTTCTGCCGAGCACTGAGCGGGCCGGCCCCCGGCGTTTGGAGCTTCGTCACGTGCGTCAGCTGAGGCGCACGCCGGCGTCCCGGCCGGAGGTGCCGGGGACGGGCGTGGAGCAGCCGGAGACCGCGCCCGGCCGCGTCAGGACCCACCTCTCCGCCCTCCTCGACACGCACTCATACTTCAGCTTCGGCGCCGGCACTGCCAGCCCGACGAGCCTGGTGAAACGCGCCGCCGAGCTGGGCTACCGCTACGTCGCCCTGACCGACGACCTCAACGTCACCGGAGGCGTCGAGCTGTTCCAGGCGGCGCGCGAGCACGGGATAAGGGCGCTGATCGGCGCCACCGTACCCGTGCGCCTCGAGGACGACGTCTACCCGCTGGTGCTCATCGCGGCCTCGCGCGCCGGCTACGGCACGTTGTGCCGCCTCGTCTCCCGGGCTCACGAGCGCGCCGAGCGCGACGTCCCCTTCCCCGTCCTGCTGGCGCACACCCACGACCTCGTCCTGCTTACGGGCGGCCGTGAGGGCTTGCCCGCCAGGCTCCTCGCCCAGCGGCGGGTCGGTGAGCTAGAGGACGCGCTCAGGCAGCTCGGCGGAGCGTTCCAGGACCGCATGTACGTGCAGCTCTTCCACGACCGCTACCGCTGGGACGAGCGCCGCGCCCGGGCACTCAGGCGTCTGGCGCAGAGCCTCTCCCTGCCCGTCGTCAGCGCGCCGCAGGTGCGCTACCTTGACCCCGACGACTACCGCCTCTACGACGCGTTCACGTGCGGGCGGCTGGGCCTCAGCGTGCAGGAGCCCCACGGGCGGCGTCCCCAGAACGCCTGCCAGTACCTACCCTCCCCCGACGAGGTCGCATCGCGGCTGCCGTTCGCCGAGGGCGCCCTGAACGCCGACTGGGTGGCCGAGCGCTGCCACTTCGAGCTCCTCCCCGACCGCCTCGTGCCCCCGAAAGCCCGCGTGCCGGACGGGCGCAGCGCCGAGGAGCACATCGTGGAACGCTGCTACGCCGCCCTGCTGGAGCGCTACGAGGGCGAGACGCTCGTCACCGCCAGGCAGCGCCTCGAGAAGGAGCTGGCAACGGTCAGGGCGCTGGGACTCGCCGACTTCTTCCTGGTGGCGGCCGAGGTGACCGACTACTGCAGGCAGCGCGGCATCCTGGCGGCAGGCCGGGGGTCAGCCGCGGCCAGCATCGTCTGCTACCTGCTCGGCGTCACGCAGGCCGACCCCCTCAAGCACGACCTGCTCTTCGAGCGCTTCCTCCACACCGGTAAGACGAGCATGCCGGACGTGGACATCGACATCTCCTCCGCGCGTCGCGACGAGGTCCTCGACTGGGTCGAGGAGCGCTTCGGCGCCACGACCGAGGCGATGGTCTGCAACAAGATCACCTACCGCATGCCGCTGGCGGTGCAGGACCTGGGCCGCGCCCTTGGCCTACCGCCGGAGCTGCGCAACCGGCTGACGAAGGCGCTGGGTCGCGACTTTCGCGGCCTGCGACCCGCGGCGGTCGAGAAGGCGGAGGTCGCGCTGCGGGAGGTGCTGGGCGACGCGCCGGTGGCAGACGTGTTCATCGGGCTGCTCGAGCGCATGGAGCGCAAGCACGTCAGGCACATAGCGCCTCATGCCGGCGGGGTGGTGCTCTCCCGTGATCCCCTGACGCACTACTCGCCGTTGGAGCGCTCCTCGGGCGGCATCAAGCTCATGCAGCTCGACAAGGACGACGCCGAGGCCATGGGCCTGATCAAGCTCGACCTGCTTGGCCTGCGGATGCTCGCGGCGCTGGAGCGCGCCCGGGAAGAGGTCTTCAGGTTGGAGGGCGTGTGGCTGGACCTCGCCGACCTCCCAGACGACGAGCGGGTATGGGACCTGATATCCGAGGGTGCGACGCTCGGCCTCTTCCAGGTCGAGAGCCCCAGCCAGCAGCACACCAGCCGCGTCATGCGCAGCCGTAACCTCAAGGACCTATCCCACCAGATCGCCCTCATCCGGCCCGGACCCATCCAGTCGGGGACCGTCCATCCCTACCTGCGCAGGCGGCAGGGACTGGAACCCATCACCTACTGGCATCCGTCTCTCGAACCGGTCTTGGGGAAGAGCTACGGCGTCCTGCTCTTCCAGGAGGACGTGCTGAGGATCGGCGTGCACTTCGCCGGCATGAGCTGGATCGAGGCCGACAGGTTCCGTAAGAAGGTG
>CAZMFX010000045.1:0-12385 GCA_964565625.1 uncultured bacterium
CCGTACATGACGGGCTGCGTGAAGGCGGGCTCGTCCGTCTCGTTGTGCCCCATCCGCCTGTAGCAGTACATGTCTATGACGACGTCGCGCTTGTAGCGGTGGCGGAAGTCCATCGCCAGCTCTATCACCTGGGCGACGGCCTCCGGGTCCTCGCCGTTGACGTGGAATATCGGGCTCTGCAGCATCTTGGCCACGTCGCTCGCGTACGTCGTGCTGCGCCCCTGACGCGGTCCGGTCGTGAAGCCGATCTGGTTGTTGACGATCACGTGCAGCGCGCCGCCCACGCGGTAGCCCTCAAGGCCGCTCATGTTGAGCGTCTCCTGGACTATCCCCTGGCCGCTGAACGCCGCGTCGCCGTGAATGAGTATCGGCAGCACCTTCTCGCGGTCAAGGTCGCCTCTGCGGTCCTGCTTGGCGCGCGTGCGGCCGAGAACGACAGGGTTGACGAACTCGAGGTGTGACGGGTTGAAGGCGAGGGACAGGTGTATGTCCTTGCCGGACGACGTGCGGAGGTCGCTGGAGTACCCGAGGTGGTACTTCACGTCTCCCCTGCCCATGTAGTGCTCCGGGTCCTTGTCCTCGAACTCGCGGAAGATGCTGCTCGGGTCCTTGCCCATCACGTTGGCTAGCACGTTCAACCTGCCCCTGTGCGCCATGCCGAGCACTACCTCGACCACGCCCTGGTCTGCTGCCTTCTCTATGGCAAGGTCGAGTAGCGGGATGAGCGTCTCGCCGCCCTCGAGGGAGAAGGTCTTGGCGCCCACGTACTTGCGCTGGATGAACTCCTCGAAGATCGTCGCGTCGGTCAGCTTCGTCAGGATGCGGATCTGGTCTTCGCGGGAGAGCTGCAGCCGGTTGCGGCTCGTCTCCATGCGACGCTGCAACCACACGCGCATCTCGAGCCTGTCTATGTGCATGAACTGCGCGCCGATGCTCCGCGTGTAGGTCTCCTTGAGACCGTCTATCACCTCGCGCACCGTCGTAGCGCCGGCCAGGACGCTGCCGATGACGGGCGCGTCGAGGTCGGCCTCGGTGAGGCCGTAGAACTCCGGCTCGAGCTCGGGGGCCGCGAACGGCTCCTGGCCGAGCGGGCTCAGCTGCGCGAGCCGGTGCCCGCGCACGCGGTAATTGCGCACCAGGCGGTCGAGCTTCTGTTGCAGCACCGCCCCCGCGGCACCCGCCTGCGACAGCTGGTCATCCGTAGCCGCCGGCGGGTTGAAGAGGCTCCTGGGCGTGAAGCTCGGGGCCAGGTGCCTGTCGGAAGCGCCTGCTGGGCCGAGAGCGTCGAAGTACTCGCGCCAGTCGGGCGGCAGCGAGGCGGGATCGTCCAGGTAGCGGAGGTACAGCTCCTCTACGTAGTCGAGGCTCGCGCTGGCGAAGGTTCGTGGCGGTTCTGGTTCTTGGTTGCCAATAGGCATTTCGGAAGGGCCGTTCGGCGCCATGTCGCACCCGTTCTAACACGGTCGCGGGCGCCGTTCGGTACGGTATCCGACCCCAGCTGGAACGCTCGCCTCCTCCTCGGCGACCCGTATCCTTCAACCATGACGTCTGGGGACGCCTTCCCACGGATCCTGTGCCTTGGCGAGCTGCTCGTCGACATGGTGCCGACGCTCGGGGGCGGTGGCCTGCGCGAGGCAGATACGTACGTCAGGGCCGCGGGAGGCGCGCCGGCGAACGCAGCGGTCGCCGCGACTCGCCTCGGCGCAGCGGCAGGGATGGCGGCTGCCGTCGGCGCCGACCCCTTCGGCCGGTGGCTGAGAAGCGTGCTGGACGCGTCTGGCGTCGACACGAGGTTCGTACGCCAGGTGGAGAGTCAGACCGCGGTGGCGTTCGTCGCGCTCGACCGGCACGGTGAACGGGACTTCATGTTCTACGGCGACCACCCGGCCCACTACGAGGTGACGGCAGAGCACGCGCTGGCGGCGGCGACGGCGCTCGCGGAAGGCGGCGGCACGCGGGTGCTCCACTTCGGCTCCGTCTGTCTCGCGCGCGAACCAGCGAGGTCTGCGACCGCCGCGGCGGTTCACCAGGCGGCCGCCGCGGGCTGCCTGGTCTCCGTCGACGTGAACCTGCGGGAGAGCTTCTGGGGCGATCTAGACGAGGCGCGCGATGTCATATGGGGGTTCGTAGGCAAGGCGGACATCGTCAAGCTGAGCGCCGGCGAGGCCGCCTTCCTGGAGGGGACGTCGGTTCACGCGGGAGCGCGGGTCGCGGAGCGGTTGCTGGCAGATAGGGAGAGGCTCGTCGTCGTCAGCCTTGGCGCCGATGGCGCAGAGGCCTACACGCCGGTGGGCCTGGTCACGGCTCCGTCCCCCAGGGTAAGGGCGGTAGACGCAACAGGGGCGGGGGACGCGCTGTGCGGCGCGGTGCTCGCCGCGACCGTCGCAGATCCCGAGGTCTGGCTCGACCCTGCCCGCTCCGGCGCGGCGCTGACGAGGGCCTGCGCGTACGCCGCCCTCTCGACGACGCGGCACGGAGGCATACCGTCTTACGCGTCGGTTGCCGAGCTGGCTGCGTTCGAGTCGTCGTTCCGCGGCACCGGGGGCGGCCAACCGAGGTAGTACCGTCAGAGCATGGAAAGCATAGACGTGAGGGCCGCGGTTGCCAGGCTGGAGGGCAGGGTCCGCCGTACGCCGCTCCTGCCGCTGGAGCATCCGGACCTGACGACGGCAGACGTGTTCGTGAAGCCGGAGTCCCTGCAGCTAACGGGCTCGTTCAAGATAAGGGGGGCAACGAACTTCCTCGCGACGCTACCGGAACAGAAGCGGCGTCTGGGCGTGGTAGCCCACTCCAGCGGGAACCACGCACAGGGGGTTGCTGCCGCGGCGCGTGCCTACGGCGTGCAGGCGACCGTGGTGATACCGGAAGGCGCTCCCGCCATCAAGGTGAAGGGCACGGAGGCGCTCGGTGCGCGCGTCGTGAGGTGCGAGAACACCACTCAAGCCCGCGACGCGGCGATGGACGCCGTGGCGGCGGAGACCGGCGCCACGCGGTTGCCGCCTTACGACGATCCCAGGGTCGTAGAGGGCCAGGGAACGGTTGGATGGGAGATCGCGGAGGACCTGCCACAGGTAGCCAACGTGCTGGTGCCTATCGGCGGCGGCGGCCTCTCTTCAGGCGTCAGTCTCGCGCTGGCGGAGCTTGCCCCGAGGGCCAAGGTGATCGGGGTGGAGCCCGCCCTCGCGGCGGATGCCGAGGATTCGCTGCGGCAAGGGCGGCGCGTGACATGGCCGGCCGATCGCACGAACTCGACGATGGCGGACGGTGTGAGGTCGCAGGTGATCGGCGAGCTCAACTTCGAGGTGCTCTCGCATCATCTGACGGGGATAGTCACCGTCGAGGAGGAGGCGATAGCCGAGGCCGTGCGGCACTACGCGACCCGGTGCAAGCTCGTCGTCGAGCCTACCGGCGCGATCACGCTGGCCGCGCTGCTGCGCCTCGTGCGCGAGGGCGAGGCGGAAGGGATAGCGCTCGCCGAGGGGCCGACCGTGATCGTCGCTTCCGGCGGGAACGTGGAGCCCGCGCTGCTATGCGAGCTGCTCAGGGCGTCGTGATGGGCCACATGGGGAACATCGCTCCCTGACCGCCCGCCCCCGTCCCGGTATCCTGACGTCGTGAGCCCGCTCGTCGCGCTCCTTCTCATAGGCTTCCTGTTCGTGATCGCACTGTGCCTAACGGTGTGGGCCGCGCTCTCATGGTTCAGCAGCCCGCCGCGCGCCAGGGACGATGCCCGGCCTACATACGTGCCGCTGACACGCGGCCTGCCGGAAGGTCCCGTTTGGCGCGCGGGATCCTCGTCCGCGCCAGCGGCAGCCGTCGACGACGCTCGCGCCGGCCGCCGGCTCGAGAAGCAGGAGGCGAGAGAGACGGCCAGCGCCGTGGTGAGCCAGAGGCGCAACGACGACTTCCGCGGGGCCAACGCGACGGTGACGCAGCGTCCCAACCTGGACGACGCCTTCGACCGCTTCCTGGACCAGGAACGCAAGGACCGCCGGTAGCGGCAAGACGAAGCGGCCCCGGCGCATCGCGCCGGGGCCGCTCGTCGCACTGGAGACCGGTGCGCCTCAGCCAGCGGTCGTCTGGCCGGACACCATCTCCTTGAGCCGGTTGTACGCAGCCTCCGCGCGCCCACGCAGCTGGCTGTTGTCGGCCTTGCCAGCCATCATCATGTGCATGTTTATGTGCTGGTCGACGTCACCGAAGATCGAGTTGAGGACCTCGACCTCGTGCCCCGGCCGCAGCGTAGAATCACCCCTGAACATGTAGGTGTACGTGTGCTCGAAGTCCGCAACGTCCATCTTCCCGCTCAGGAAGCGCTCGAGGACATCCAGGTACGGCGTAAGGTCTGAGCGCGCGCCCTGGGCGTCGGCGGTCACGGCCGCTCCGGCAGGCAACGCACCGAACCCCTCCTCGAGGGCGTCTGGCGTGATCTCCCAGTTGTCCTTGTCGAAGACCGGCTGGCCTTCCTTGAACAGGATCACCTGCGGCGACTCGTGCTTTATGCCCGTCTTCTGCTCGACGAGGTTGCTTGCCTGTCGGGCCTCGACGACCCTTATGACGCCGCACATCAGGTCCTCGCGCGGCTCTAGCCGCTCCTGAACGAACCCGAAGCCTTGCATCGTCTTGTGGCAAGTGCCGGCCTTGAATATCACGCTCGTGGGGTAGCGCCCCAGGAACTCGTCGACGTCCTCAGGGCTCGTGAGCAGTACAACTCGGTCCTTTAGCATCCTGTTACAGGTCCCTCCATCCCTTGCGGGCATCGTAAGCCGCTCCGGCAGCATCTTGTTGTGGCCCAGTTGGCCGAAGGTAATCGTAGCCGCAGGTTCCCACCGACGACGCCATGCGATGGACCGTGTTGCTATCGTTCTGACGTGCACAGGACCTCACAGCGCCGCGCCATCCTCAGGGCGCTCGACGAGGCGCCTGGCCCCCTCACGAGCAGGGAGGTCTTCGAGCGCGCCTCGAGGCTGCATCCTGGCCTTGGCCTAGCGACCGTGTACAGGAACCTCTCGTACATGGCCGAGCAGGGTGCCGTGACCACCGTTCACCTACCCAACGAGGCCACGACCCGTTACGAACCTTTGCGACCGTCACACCACCATCACTTCAGCTGCGTCGACTGCGGGCAGGTGTTCGAGCTAGACGCCTCTTGCCCCGTCGCGGGGTTGGAGGGGGCGACGCTGCCAGGAGGGTTCATGGTCCGCGATCACTCGCTTACCCTCTACGGTTCATGTCCCGCCTGCGCCTCGGCCTGAACGGGTCGGGTGTCGGCCCTGACTTCCCCACCCCGTCTGATAGACTGGCTCCCGCCATCGCGGTGACCGTGACGGCCAGCAGAGCCCTGGAGAGGTGTCCGAGTGGTTTAAGGAGCGTGCCTGGAAAGCACGTGTATGGGTCTTGCCTGTACCGCGGGTTCGAATCCCGCCCTCTCCGCCACTCAACCGTGAAAGCGACCCCGGCGAACCGCCGGGGTCGACACCTTCAAGGCGTACGACAGCAGGACCCGGTCCGTCGCCCGGAGGCCCGAACGGTGAAGGCTCGCCCGGCAACTCGGGGCGCCGCGAAAGGGTCGAGACACTGGTAAGCTCTGGTGCGTACCGCTATACGGTGCGTTACGGGGGCACTCAGGCAGACATGAAGGTACCTTCCCGCGCCGGTAGACAGGCAACGCAGTTGCGCCCCATACGAGTCCAGAACGGCTTCATGCCCCACGCCGAGGGATCGGCGCTCGTCGAGTGGGGCGGCACACGGGTGGTCGCGAGCGTGAGCATCGAGTCGAAGCTGCCGCCGCACCTCCGTGGCACCGCCGCCAAGTCCGGCTGGCTGACAGCCGAGTACGCCCTACTGCCACGCAGCACCTCCGACAGGTCGCCACGCGAGCGCCTCTACCCGGGCGGCAGGACCCAGGAGATCCAGCGGCTCATAGGCAGGGCGATGCGCAGCACTGTCGACCTCGCCATGTTCAAGGGCAAGACGCTGACGGTAGACGTCGACGTGCTGAACGCAGATGGCGGCACGAGGTGCGCCGGCGTCGTCGCAGCGTACGCTGCGCTTCACGAGGCGGCAGACAGACTGGTGTTCGCGGGCGCGCTCGACGAGTGGCCTCTCAGGCACGAGGTGGGTGCCGTTAGCGTCGGGCTCGTCGGAGGGGAGCAGCGCCTCGACCTCGACTACGCCGAGGACTTCGCCGCCGAGGCCGACATAAACGTCGTGGCGACCGCGGGCGGCGACGTCGTAGAGGTACAGGGCGCAGGCGAGGGTGAGCCCGTAGGTTCGCAGCTCTACGTCGAGCTGCTCGCCACGGGCATCGAGGGCGTCAAGCGAGTCCTCGATCTGGTGCGGCCCCAACTCGGGGGACGCAAGGCGTGAGCTCGAAGCGTCTGAGGGTCGTCGTGGCGACCTCGAACCCGGGCAAGCTCGAGGAGTTCAGGGAGGCGCTCGCGAGGCTCGAGCTCGACCTACTGGCCCTCTACGACGTCGGCATTGACCGGATGCCGGAGGAGACCGGCGCCAGTTACGAGGAGAACGCTCTGCTCAAGGCTGGTTTCGTCGCGCTGCGCGCCAAGCTGCCCGCGCTGGCAGACGACTCAGGCATAGAGGTAGACGCGCTTGGCGGAAGGCCGGGCGTCTTCAGCGCCCGCTACGGCGGCGAGGGCCTAAGTGACGGTGAGCGCATGGCTCACCTGCTCGACGAGATGAAGACCGTGCCGAACAAGGGCAGGGGCGCGACGTTCCGCTGCGTCGTCGTGCTCGCGACGCCCGGCGGTGAGGTCGCCAGGTTCGAGGGCGAGACGCGCGGTGAGGTGACCCTCGGCCCGCGCGGCAACAACGGGTTCGGCTACGACCCGGTGTTCCAGAGCGCGGAGTTGGGCAAGACGTTCGCCGAGGCGAGCATGAAGGAGAAGCGCTCTGTCAGCCACCGTGGCCGCGCTCTGCAGTCCTTCCTCGACTGGGCGCGCACGCCCATAGGGAAGCAGACGATCCAGAACATGGAGCCGCGGCGCGAGGAGATCTAGCCTGGGATCTGCCGGGCGCAGAGGCCCTAACCGCGGATGGGGCCGCCTTCAGACCTGGATGGTCACCCTCGCGCCGTCTCCGAGCAGGTGAACGGAGTCTGTGAACCTGATCTCGCGCGACTTGTAGCCCATCGTTATGGAGTGCGTGCGCGCTCCGTTCTTGAAGAACTTGACGCCGCGCAGGAGGTCGCCGTCAGTTATCCCGGTTGCCGAGAAGACTATCGACTCGCCCGGCGCCAGGTCCTCTGTGCGGTAGACGCGGTCGACGGAGCCGCCCTTCTCCTCTAGGCGCCTCTTCTCCTCGTCGTTGCGCGGCTTGAAGCGGCCGTGGATCTCACCGCCGAGGCATTTGAGCGCCGCGGCTGCCAGCACGCCCTCCGGGGCCCCGCCCGTGCCCATGACCGCGTGAACGTTCGTGCCCCTCACGGCAGCCGAGAGGGCGGCTATGACGTCGCCGTCGCCTATCAGCTTGACGCGGGCGCCCGCGTTGCGTACCTCCCTTATGAGCTCGCGGTGCCGCTCGCGGTCGAGGATCACTACGGTCAGGTCGTCGACGTCGCGGTCGAGCGCGAGCGCGACGCCCCTTAGGTTCGCAGCCACCGGCCACGTCAGGTCCACCTTCCCGCGCGCGGGCGGCCCGACGATCAGCTTCTCCATGTACGTGTCCGGCGCCTGGAACAACCCACCGCGCTCGGACATGGCGATCACCGCAACGGCGTTGTTGATCATCCGCGCGGTGATGCTCGTCCCCTCGACAGGGTCGACGGCGATGTCGACTGGCCATGAATCGTCGCCGGCCCTGCCGAGGCGCTCACCTATGTAGAGCATCGGCGCCTCGTCCCTCTCCCCCTCGCCGATGACTATCTCGCCGTCAATCTCGAGCTCGTTGAGGACGGAACGCATCGCGTCGGTGCCGGCCTGATCGACGAGGTCGGAGTCTCCCTTGCCCGCGACGCGGCTCGCGGCTATCGCGGCCTGCTCTGTCACCCTCACCGTGTCGAGCACGAGCGCCCGCTCCAGGTAGTGACTACGGGCGTCTGGTTCGTCCGCTTGCGCCGCGGCTGGCATCTCGGTCTGAGGCATACGTCCATGATGCAGCGTGAACGTGTGCGTGTGGGCTCAGCCACCACCCTCTTGGTAGTCGAACTCATCGGGAGCAGGCGGCAGGACGAACGCGCTCATCGGGTAATCGGCGTGGTCGGGAAGGCCCAACGCGGTGATCATCGCCGCGACCCAGCCTATCGACGAGTTGTAGTACCGCCCCAGGTCGGAGTGCCCCTCCCGTGCGCTTATGCCCCAGATGTTCGTCGTCGTGCCGTTGATGCGGACGTTCGGGTCGTCGTCCGCGAGGAAGTTGGGGTCGAAGGAGAGCAGCCTTATGTGGGTCCTCGCCTCGAGGCCGAAGATCACGTTGGCGCTCACCACGTCGTTCACGTTCACGAGCCCCGCACCCGGCACCGCGAACGTGCCGCAAGGGTCGCCCTTGTCCAGCGGGAACGGCAGCGGCCACGGGCTGTCGACGAAGGCGTCCGCTATGAACCCCTTGTGACGTCCCCACCACTGCCAGCAGATCGCGTCGAGGGATATGAACGCGTCGAACGTCACTTCCAGGTTGTTGAGGGCCAGCAGCGAGGCCCAGACGGTGCCGTGCGAGTGGCCGACGAGCACGACACGTGTCGGGTTGCTTACGCCGTGTATGAGCTGCGAGTAGACGCTGTCCAGGTAGGCCTGAGCCTGCAGGTAGCCCGGCTCCATCTCCTGGGATATGCCGCTGTAGTGCGCGGTCACGAAAGAGGAAGCGCTGAACACCTCAACCTTCAGGCCGAGGTTCTCGTACGCCCCCTTTATCACGTCGAGCACGGCGACGCCGCCGGTGCGGTCGCTGGCCGTGTCGAGGTATGACCACGTGTTGCGCGTGTGGCACACGAGGCCGCAGTGCCCGGAGAACGCGATGATCACGAGGTCGGGCGTGCCCTCCTCGCGTTCCCTCGTCTCGGCCGACCCGGCCGGACCTGTCGGGACGAAGCCGCCGCCGGACGGGGTCGCGGCCGCGGCAGGCTTCGCAGCAGCGCGCGTGAGCTGCTCCGGTGAGGCCGCGCTGGGGGCGCAGGCGCATAGCGCCGTGACGCAGAGCGATACGAGTGCGAGAGTTGCCTTGCGCATCGGGACAGAGCTTACGCGCGTTCACCGCCCGCAGGCGTCGGCCGGTGTCTCGCCAGCAACGTTTCGCCTACGTCGTCCCATTCGACGCCCGCCTCGGCGAGCAGAACGGCGAGGTGGAACATGAGATCGGCGGCCTCGCCTCGCAGCTCCTCGCGCTTCGATTGCAAGGCGGCAACCACCGTCTCCCCAGCCTCCTCCACCACCTTCTGGGCGACGTAACCGATGCCCATCTCGTGAAGCTTGGCGACGTACGAGCCCTCGGGCAGCGTCTCGAGGCGCTCCCGCACGACGGCTTCTAGCGTGCGCACGGCTGTCGCTATGTCGGTCGGCGCCCGCCCCTCGCCCTCGACCACGACCCGGTGGAAGCAACTGCCCTCCCCCGTGTGGCAGGCGGGGCCGGTCTGGTCGACGACGTAGAGCACCGCGTCCGCGTCGCAGTCGTAGCGCATCTCGACGAGTTGCTGGACGTTGCCGCTGGTGGCGCCCTTGCGCCACAACGCGTCGCGCGACCGGCTGTGGTAGTGCGCGTAGCCCGTCTCCAACGTCGCCGACAGCGCCTCCTCGTCCGCCCAGGCGAGCATGAGCACCTCGCGAGTCGATGCCTCCTGGACGATCACCGGCACCAGGCCGCGGCCGTCGTACGCGATGCCCAGGTCCTCAACCGACATGCGCCCTCAAGCCCTCCTCCGGCGGACGGATCACGAGCCCGGCCTCGAGGCAGACGCGCTTCACTTCCATGACGGTCGTCTCCTTCCGATGGAAGATGCCTGCGGCGAGCGCGGCGTCCGCCCCCGCCAGGAGCAGTACGTCCCGCATGTCCTCCGGCCCCGCCGCGCCGCCGGAGGCGACGACGGGGACATCCACCTCGGCCGAGACGACCCTCACGGCCTCGAGGTCGTATCCGCTGCCCATGCCGTCAGCGTCGATGCTGTTGAGGACCACCTCTCCCGCGCCCAGCTCCTGGCCCCGTGCTGCCCAGGCGAGGAGGTCCATGCCTGTACCGGTACGACCGCCTGCCGCGAACACCTCCCAGCCGCCTCGCTTTGCCCGGTAATCGACCGAGAGGACGACGGCCTGTGACCCGTACAGGTCGGCCGCCCGACTGATCAGATCGGGGTCGGCGAGCGCCCCGGAGTTGACGGAGATCTTGTCTGCCCCAGCCAGCGAGAGGGCGCGTACGTCGTCGACGGTCCTGACGCCGCCGCCGGCGGTCAGGGGCATGAAGCAGCGCTCCGCCACCTGCGTGAGCACCTCGAGGATCGCGCCGCGACCCTCTGCGGTGGCGGTGATGTCGTAGAACACGAGTTCGTCCGCACCCTGCCTGTCGTACTCGATCGCGAGGGCGACGGGGTCACCCACGTCCATGAGCTCCCCGAGCTCCGCGCGACCGAACTGCTGCCCGCGCGTGACGCGCCCGTCGTGCACGTCGAGGCAGGGGATTATCCGCTTCGCGAGCACTGGGAGAGCATAGCCGTTCGCAGGCTCCGGACCGGTGCCGGGCCCGCGCCGCAGCGTCCCGCTAGTTATCCCGGGGGTCGGGCGATCTCGGAGGCGACAGGACTCGGGGTCAGCGCCTGCGCCGCAGGAGCGAGAGCATCTCGACGTGATGCGTGTGCGGGTAGAGGTCGTACGGCAACACCCTCTCCAGGCCGAGCCCCTTCAGGTGCAGGTCGGCCACGTCGCGCGCCCACGTAGCCGCGTCGCACGAGACGTATAGCAACGTCTCGAAAGTCCCGGCGGCGAGAACGTCTCTGAGCTCGGCTGACAGGCCAGCGCGGGGTGGGTCGACGACGACGACCTGTACCCCGGTCGGCGGGGTCAGCCGTCCAGCGTTCCCCTTGACGAACGCGACGTTGTGGATGCCGAGTCGCGCGGCGTCTGCCCGGCCGCGCGCCACCGCCCCGCCCTCCACCTCCAGCGCCGTCACCTCATCGAACGTGGCGGCCAGGTGGAACGCGATGGCGCCGCCGCCCGCGTAGAGGTCGAGGGCACGCGAGCCGGATCCGGCCCACGCCACCAGCTCCTCGTACATCGCGGCGGCGCCGAGGGCGTTGGGTTGAGAGAACGACGTCGCGGCAACGCTCAGCGTCAGGTGGTTGAAGCGCTGCAACACGGTGCGGCGCCCCGCCAACCGCTCGACCCCACGCCTGAACCTCCCGCGCGGGTCGGTCTCTGCCCACGCCACGCCGGCTATGCCAGCCTCCACCAGCCTGTGCCCGAGGTCTACCGCCGAGCGCGCCTGTCCACTGCCGATCAGGGCCACCAGCGCCTCGCCATCGTCGTTCGCCCTTATAACGACCTCCCGCACCCTCGGAGCCTTCGAAGCTGGCCTCCGGTAGGTGGTCAGCACATGCCGCACGGTGCCGTACGCCTCGTTCACGGCTGCGGTAGCCGTCGGGTCCGCTGCCAGCGGCACCACCTCACTCGTGCCTGGCCGCCTGTACCCCAGCCGAGCCTCGGCATCGGTCAGCATCACCGCGGGTTGCACGACGTTGCGATAGCCCCACGTCTCAGGCGAAGGGACGACCGGCGGTACCTGCACAGCGGCGACGGTAGAGGGCGACTCTCCTGCCCCGCGTGTCATGCCGAACGCCCGGTTCAGCGCGTCCTCCACGACGGCCCGCTTGAGCTCGAGCTGGTGCGCGTACTCGACGTGGCCGTAGTCGAGCCCGGGGTGCGCGGGCGGCGCCACGCGGTGCGGCGACGGGACCTCTACCTCGAGGGTCGTCCCCCTCAGCACGCCCTTGCGCCTCTCGAGGCCGACGCGGACGACCTCACCTGGAAGCGCCCCGTTCACGAGCACCACTTCACCGCTCTCTAGCCGCGCAAGTGCGACGCCGCCGTGGACCATCCGATCGACGTTGACGACCTCGACGGCATGCATCCGGGCAGTCTAGCCGCAGGTCCGGAGCTCACGAGAGCTGTTGCTATACTGCCCGCCATGAGACGCTCCCTACAGGAGTACGTGGAGCTCGTGGTGTTCGGCCTCGTTGCCCTGCTCGTGGGCACCGGCCTGCTGTGGCTGGTCGGTTGGGTGCTGTCGATAGGCGGCGTGGCCCTCAAGTGGATAGCCGGACTGTTGTGGAACCTCCTGCGTTTCATAGTTCCGGTAGCGATCGCGGGCGGGCTCGTCTACTTCCTCGTCAAGGCCGCGCAGGACAGGCAACCGAAACCGGCTACGGCCGGCGCAGGGGGCGATGCGCCCC
>CAZMFX010000045.1:12485-19635 GCA_964565625.1 uncultured bacterium
ACCGGACGAGGACGAGGACGAGAACAAGGCCTGATCGGCTTGGTGCCGGCTTGAGACGGTTGCTGATCGTTGGCCTGATCGTCTGCGCCGCGGCTCCCGGTCTGTTGGCGGTAGCTGGTTCGGGTTCGCCGGGTGACGGCTCTGCCGAGGGCGGCGTGTCTCCGGCCGTCGAAGAACTGCTGACGTACGGCGCCGAGACCTACCACTGGAACTGTTCCGTCTGCCACGGCGTGAACGGAGGCGGCATCGAGGAGGCGAGGCTCTCGTTCCCCGAGGATCATCGGAACTGCGAGCGCTGCCACAGGCCTTCCAACCGGATCGTCCAACCTCTCGATCGACCCATAGTCGACAACGACATGTTCTCGATCGGCGACCCGCCTGCCCTGCATCCGACCGCGCAAAGGTCTTCCACGCTGGCGGGAACCGCTTCGCCGGATGCGCTGTTCGAGTACCTGCGAACCACCATGCCCCGCTACGACCCGGGTCGACTGTCGGACGCCGAGTACCGGGCGTTGACCGCGTTCCTGCTCGACATGAACGGCCGGCGCGCAGAGGTGGCTTCGCTGGTCGTGCGCTGAGCCCGATCAGGCTACGGGTAGCTGCTAGCCGCTGTCCAGGCCGGCTATTCGGCTTCGGAGACGGTCTCTAGGCGCTCTTGGGGTCGAGCACGTCGCGGAAAGCGTCACCCAGCAGGTTCCAGCCGAGCACGAAGAGCACGATTATGAAGCCCGGCCAGAACGACACGTACCAGTACGCGAGCGGGTTCCCCGGCGGACCGAGGATCCAGTCCCGGGCGAAAGAGATCATCTGACCCCAGTCCGCATAGCCGACATCCGCGCCCAGCCCGAGGAACGACAGAGCGGCCGCGGTGAGGACGATGGATCCTATGTCGAGGCTGGCTACGATGACCAGGGGACCGATCGCGTTCGGCAGGACGTGTCTGAAGATGACGCCGAGCGAGCGGCGACCCAGGGCGCGGGCGCTCGTGACGTAGTCCTCCTCCTTGACCCGCAGGACCTCGCCACGCATCAACCGTGCGTACGAAGGCCACGCGACGACCGCGATCGCGAACATGATGTTGCTGATCGAGTTGCCGAGGACCATCACGACGACCATGGCCACGACAAGGCTCGGCAGCGAGATGACGATGTCCGTGAACCGCATGAGGACGTTGTCGAACACTCCGCCTATGTAGCCGGAGAGGCTGCCGATGATTAGGCCTGCCAGAAGGCTTATGCCTACGACGATGAGGCCGATCTTGAAGGCGGTCCTTGTGCCCCACACGAGGCCGTAGTAGATGTCGTAGCCGCCGCTCGTCGTACCCAGGAGCGTCTCCGACGCAGCCGCGTCGCGGGGCACGTTGCTGAAACCCACCCGCGGGATGGTGAAGCAGCTCTCCGGTGGGGCGAACATGGCGCGCCAGAAGACCGCCTTCGTCGGGTTCTTGTAGTCATGTTGAGTGGCCGCGCTGAGCCCCAGGTCACGCAGACAGCTCCGACCGACGTTGGTGATCGCCGGGGCGAAGGCGGCAGTGAGCACGAACGCCAGCACCACGAGCAACCCTATGATGGCCAACGGGTTGCGACTGAAGCGTTTCAGCGCCTTCGAGTCACGCCAACCCCTTACCGCTGCCGCTCTGGGTTCGCCCGCGTCGTGCACGTTGTCACCTATCGTCGCGTCCGTCATCACTCGTACCTGATCCGTGGGTCGACAACGCCGTACAGGACGTCTACCAGCAGGTTGGCGATGACCACTAGCAACGACGCGAACAGCGCGAAGCCCATGACGGCGGCGTAGTCGAGACTTATCGCCGCGGCGGCGGCCCACTGTCCGAGGCCCGGCAGGTTGAAGATGGTCTCGGTTATGACGACGCCGTTGACCAGGCCGACGAGGGTGAATCCCGCCAGCGTGATCACCGGGATCAGCGCGTTGCGCCTGGCATGCTTGAGTGACACGGCACGCTCCGGCAGACCCTTCGACCTCGCCGTGCGCACGTAGTCCTTGCCCAGGGCGTCGAGCATCGATGAGCGCATCACCCGCATGATCTGCGCACTCTGAACCACCGCGAGCGTGATGACGGGCAGCACGAGGTGCTTTATCGCGTCCAGGAAGATATCAAGGCGCCCGTTCAGCAGCGAGTCCAAGCTGAGCATCCCGGTGTAGTGCTGGAAGCCGGAGCGGCCGGCGATCTCGACAAGGTACTGGGTCGAGATGCGCCCGGGCTGGAACCAGCCGAGCGCGCCGTAGAAGATCACAAGCAGCCAGATACCGAGAACGAAGGTGGGCAGCGACCAGCCGACGATCGACATCACCCTTGTCACCTGGTCGACGAGCTTGTCGCGGTTCAACGCTGCGGCCGTACCCAGCCATATCCCTACTCCGATAACCGGGATTATCGCCAGCAACGCCAACTCGAGCGTTGCGGGGAAGCGGTTCTTGAGGGCGACGATCACCGGCTCACTGGTGGTGCGCGAGAAACCCAGGTTGCCCTTCGCGACCTCCCGCATCCACCGGTAGTACTGCACGTACCAGGGATCGTTAAGACCGTACTGCGCTATGACGGAATCTATCTGCCTGATCTGCTGTTCGCTGGTTATGAACGCAGCAGCCCTCTGATATGGGGTGAGCAGCTGCATCAGCAGCACGATCGCTAGGGTGACGCCAAAGAACACGACAGGCAGCAGCAACAGACGACGTGCGACGAATACGAGCAAGATAACTCTCTCTTCTACAGGGTTTTCGCCCGGGGGCGGTCGGATATGCCCGACCGCCCCCGGGCGTTGTCGCTGGCGGCGCTACGCGCTGCCAGCTTGCCCACTCAGTTCTTGGAGATGTCCTTCCAATAGAACTCGGTGGAGAGCATGGGGTTGTAGTAGACGCCCTGTAGGTTGTCACGAGTGACCATGAACGGGCTCTGGTTCGGCAGGACGATGTTGGGCGCGAGGTCGTAGTGCAACGTGCCGATCTCGCGGTAGATGAACCCGCGTTCGGCAGGATCGAAGGTGGCGTCCGCCTCGTCGATCAGCGCCTGGATCTCTGGGATGTTGATAGAGGTGCGCCCCGCGTAGTAGCCGTCGTTGTCGTAGAAGGTATTGATGAAGTTGCTGGGGTCGGCGTAGTCGGCGCACCAACCGACAACGAACATCGGGATCTTCTTCTCCGACATGCGGTTGAGCACGTCTGCCCACGGCAGGCTGCGCACGTTCATGACGAAGTTCGGGTTCACGAACGACAGGTTGTCCGCGATGATCTCGAGCGCCGCCTGGCGGACGGTGTTGCCGGCGTTGTAGATCGCCGTGAACTCGAAGCCGGTGTCCCACAGCTCGCCGTCGTACGCGGCGCGGAAGTACTCCTCCGCCGCTTCGAGGTCGAGCGTACGGACGGCGACGTCGTCGTTGTACCCGAGGAAGGACGGCGGCAGGCCCATGGTCAGAACCACGCCGGCGCCTTCGTATATCTGGTCGACGAAGCCCTGCTGATCGAACAAGTGCGCGAAGGCGCGGCGGACATCGACGTCGGTGAAGAAGTCCGCGGGGATGCCGTTGCCGTCGAGCTGGCCGGAACCAACGTCCTCGTTGTTCGCGGTGTCGATCTGGAAGTTGAAGTGGATGGGCGTGACGCAGGTAGGTGACCAGTCCGGCTCTTCGTGGACGGTGACGCCGGGCGCTCCGCGCAGCTGCACGAGCGTCGAGCGTTCGTTCACCTGGATGCGGTCGGCATCACCCTGCTGGAGGGCAAGGATGCGGGTCGACTGCTCGTCTACGAACTGGTAGACGACGTTCTGGATGGAGGGCGCGCCGCCCCAGTAGTTCTCGAACGCGCGGGCGACGACCGCGTCGTCCGTCCACTCGACGAGCTCGTACGCGCCAGTGCCGCTCGGGTTGGTGCTCAGGAACTCGGTCGTGATGTCACGGCCGTTCCAGTCCTTCCACGTGGCCTCGGTACCGTCCCACGAGCCCCCGTCGATCGCCCACTGGCTGTCGAGGATGCTGTAAGCGGTGTAGGTGAGGATCGGGATGAGCGCCGGCGTCGGGTTGACGAGGTTAACGACGGCGACGAGGCCATCAGGCCCTTCTGGGCACTCGACGATGTTGTCGATCATCTCCCAGGTCACGTTCTCCTGGAAGGCGGCGGGGTCGCTGCCGTCGCCCGAGTAGCCGAGGAAGAGGTTACCGGTGAGGTACGCCGTGGCGCCCTGCGGGTGAGCGGTGAGCGCGCCGTACTGGAAGGAGTACTCGACGTCCTTGCAGCTCATCGTGTTGCCGCTGTGAAACTGCACGCCGTCGCGCAGGTTGAAGGTCCAGTGCAGGCCGTCGTCCGAGACCGTGTAGTCCGTCGCGAGCGCGGGCTCGAACTCGTCGATCGCGTCGCCGGCGTAGAGGAACAAGGTCTCGTAGATGTTCTCGATGATGCCGCCGGACGCCGTGTCGTAGGCGCGGGCGGGGTCCAACGACACGACCTCGCCGAACGACTGATAGACGTAGGTGTCAGGGCCGGATTGCGCCATCGCCGTCGAGGCGACGAGCAGGGCACCTGCGATCAACGCTAGGATGCTTCTCTTCATTCAACTCTCCCTTGGAACTGGATTCAGGGCACAGATGCGCCCCACTCGTTAGGGCCGTAGAGCTTTCGCTTTTTCAGCTCCCTTCGACGTGGTGGGGGCCCTCCCCCTGAGCTTCTACGCCTGTGTCCCGGGATACGGCGCGATACCGTCCCCGGGCCACGACTGTAGACAGGCGCCTAAAGATTACAACACGGTGTTGCGGTCATGTGAACTACCTTACTGGCGGTATTCATCGTCCCTTGGGCCAAGAGGAGCCGGTACGGTACGCCTGCGCCCGTCGCCGGCGGCTGCCGGCGGTCCCGGAACACCGTTGTAGCATTGCCGCATGCTGGCAAGGACGGCCATCCGGCCACTCCGTCGCAACCCGTCTGCGCTGCCGTTGGCGGTAGCCGCATGCTTGCTGGGCGCAATGTTGACGTCCTGCCTCGGCCGCTCCGACTCGCTCTCGCCGGTGATCGCGATAACCGACCCCCGCAGCGGCGCTACTCGCAGTACCGAGGACCTGAGGATAAGCGGGTACGCGATGGACGACGAGGGCGTCGCGAGCATCCGGGTCGACGGCCTGGACCTCCTGGCCAACGACCTCTACGCGTCGGAGCGCGGCAAGGGCCTCGTCCACTTCGCCTTCACCAAACCGAACGTGGTCGACGGCGAGCTGACCATGGTGCTCGAGGTGACTGACGTAAGCGGCCGCACGACGACCGAGACTTACACGCTCATCCTCGACGCCACCCCGCCAACGGTCGAGCTCACCAACGTCGAGAGCGCCGCCGGCAACCGGCTGCGAGTCGAGGGCGTGGCTCGCGACAACATCGGCGTCTCCTCGGTGAGGATCGGTGGAGTGCCGCTGGCCTTCACCCCCGGTCCCGAGTTCAGCTTCTCCGTGCTCGTCGAGAACACGGAGGGCGCAGAGGTGATAGTCGAGGACGGGGCGGGCAACAGCGTGTCCGCACCGCTGAGGTGACCCGACAGGGGCTCGATCGGCCGGTCAGAGAGCGCGGGCCTGACTTCAAGCTGCCCGTGCGCTCCGACGACCTGTTGGCGCACGCCTCTGGCGGCCTTGACGTCATCGGCCTCGAGAGGCGCCACGGCAACTCCGACCTGGTCGCGCTGATGGACCTGTTGGGGCTCGCGGGTCCCTTCGAGGTCGAGTCGCCCTGGGAGCTCAGGGACCAGACCGGCAGGCACCTCATTCATGCAGGTGGCTTCGCGGCCTCGCCGTTCGGCGAGTCGTACCCACCACTCGTGGAGTTCGCGAAGGCGTACCTCGACAAGTCGCGTCAGATGGGGTTCCCGCACCAGACCGTAAGCGAATGGCGCGCTGCCCTGGAGACCGGCATAGTCTCGCTGCTCGCCTCGGTGGCGCCCAGTCACGCGGAAAGCCGCGTCTTCTTCAGCAACTCCGGGGCGGAGGCGGTGGAGGCGGCGATGAAGCTGGCGCTCGCGTACCGCCCCAACGCGAGCCGGTTCCTTAACTTCGACCGTGCCTACCACGGCAAGACGCTGGGGGCTCTGTCTCTTACGCCGAGCGACACGTATCAGAAGCCGTTCCGTCCGCTCCGTGAAGCGCTCACGCTGCCGTACGGCGACATCGAGGCGCTCGCCGCCGCGCTCGACGCACATGCGAAGGACGTGACCGCGATAGTCGTGGAGCCCGTCCTGGGCGAGGGCGGCGTGTTCTCGCCTCCAGACGGATTCCTGCGAAGCCTCGGCGAGATGGCTCGCCGCCACGGGGTACCCGTCATCGCCGACGAGGTCCAGACCGGCCTGGGCCGGACGGGTCACTGGTTCGCCAGCGTGGCGGCCGGCCTCGAGCCGGATATCGTCACGCTCGCCAAGCCGCTCGGCGGCGGCCTGTTGCCGATCGGAGCGACGATCGCGCGGCCGGACATCTTCCGGGCGATGCTGGCGGGCACGGGGTCGAGGAGGCATTCATCGACCTTCGGGGGAGGAAGCCTGGCTTGCGCCGTGGCCCTGCGCTCCCTGGAGATCCTCGTAGACGAGCGCCTCGACCTCCGCGCGCGGAGGCTCGGTGAACGCGGCCTGGCACGCATGCGCGGTGCGGCGGAGCGCCACCCTCACCTGTTCGAGGAGGCGCGCGGCGCAGGGATGCTGATGGCGTTCACGCTGAAGCCGATAGTCGGCTTCCCCATCCCCGGCGTGCCTGCCGACGACGTGCAAGCAGTCACTTCGGTGCTCGCGCTGAGGCTGCTTCACGAAGGCGGCGTGCACGCATGCTTCAGCCTTAGAGGCAACTACATCCTGAGGCTCACGCCACCGCTGAACATGCCAGACCAGCTGTTCGACGAACTGTTCGACAGGATCGACGCCTTCGCGGAGGAGAACCCACGTCCCCTCAGGCTCCTTCAGCGTTTCCCTCTGCCGAAGCTGCTCCAGCTGGTGAAGATTGCTTACGGCTGAAAGATAGAAGAAGGGCGCGCCCACTTGGAGCGCGCCCTTCTGAAGGTCTATCCAACCCAGTAGCAGTACTTGCGAACCGTCGTGTCCGTTCGCCCTAAGGCGTCCGGAACTACTCCTTAGAAAGGAGGTGATCCAACCGCACCTTCCGGTACAGTTACCTTGTTA
>CAZMFX010000046.1:0-19554 GCA_964565625.1 uncultured bacterium
CCGTCCGCACGGTGCTCATGGCCACATGGGGCGCTGCCGCCGTGCTCGCCACGGCTGCCGCGCTGCTCTTCGCCCCCACTACGCTGCTGAACCCGACGATGATGCTCGACCCCTTGTCTAAGGGCTTCGTCGCCGCCGTCATCGGCGGCATGAACAGCTTGCCGGGCGCGGTCCTCGGCGGCTACGTGCTTGGGATACTCGAGCTTCTCGTCGGCGTCTACGTGTCGCTCGAGTTCAAGGCGAGCTTCGCGTTCCTCGTCGTGATCATCGTGCTGCTCGTGCGGCCACACGGGCTTCTCGGGCGCCCAGAAGTCAAGCGGGTCTGACGGCACCGTTCGGCACGCATTTGTGCCGTTGGGAACGGGTTGCGCGGCCGGAGTGACGTGCGCCCTGTGGTAGTCTTGACCGAGCGAACAACCGTGCAGACCCCGATTCGGGGAGAGGAGAGACATGAAGAGGTTCATCGTTCTCGGCTTCGTCGTAGCGTTGATCGGCTCTCTGGCCGTTGCTCAGGAGGGGGTAACCGACACCGAGATCGTGATCGGGAACTGGGGCCCCCAGTCCGGGCCGGCGGCAGCGTGGGGAGCGGTAACGGTCGCGATCGAGGCCTACTTCGACTACATAAACGACCAGGGCGGCATCCACGGTCGCAACCTCGTGCTCGAGACCCGCGACGACGGGTACGACCCCGCAAGGACCGTGTCCGTCGTCCGCGAGTTGATAGACCGCGAGGGCGTCTTCGCGTTCGTGGCCGGCGTCGGCACCGCCAACGGGCTGGCCGCCATGCCGCTCATCCAGCGGGCTGGCATCCCGTGGGTGGCGCCGGCCTCGGGCAGCGAGGTGTTCGCGGAGCAGTCGAACGGCCTCGTGTACACGACGTTCACCGACTACGTCGTCGAGGCGTCGCTGATGACGCGCCACGCCGTCACGGAGCTCGGCAGCAGCAACATCGCGATCTTCTATCAGAACGACGGCTACGGACAGGCCGGGCTGCGCGGACTGGAAGAGGAGATAGCTCGCCTCCAGGAGCAGGGGTACGACGTGACGGTCGGTGACCGCGTCAGCTACGAGCGCGGCACGACGAACCTGGGCGTCCAGGCCCTGCGCCTCCGCGGGTCCGGCGCGGACAGCGTCCTGCTGTTCTCCGACCCAACGGCCGCCGCCAACCTCGTGAACGAGTTCCAACGGCTTGACTTCAAGCCGCAGATGCTCTCGACGGTCACGCTGCTCGACCCGAGCCTTCTCAGCAACCCGGGCATGCAGGGCGCCCTCTACAGCGTCTTCCTGCGCCTCCCGAGCGTCGTTCTCGGCGAGGGCAACGGCGACCCCATCGCAGACCGCCTGTACCAGGAAGTGATCCTCCAGTACGCCCCCGAGATCGCTGCCGCGCCGTTCTTCGCACTCGCAGGCATCGCCTTCGCTCAGCCGCTCGTCGTCGCGCTGGAGGCCGCCGGACCAGACCTGACCCGCGAGAGCTTCATCGAGGCGCTCAAGGGCATAGACGGTTACACGGAGGGCCTGTACAACGAGATCTCGTTCGCCGACGGCCCGCGCGGCAACAACTCGGTCATCCTGCTCCAGGTGACCCCGCAGGGCCTCAGGCCGGTCTCCGACTGGCTGACACTCTAGGAAGGTAGAGCCGCGGCGGCGGGCGCTGACCCCGCCGCCGCCTTCGCACGGCTGATGGCCCCTCTCCTAGACCTCGACTCCGTCACCCTCTCCTTCCGGGGCCTCACGGCGCTCTCGAGCGTTAGCTTCGGCTTGGAAGAGGGCCAGGTCACAGCGCTGATCGGCCCGAACGGCGCCGGCAAGACGAGCGTCTTCAACGTCGTATGCGGCTTCTACAAGCCGCAGTCCGGCCGCGTCAGCTGGCGGGGCCGAGACATCACCGGCCTACCGCCGCCGCAGGTGGCAGCGCTGGGCGTGGGCCGCAGCTTCCAGAACATCGAGTTGTTCAGGAACATGACGTGCCTCGAGAACCTCCTCCTCGGCAGGCACATGCACGTGCGCTCCAACATCTTCGACGCCCTCTTCTCAACGCCGCGCTGGACCCGCGACGAGGTGAGGCAGCGCCGGAGGGCAGAGGAGCTCATGGACCTGCTGGAGCTGCAGGCGTTCAGGGAGCAGCCCGTCGGCGCCCTGCCGTACGGGGTGCAGAAGCTCATAGAGGTGGCCCGCGCTCTCGCGACCGAGCCGACGCTGCTGTTGCTGGACGAGCCCACCGCGGGCATGACCGTCGAGGAGAAGGACGACACGATGGTCACCCTGCTGCGCATGCGCGAGGAGCTCGACCTCACGATGCTCGTGGTAGAGCACGACCTGCGCGTCGTTAGCGGCATGGCGGACAGGGTGATAGTGCTTGACCACGGCAGCCTCATCGCGGACGGAACGCCTAGCGCCGTCCAGGACGACCCGGCCGTCGTCGCCGCCTACCTAGGCAGCTCGAGGCTGGCCGCCGAGGACGTTGCGTGAGCCGCGGCGAGTCGCCGGGGGCCGTAGCCACAGAGGCCCACGCAGGAGGCGCACCCTTCCTGGAGCTGGTGACCGTAGAGAGCGGGTACCACCGACAGCTTCGTGTGCTCAAGGGCATCTCACTCACCGTGGTCCCCGGGCAGTGCGTCGCCGTGCTCGGCTCCAACGGCGCGGGCAAGAGCACGATGCTCAAGACGATAATGGGCCTCATAGACGACGAGCCTCGCAAGGGCCGCGTGCGGGTCGGCGGGCGCGACGTTACGCGCTGGAGCACCGAGTCGATATCGCAGGCGGGTATCGCTTACGTCGTCGAGGACAGGGGCATGTTCCCCGACCTGACCGTTGGCGAGAGCCTGCTGCTCGGGGCCTACCACCGACGTGACCGCAAGGGCGTGCAGGAGGACCTGGAGAGGACGTACGCCACCTTCCCGCGCCTCGCCGAGCGGCACAGGCAGGAGTGCGGGACGCTCTCGGGTGGCGAGCAGCAGATGCTCGCTATCTCCAGAGCGCTGATGAGCCGGCCGCGCGTGCTGCTGCTCGACGAGCCGAGCCTGGGCCTGGCGCCGCTTCTCGTCGAGGAGATCTTCGGCGTCATCCGCGAGATCAACAGGGACGGCATGGGCGTCCTGCTCGTCGAGCAGAACGCCAACCAGGCACTGAACATCGCCGATTACGGCTACGTGCTGGAGGGGGGCCGCTTCGTGCTGGAGGGCACGGCGGCCGAGCTGCGGGACAACGAGAACGTGCGCGAGTTCTACCTGGGGGTGAGCGCCGGCTCGGCCGAGGCTCCGCGACTGCATGTGAGGAGACGCCGGAGACGCTGGAACTGAGCCCGATCGATCACCATGAGAGGACGCCCGAGGCAGTGATGCCCCGGGCGTCTTTCATTGGCTAGTCTGTCAGGTCAGTAACGACCGCCGGCGGCCTGCGTGGTCACGACCACGTTGGCTGCCTGAAGGCCCTTCTTGCCCTGTTCGACGTCGAAAGTGACTTCGTCGCCTTCGTTGAGGTTGCGGAAGCCGGAGCCCTGGATGGCCGAGAAGTGCACGAACACGTCAGGCTGACCGCCGCCCTGCTCGATGAACCCGAAGCCCTTTTCGCCGCTGAACCACTTGACTCTACCTGTTGCCATGTACCTTTTCCCAACTGCCCACCGCCAGGCAGTGGGCTACTTCGATTTGGGCCTCTAGGACCCCCGTTCATGACATCCATCTGGTTGTCGAGAACGCGGGCAGTCTACGCGCCCGACGCGATATTTGCAAGCCAATGCGAGACCGTCGTGAGCGAAGTGGCCGTTCGATTAACTTTCGCGGGCCAGGAGAGTTAGCGTGCGCGCATGACGGACTCGCCAGTCACCCCATACGAGACGATGCGGTTCGACCCGGCGGTAGCGGCGGAAGGCGGTCCGGTGCCAGGCATCGCCCGCTTCGCACGCCACTGGGCACGGCTCGAGCGGTCGTGCGGGTTCACCGGCGTACCGCTCGACAGGGAGTCCGTCGAGGCCGCGCTAAGGCGAGCAGTCGCCGGCGCCTCTGCGCCGCTCAGGGTCCGCCTTGCCTTCTCGCCGAGCGGCGAGCCGGAGGTCGTGACGACCCCCCAGCCGACGCACTACCCTCAGGGCTTCGCGGACACGCCGGCGCAGGCGATCGAGTACGCAGGCGACGGGCCGTGGCCAAGGGTGGCGGTCGTGACCGAGACGATCGACGAGAGCGACCCGGCGAGGCGGCACAAGACGACTGACAGGTACCTTTACGAGCTGGGGCGCCCTTACGCGCCGGCCCACGGTTTGGAGGACGTCGTGTTCTTCAACACCCGAGGGGAGCTCGTGGAGGCCGCGATCTCCAACGTGTACGTCGGCACGGCCGACGACATCGTCACCTCGCCGCTGTCGAGCGGCGCCCTGCCAGGCGTCCTGCGGGAGGAGCTGCTCGAGCGCGGGCTGGTGCGCGAGGGAGTCCTGCGCGAGGATGACCTACGCTCTGCCGATGTCGTCTTGGTCAGCAGCTCCGTGCGGGGGCTCCGCAGGGTGCGCGTCGACCCGGGTCGCGTGTCGCTGACGTCAGGCTAGGCCCCCGTCTCCCGGCTGCGGCCGGGCGGGCCAACGACGGTTAGAGTGGCCGCGTGAAGGGTCCCACCGGGCCGGAAGCCGGCGTCGCGAGCACGAGCTCCAAGCCGACGCGATCACGGCCGTTCGTCGACTACAGCGCTCAGATGCGCATCGCATCCAACCCGGCACTACGCACGACGTTCCGCGTGCTCGGGTTCTTCTTCCTCGCGCTCGGCACCCTCGGGTATCTGCTGCCCGGTCTGCCGGGCACCGTGTTCATCCTGATCTCGGCGTTCTTCTTCGCCCGCTCCAGCCCGCGCTTCTACAACTACCTCATGAACCACAGGACGTTCGGCGGCTGGATCCGCGATTTCCAGGCCGGCAGGGGGATCCCCGGTTGGGTGAAGGTGTTCGCCCCCACGGTGATCGTGGCCACCTCGGCCTTCAGCGTGTGGGTATGGGCGAGCAAGGGCGTCTGGTGGGGTGTCGGTCTGACCGTGGTCGTGGCGGCGTACGGCGTCTACTACATCCTCAAGCAGAAGACGCGCCCCTCGCTGACGCGGCCTGAACCCTAGCCGCGGACCGTCGGAGGGGCGCGCAACGCCAGTAAGTCCGCGCTTCTTCTGCGAAGTCAGTTGACCAGCGAGGCGGTGACCGTCTTCTCAACGCTAGCCAGAGCCTTGGAGACCGGGCAGTCACGCGCAGCCTCCTGAGCCTTGGACTGCAGCGTCTGGTCGTCCAACCCGGGCGCCTTGACGCTGACATGCATGACGCTCTTCGAGATGACGGGGCCGGCGTCGGTGACGTCCAACTGAACGGACACCTCGGCGTCGACGCTCTCTGGCGTGTGGCCCGCCTGACTCAGGATGTTCGCGAGGTACATCGAGTAGCACCCGGCGAGCGCGGCGCCGACGAGCTCCTCGGGGTTCGTGCCCTCCGCTGCGCTGGCGCCGGTCTCGAACCGGGACCTGAACGTGTACGGCCCGGAGTACGTGCCGCTCGGCAGGCGCATGTTGCCCTTGCCTTCCTTGAGGTTGCCTTCCCAGCGGGCGTTCGCCTTGGTTACGGTCATGTGAAGCCTCCTTCAACGGAGCCTAACCGGGCTCCAGCTCGTCGTACCCCTCCAGGTAACCGCGCGCCTGCTTGAGGAACATGCGGGCGTACACACCGCCGCGCTCGAGAAGCTCTTCGTGGGTTCCCTTCTCGATCACGACGCCTCCCTCGAGGACGACGATCCGTTCCGCCATGCGCACGGTGCTGAAACGGTGGGACACGATTATCGTTATTCGTCCCTTGGCGTGGGCCCTGAGCGTCTCTATCACCTCGAACTCCGCGTCGGCGTCCAGCGCCGCGGTCGGCTCGTCGAATATCAGCACGGACCCGCCCCTGAAGTAGAGGCGCGCCAGCGCCAGCCGCTGCCACTGGCCGCCTGAGAGCTGCCTGCCGCCCTCGAACCAGCGTCCGAGCATGTTGTCGTAACCCTCGGGCAGCGCCTCTATGAACTCGTCCGCACCGGCCCGCGTGGCGGCCGTCATGACGGACGCGTCGTCCGACGCCTGTGCGACGTCGCCCAAGGCGACGTTCTCGCGCACGGTCATCTGGTACTGGCCGTAGTCCTGGAAGACAGTGCTCATCTCCGCCCTGAGGCTGGAGGGGCTGAAGCGGGTGGCGTCGAGGCCGTTAATCAGGATCCGGCCGCGCGTCGGCCGGTAGAGGAACGTTATCAGCTTGACCAGGGTCGACTTGCCCGCGCCGTTCTCGCCGACCAGCGCAAGGGTCTCGCCCCTCGCGACCTTCAGGTCGACGCCGGTCAGCACGTCCCTGTCTGTGAGCGGGTACCGGAAGTGGACGTCCTGCAGCTCGATTGACTCGATCGGTCCCGTCCACTGCTCGCCGACGTCGTGGTCCGTGACGGGCAGCTCGAGGAACTCGTAGAGGTTCCGCATGTACAGCAGGTTCTGGTAGATGCCGGAGACGCCTGACAGCAGGTTCGAGAACTGCTGCTGCAACTGAGCGATCCCCTGGATGAAGAGCCCGAAGTCACCGACGGTTATGGCGCCGGCTGCTGCCCTGCGCAGGACGACGGCTGTCGCCGCTCCCACGAGGCCGGTGGACGCCAGGGAGGCCGCCAGGCCCCAGCCGCTGCGCCGCCTTATTAGCGAGACGAGCTGGCCCCTGAACAGGTGGTAGTAGGACTGCCACCTCTCCATCAGGTAGTCGCCGAACCCGAAGAGCCTTATCTCCTTCACCGCCTGGTCGTTGGTGAGGAGGTTGCCGAGGTAGTTCTGACGGCGCGCGTCCTGCGCCTGTCGCCTGATCATCCTGTAGCCCTCGGTGCCGAAGCGCGACTGCACCCACACGGCGGGCACGGAGGCGAGGAGCACGAGGGGCACGACCGACCAGCCGAGTTGCGCCATGAGCGCGCTCACCGAGCCAAGCGTGACTATCGCCTGACCCAACGTGATCATCTGGGAGAAGACCCCGAGGGGCCGGCTGCCGACCTCGCGGTACGCGTTCTGGAGCGAGTCGTAGACCCGCGGGTCCTCGAACTGCGCGAGCTCCAACGCTCCAGCTTTCGTCAGTATCCGGCGGCTGATGCGGTTCTGCAGGGTGTCGCCTAGAAGCTCCCTGTTGGCGCCCTGGACTATGCCGACGACGTTGCCTGCCGCCACGAGCGCCACCTGCACGAGCAGCAGCCCAAGCAGGGAGGCGAACGCTTCTCCTGGCGTGCCCGCCTGACCCGTGACGGCGGCGGCCACCTGGTCGAGCAGGAGCTTGGCCACCCACATGTTCGCCGCGGGCAGGCCTGCCTGGACGAGGCTGAGCACCGCTATCGCGACCGTGCGGCCGGGGCTCGCCTCCCACACCAGCGACAGCGTCGACAGCAGGTCGCGGAGGTGAACGCGCAGGTTCACTGGCGGCGGCGGCTCTGACCGCTGCGGGCGCATAGGCGCGCAATGTAACCCCGGAAACCCCATCGCACTCGCACCCAACACTCAGAACGGGGTGCTAGCTTCCAATTAGGTAAGAGACCAACACCGGACGCGCGCTTCGCGTCGTCTCGGTCCCGACATCCGGGAGGTGAGGGAGATGGCCGACACGCCCGAACTGAGGAAAGAGCTGAACAGTCTCAAGCAGGACTTGGCCGCTTTGCGCGGGGACGTCACGTCGCTTTCCGAGTCGAGCAGCCGCACAGCCAAGGAAGGTGCAGAGGCGATATACAACGCTGCGCGGGAAGCTACGGCTCAGGCTAGGGAGAAGCTGATGCAGGAAGCAGATGCACTCATGAACAAGGTGCGGTCGAGCGCGAAGGACGTGGCAGGCACCGTCAAGGAGAGTGGCCAGGCCGCCCTCCACGAGGTCGAGGACACCGTGAAGGAGCGCCCCATGACTTCGGTGCTCACCGCCCTCGGTGTCGGCTTCGTCGTCGGCATGCTCCTCTCCCGCCGCTGAGCGGCCTGTGAGGTCGCGCACGCGAGGCGCCGATGCTTAGGAACCTGACGGAGCTCGGGATAGCGTTCGTCGAGCTGGTGGAGGCCGAGGCGCGGGCGCTCGCGGCTGGCACGAAGCGCACGGCAGCGCTTGTCGCGGGCATGGTGATCGTCGCGCTCGTCGCCGGCTCGATGTTGATCATCGGCACCGGGTTGCTCGTGTGGGCGCTGTACACCGTTTTCGAGAAGTACTTCACGACAGCTGGCGCCCTCGCCCTCACGGGCGCAGCGGTCTGGGTCGTGTTCGGAGGTGGGGCGTGGCTCGCGATAAGCATGATGCGCCGCCGGACCTAGCCGTCGAGGTCGCCAAGCTGAAGCTGAGGGTGGCTGCCGAGAAGGCGGAGCCCGGCAGGCTGATAAAGCAGGGCATCAGGTCCTCGCCATTGCCTTCGGTCGCTGGCGCGCTCGGCGCGGGCACCCTGCTCGCCCTGCTGCGTGGTCGCGGCGGGGGGACTGCCGCGGCCAACGTCGGTCGAAGGAGCGGCGTCGGGGCCGTGCTGATAGCCCTCGCGGCCCAAGCCGCCCTCAGGTACCTGCCGGAGCTGCTGGGTACCGAGC
Source organism: uncultured bacterium (assembly GCA_964565625.1). Lineage (GTDB taxonomy): Bacteria > Deinococcota > Deinococci > Deinococcales > Trueperaceae > DASRWD01. The sequence continues at coordinate 8,569 of CAZMFX010000046.1, forward strand.
GCACGGCAGGTCCGGTAGAGGCCCCACCGGGCTACTGACCAACACTGTCCGGCTCAACGGTTCGGCGGTATAGAGATGTACCGCCACCTGTCTCCCCTGTGGTGCTTGCCCAACATGACGATCTGGCCGACGTGATGACCGTTGTGGTCCAAGGTGCGCAGTAGGGCGTCGAGGACGGAATGCTCCTCGCCCCTTATGGTTATCGTCCGCCACAGGTCCTCGCTTGCCAGACCCGCCGTCGCTGAGAAGAGAGCCTCCCAGCCGGCGTCCCACTCGGCCATGACCTCGGCCGGGCTAAGGGAGGTCGGGGTGAACTCTCCGTCCCTGTCGCGGTCCGGCTTCTCGCCGTCCGTGGTGAGGAAGTCCGTGTACCTGGACCGGAGGTTGCCCGCGATATGCCGCGCCAGCACGGCGACGGAGTTGGCGTTGTCTCCCAGCTTGGCGTGCCAGTCCGGCACCTCCAGCTGGGCGAACACCTTCTCGGCCTGCGCCTTCTGCGCGGCGAAGCGCTGCCTGATCTCTCTGAGGAAGAGGATCCCTACGTTCTCGTCCGACATGTCGACAGGTGGCGTCATGGCACATGCTAGGAGCGCGCCCGTCTCCGTGGCAACGACCCCTTCTGCCGCGGTCGCCATACGAGCCGCAACTCGGAAGGACGCCAGGGCGCCGCGCTGCACAGAAAACCACTAGGCTTGGACCTCAGGTGGAGACCGTAGTCCCCTTCGCAGAGGCCGCTCGAGCGGCCCTCACTCTCTCGTTCGACGGGCTCGCCCGCGTGCCCGACCTGCCGGACGCTGACGTGGTCGCCCTCCTCATCGTGCTGCTCGCGGGGATCTCGGAAGCCGCAGGCGAGAGCGTCGTCCTCTTCGTCAACCGCGTGCGGCCGAGGCGGTTCGTCCTCAGCCTCGCGGTATCCGGTCTACTCTTCGTCTTCACCTACCTCTTCCTCGCAGGCAGCGTCTTCACGGTCACGCGCTGGCTGCTGGGCCCTACGGTCAACCCCTTCGACGTCGCCGTCGTCGTGGGTGTCGCGTTCGCGCCGCGCATGTTCGGCTTCCTCGGCTTCCTTCCCTACTTCGGGCAGCCGCTCGGGGCGCTCCTGCAGGCCTGGTCCGTGCTCGCCGCGTTGCGCGGTGTCAGGGCTGCTCTCGGCGTCTCCGTGCTCCATGCCGTGGCAGCTGTCGCCCTCGGAGCTCTGCTCCTCGCCGTGCTGCAGCGCACCGTCGGCTTGCCGCTCGTGTACGTGGCTCGCCGGCTGCTGAGCGCCACGGCGGGCGTGAGGCTGACGTCGGTCGAGGACGCCGTGGGCGCCGACGAGCTCAGGGCAGGCGGCGACGAATGATCGCCGCCATCCTCCTCATCGCCGTCCTGGCGTTGACCGTCTCCCTGTTGCTCGCGCCCATCGAGGCGCTCGGTTGGTGGGCCGGTTGGTTCGGCGATCCCGACGTGTCGACATCTATGCGCCCACCGCAGACCGGTAGGGCGACAAGGCTGCACGTCGTCTACCTCGACGGCATCGCGAAGGCAGGGCACGTCAACTACGAGGACGTCGAAGGCTTCCTCGACAGGCTGCGGGCGGAGCTTCCGGAAGCCGCGGTCCTCGGCGACGTGCTCCCGTACTCCCCTACGGGAAGAGGGTTGACGGAGCACAGGCCGCTCTCTGCCTTCTGGCGCCGGATGCTCGAGCTCAAGCTGCAGGGAAGGCGGCCCCTACTCACGTTCTCGATAAACGTACGCAACCTGCTGCAGGTGCTCGTCGCCTCCGACAGGCGCTACGCAGCCGTGTACGGGCGGGCCGCCGCCGTGGCGATGACGGACGCCCTGTTGCAGAACGGCTACCACCCCGGATCGGGAGAGCCGGTCGCGCTCATCGGCTACAGCGGCGGCTCGCAGGTCGCGCTCGTCGCCACGCCCTACCTGAAGCGCGCGCTCGGCGCGCCCATCGTCCTTGTCTCCCTCGCCGGGGTGATGGCGAGCGAGCCGGGGATGCTCGCGCTGGAGCGCATCTTCCACATCGAGTCGAGCCGGGACAGGATCCCGCGCGTCGGGCGACTTGCCTTCCCAGGGACATGGCGCATCTGGCCCAGGTCGTACCTTGCGCGCCTCGAGGAGCGCGGCGGCCTCATAGCGGTCGACCCTGGACCCATGCGCCACAACGGCGTGGAGAGCTACCTGGACGACGACGCGTTCTTGCATGGACGTAGTCACCAGGAGATAACCAGCGAGCTCGTCTCCGGGTTCTTGAGGAACTGGACGGCCTCGAGCCAGTCACAGGCGAGGTTCGGAGAGACAGGAAGGGTTGTAGTGTCTTGACATGAGCGCTGACGAGCAGGCGAGAACCCCCGGCCGCGAGGCTTGGCCAACGAGGCGTGCGCCAGCGCCCCCAACGCGCGGTCCGGAGGGTGCGCCCCAACAGGGTGGCCAGACAGGCTCGGACCCGGCGGGGAGTGGCTTCCCGGGCGGTCAGCTCGGGTTACCGCCCGGCTGCTCGTGGTGGCTCCTGCCACTCGGTCTGCTGCTGGTGAACTACCTGGTGGTGTCGCTGTTCTTCCCGGCCGGCGGAGGACCGGTAGAGATCCCGTACACCGTGTTCAGGCAGCAGGTAGCGGCCGGCAACGTGACGACCGTCTCGACCAGAGCGGACGTGATCCAGGGGATCCTGGCCGAGCCCATAACGGTGCCGCACGAGGTCGACGGCCTCTTCGGTCCCCCGATGGAAGAGCAGCTCGAGGTGACACGCTTCTCGACGACGCTGCCCACGTTCATCGGCCCCGGGCTCGAGGACCTGCTGCTTGACGCCGGCGTCGAGATAAACGCCGAGACCATCGAGGCCTCGCGCAACCCGTTGCTCACGCTGCTGTTCTCGTTCGGGCCCGCGCTGCTGATGATCGGCCTCTTCATATGGCTTATGCGCCGCACCGCGGCGTCCGCCGGCTCCGGCCTCGGGGGCGCCCTGAGCATGGGTCGCAGCAGGGCGAGGCGCATCGACGAGGGCGACGTTGAGGTGACTTTCGAGGACGTCGCGGGCATCGACGAGGCGGAGGACGAGTTGGTCGAGATTGTCGACTTCCTCAAGAACCCCGCCAAGTACACGCGGCTCGGGGGCACCGCACCGAAGGGCGTGCTGCTCGTCGGGATGCCAGGCACGGGCAAGACGCTGCTCGCGAAGGCGGTGGCGGGCGAGGCAGGCGTGCCGTTCTTCTCGATGAACGCCTCGGAGTTCGTCGAGATGATCGTCGGCGTCGGTGCCAGCCGGGTCCGCGACCTCTTCAAGCAGGCGAGGGAGGCAGCCCCGGCGATCGTCTTCATAGACGAGCTCGACGCGATCGGCAGGAGGCGAGGCCAGGCGGTCTTCTCGGGGGGCAACAGCGAGCAGGAACAGACTCTCAACCAGATCCTCACCGAGATGGACGGCATGAGCACCGAGGCAGGCGTGATCGTCCTAGCCGCCACCAACATGCCGGAGGTCCTCGACCCTGCCCTGCTCCGCGCTGGGCGCTTCGACAGACGTGTCACCGTGCAGCCACCCGACAGGCGGGGCCGCAAGGAGATCCTGGAGGTGCACACACGCGACGTGCCTCTCGCGGACGACGTGGACCTCGAGAAGGTCGCAGCCATAACGCCGGGGCTCGTCGGCGCCGACCTGCGCAACCTCGTCAACGAGGCTGCGCTGCTCGCGGCGCGGCGTGGCCAAGACCACGTCAAGCATGCGGACTTCACGGACTCGCTCGAGAAGATCATCCTGGGCCCGGAACGCAAGCTGCTGTTGAGGCGCGAGGACCGTGAAAGGGTCGCGTACCACGAGGCCGGACACGCGATCCTCGGGCTTGTCGTGCCCGGCGCAGACCCGGTGACGCGAGTGACTATCACCCCGCGTGGGCAGGCGCTCGGCGTCACGTACCAGCAGCCGGAGGACGACCGCTACAACTACTCGGAGAGCTACATACGCGGCCGCATCGTTGGCGCGCTCGGAGGCAGGGCGGCAGAGGAGCTCGTCTACGGCGACCGCACGACCGGTGCGCAGAACGACCTGCAGCAGGTGACCCGCATGGCATACGACATGGTGACCAAGTGGGGCATGAGCGAATCGATCGGGCCCGTGGCGCTTGCACAGGAAAGCGGCCAGTTCCTCGGCGGCGACCCGGGGTTGCCGCGGAACAAACCCTACAGCGAGGCGACGGCAGAGGCGATCGACGCGGCAGCTCGCCGCATCATCGAAGAGTGCTACGACGAGGCGCTGGACCTGCTGAAGGAGCATCGCCATCGCCTTGACAACCTGGCCCAGGCGCTGATGGAACGTGAGACGCTGGACGAGCAAGAGGTCCTCGAGGTCACGGGCATCGAGCGCCAGGTCGAGCACAAGGACGTGAGGCAGGTGCCACCGGAAGGCGTTTGAACTCGGCGCTGGCCAGCTGCCTCGCGGGTACGGTCTCCTCCGCTCGGCCGCCTGCGTTCCTGGAACCGAGCTCTCGCCGCGGGACGGAAATAGTATTGCTCCATGGCAGACACGGGTCCGACTTCGAACAGGCCAACGGTCCAGATCGAGTACTGCGTCCCCTGCGGTCACCTTCCGCGGGCCATGGACGTCCAGAAGAGCATCCTCGAGCGCTTCGGTCAGCGCGTCGAAGGCGTGAAGCTCAAGACCGGCGCGGGCGGCGTGTTCGTGATAAGCGTCGACGACCAGGTCATATACAGCAAGCCGGCGGAGTTCCAGCTGGACGGCGTGCTATCCGAGATCGAGAGGATGACCCCGGCCTCGTAACCGGCGCCGTGCAACCTGGGTAGTAACACCCTTGTGGGGCATGCGGGCAGGGCCCTAGCTTCGGTCTGCGGCGAACGCCGCAACCGAGCCTCTGCCCGTTGCGGCCTGCTCGCGCACTCGATCGAGCGAGGCCAGCGGGCCCTCGCGCTCGAGGAGCCTCACGCCAGCGAGCAAAGAGCGCAGCCGTAGGGCCTACGGCTGGCCGACCGCGCTCGCCGCCGAGTCACCGGTAGTGGCCCAACCTCCTTCGGGCCGCGCACGTCCAGGCGGTCTACACTCCGGCCGTGAGGTTGAAGCTTGGCTCCGCCGGCGTGAGCGCGGCTGAGGCCGCTGGCTCCAGACGGCTGGACATGGTGACGGTCCTATTGTTCGCCGGCTGCGTCGTGCTGGCGGCGGGCAACTTCGTCGCGGTCAGGTACAGCAACCTCGACCTACCTCCGCTGTGGGGCGCTGGTCTCCGCTTCGGACTGGCTGCCGTGTCATACGCGGTCCTGGTGCAGCTCCTCAAGCTGCCATGGGTCAGGCGCGAGGACACGCGGGACGTCCTGGTCTACGGGGTGCTCAACTTCGGCGCCTTCTACGCCCTCACCTACTGGGCGCTGTTGCACGTGACCGCGGGAACCGCATCGGTCGTCATAGGCGCCGTGCCGCTGATCACGCTCCTACTTGCGGTAGCGCAGGGGCTGGAGCGGCTCTCGTCCCGCACCGTGGTGGGCGGCACGCTGGCGTTGTTGGGCGTAGGTTGGCTGACAGCCACCTCCTCGGCGATCGCCGCGACGCCGTTGGCGCTGCTCGCGCTTCTGGCAGCGGCGGTCTGCCTGGGGCAGAGCATCGTCGTCGGCAAGCGCGTCTCGCGCAACCACCCGGCGTCGTTGAACGCCGTTGGCATGGCGGTGGGCGCCGCACTTCTCGTCGTGATCTCCCTCGCCACTGGCGAGAAGTGGACGCTACCCAGCTCCACGCAGAGCGTGGTCGCCGTCGTCTACCTGGTCACCTTCGGGTCGATGGGGCTGTTCGGCCTAACGATCCTCCTTCTGAGGCGCTGGGCGCCATCGGCCTCCTCCTACGTCCTGGTCGTGGTGCCGCTCGTCACCCTCCTGCTCGAATCATTGATCGCCAGCGTTCCCCTCATGCTGGGAGCGTTGGTAGGAGCCGTGCTGGTCTTGGCAGGAACCTGGTTCGGCGCGTTGTCGCGCGGCCGCAGCGCCACGCAGGCGGGCGCAAGCGACCGTCCGAAGGGATGAGCAACTTGCGTGGCGAGGGTAGTCAGTGCCTTGTGCCCGGCCTACCCGGCTCCTAGACGCATGATCGCCTGGGAAGCCAAGTCCATGACCCGCCTCTCGTTCTCGAAGCTGAGCATGTCTCTGGCCTCTTCCAGGTCCACCCACCGGGCCTCGAGAACCTCGTCGTCGTGATCGGCCACATCACCCGCGACGTAGCGGAACAGGTAGAAGCGCACGCGCTTGTGGTAGCGGACGCCCTCTCGCTTCGAGACGTACCAGTACTCGATGTCGTCCAGGTGTTCGACCAGCTCCGCCTCGAGTCCAGTCTCCTCGCGCACCTCGCGGGCAGCCGCACTTTCCGGATCCTCTCCACGTTCCACCAAGCCCTTCGGCAGCTGCCACCTGCCGCCCTCGAGGGCGATCAGCGCGACCTGGTCACCCTTGAAGACCACTCCGCCGGCCGATACCTGGTGTTCCGTTCGGAGCCGCGACACACCTGCGTCCTCTCATGCCACCCGTTGCTTAGCGACCGGTCTCAGAGCCTCAGCGATCAGCTCGCCGTGCGCGGCAAGCAGATCGTCGACCAGCGACCGGATCTGCTCCATGTCCAGCTCGGCGGCCGTGTGGGGGTCGAGCATGGCTGCGTGGTACACGTGCTCGCGCTCGCCCGTCATGACGGCCTCGACCGCAAGCTCCTGCACGTTCACGTTCGTCCGCATCAGGGCAGTCAACTGCGGCGGCAGCTTGCCGACACGCGTGGGCTGTATGCCGTTCGCGTCGACCACGCACGGCACCTCGACGCAGCAGCCGTCCGGAAGTCCGTCTATGAGGCCGTGGTTGGGGACGTTGCCGTAGATCACACGCGGCTGGCCGGTCACGACGCTGTGGATGATCCGTGCCCCGTACTCCTCGCTCAGCTTCACGTCCAGCGGTTCGTCCCCTCGCTCCAGCGACTCCCGCAACGCGCTCCAACCGCTTATCTGCCTTTGGCACCGAGCAAGGTACTCGTCGATGGGTATGCCGAAGCGGTCGATCAGGTCGGGCCTGTCGCGCTTGATGAACCACGGCACGTACTCGGCGAAGTGCTCGCTGGACTCGGAGACGAAATAGCCCAGCTGCCTGAACACCTCGTACCGCACACGGTTCCATGCCGGCACCCGGCCCTCGTCGATCACGCGCTGGAGTTCGGGCGTCAGGTCCTTGCCCAGGTGCTCGAAGCGTAGGAAGAACGCCATGTGGTTGATGCCGGCGGCCAGGTAGCTGACCTCCTCGAAGGGCACGCCGATGTCCTGCGAGAGCTGCTTGGCGGTGCCCTGGACGCTGTGGCACAGCCCGACGGTGCGCGTCTTACCGGCACGGGCCAGCGCCCAGCAGTTCATGGCCATGGGGTTGGAGTAGTTGAGGTGGAGGACGTCTGGGCACAACCGCCGCATATCAGCGTCTATTTCGAGCAGCACGGGGATGGTGCGCAGGGCACGCATGATCCCGCCTATGCCAAGGGTGTCCCCTATCGTCTGCCGCAGGCCGTGCCGCCTGGGCACCTCGAAGTCGGTAACGGTGGCCGGCTCGTATCCGCCCACGTTGATCGTCGTCAGCGCGAAGTCGGCGCCGTCCAACGCGCGCTCGCGGTCCGTCGTCGCCTCTATGTGGGCGCCGACACCAAGTGAGGACTTGAGGCGCTCGGCGACGATCGTCGAGGTCCGTAGGCGCTCCTCGTCGATGTCGTGAAGGACGATCGTGCTGTCTTCCAGCTCCGGGAAGCTGAGCACGTCGCCGATGAGAGTCTTCGCGAAGACGGTGCTGCCGGCGCCGATGAAGGTGATCCTTGGCATGTGGAGACGGCTCCTAACGAGGTCTCCTAGGCTACCGCCTCACCGTGCCGTGCGGGGCCAAGGCCCTACTCCTCCTGCTCCTCGGGCACGTGGCGTCCGCCCGAACCCTGTACCGGTAGCGCATACGCGCCGGTGGCCGACATCGTCTACCCGTCGGGGCGGAGAGAAGCCCTCAGCCGGCCGCCTTGCCGATACGCACACGCCAGACCTCTGGCCCCTCTTCGATCGGGTCCCATGTGAATTTGCCTGGGTACTCGGCCGCGAACTGGTAGTAGAGCGGCTTGGGGTCGTGGTCGTTTATCAGGATGTAGCCGCTGCCGGGCCGCAGGTCGTGATAGCGCTGGAGGATCAGCTCATGGCGCTGCGCCGGCGCCAGGTGGCGAACCTCCAACTCGTAATCGTCTCCCGATGTGGCCTGCCGCTTGGGGGCGCGCGTCAGGTAGTGAAGTGTTCCGTTGAGCCGCTCGCCCTCTCTCGGCCACGCGTTCCGCAACAGCTTCCAGCCCTGGGCGGCAAGCTCGCATGCCGAGTCGGTCTGGCCAGCGTCACCCAGCGCCCTGAGCGAGCGGTCGAAGAGGCGGTTCAGCTTGGTCAGCGCTTCTGTCGGGTCGGTTGTCGGAGGCTCGGACGGCCTAATCACGGGCAGGGACGTCTCACTCATGCGCGAACGCTAGCCGGGCTCCGGGCAGGCGCACAACGACCTAGGTCAGGTGCAGCGCAGCTGCCAGCGAGCAGCGTTCTCACGGTCGGATAATCCGTCCCAGGAACCGGGAAGGCAAGGTTACCTCCGAGCACCAACGGGCGACCCGCCAACGGCGGCGCCCGCGAGAGGGAGGAAACCATGCAACTCAACAACCTAGAGGACGTCCTGAAGCACGAGATCCAAGACCTGCACAGCGCCGAGAAGCAGCTAGTCGAGGCGCTGCCGAAGATGGCGAAGGCAGCGTCGAGCACGAAGCTGCAGAACGCGTTCGAGAAGCACCTGGAGGTGACGAAGGAGCAGCTCGCACGCATAGAAGAGGTAGGGAAGGCCCTTGGCGCCAAGCTCAACGGGCACGTATGCGAGGGCATGAAGGGCCTGATCAAGGAGGCTGACGGGCTCCTGAAGGAGAACGATCCGAGCGAGGCCTTGGACGTTGCGCTCATCTCGGCTGCCCAACGGGTCGAGCACTACGAGATAGGCGCGTACGGCTCGGCAGTGGAGTTCGCCAAGGAGCTGGGGCACGACGACGTCGCCAAGAAGCTGCAGAAGACCCTGGACGAGGAGGGTGAGGCCGACAAGCAGCTCACGAAGATCGCCGAGAGCGGCGTGAACGAGCGGGCTCAGGCGGCCTAAGCCGGAAGGTACGCGCACAAGCTAGTGAAGCTGGGCCCCGACCGATCGGTCGGGGCCGACGTCTATCTAGGTATCCGCTAGGGTTATCGGTAGGTCATGTCGTTCGGGATTGACCACAACCAGCTGTTGGCCGCGCTTACGAGCCTCCCGCGTTCGCGGCTCGCGGCGCTACGTGCCCTGCCCGGCCTGCTTAGCGACCAAGGCGAGGGCCACACGTCCGTGAGCATCCTCGCCCAGCAGCTGCCCATGGTGCTCGCCAGCAACACGGAAGAACTGCCGGTTGGCACCGTCATACCCGATGACGGGGTCATTGCCCACGCCGCCCAGAGCGGCGAGATGATCTACATAACCGACACGTCCACCGATCCTCGGTACCGCTCTTTCGATAGCCGCTTCAAGGTGGAGCTGGCGCTCCCGCTGCGCGAGAGGGACGAGACGGTCGCTGTCCTCAACATCGAGCGCAACGAACCGTTCACACCCGACGAACTTCACACTCTCGTCGTCTTCTCGGTCAGCGTCGGCGAGCTGCTGACCGAGGCCTCGCGCAGCCGCGAGGCCGAGATCACGGCGTCGATGAGCGCCCAGCTCGCAGAGATGAACGACCCAGACTCGGCGTCGAGGCTTGCCCTGAGCATCGTCGCCCAAGCCGTTGGCGCCACGGCGGCCATCATCGCCACGGACAAACAGGGTCGCATGCGTCCGGTGGCCAGTTACAACGAGGAGAAGAACGTCGCAGCCATCGAGACACTCAAGTTGGGCACGCCGTACCCGCACGGGATCCTGTGGCGAACGCTGATCAGCGGCGAGGCGAACATCACCTACGACTACGCCAACGACGAGCGTGCGATCGCCGGCCATCGCGGCCTTTTCGGTCCCGTGGTCGTGGCGGTCCCCCTCGGGCGCGAGGCCGATCACGCCGTCCTGGCCCTGCAGTTCGACGTCGAAGCGCACGTCAGCGCCGCCGACCTCGCTCTACTCACCAACGTCAGCAAGCACCTGGGCATCATCCTCAACGCTGTGCAGGCCCATTCACTGCAGGAGCGACTCTTCGAGCTGCACATACAGACAAGCGACAAGCCGACCGTCGACCTCTACCAGAGGGTGCTGGAAACAGCCATCGACTTCGTGGCCGGTGCGCAAGCCGGCTCTCTGCTCGTGCGCCGTAACCACCAGCTGCCCTTCCGGTACACCGCGGTAAGCGGGTTCGATCGCAGGATCCTCGAGGACGTCGAGTTGGAGGAGCGCAACATGCTGGTCTGGTACGCCCGGGGTGAGGACGACTGGCGGGCCGGCCAGCCGCGCGTGCTTAGCGCCGCCGACCTGGATCTCGTTCAGCTGAGCCTAGAGTCGGCCGAACGCGACGAACCGGTGCGCGCAGGAGACATGATGCGCATGAGGAGCACCGCTTGCCTGCCGATCGCATACCGCGGCGAGGTCCTCGCCGTATTGAACCTCGACAATTTCTCCCGCGACGACGCGTTCTCGAAGGACAGCGTCCGCACCCTGACGCAGTTCGCGCAGCCTGTGGCCAGCCTGATCGCGGCCGCTCACTATCGGGACGAGCTGGAGCGCGCCAGCGTGACCGATCAGCTGACCAACCTTCCCAACAGGCGGGGCTTCGTGCAGGAGCTTGAGCTGGTGACCGCTCGGGCGCAGCGTAGGAGCGAACCCTACACGTTGCTTGCCATGGACCTATCCGGCTTCAAGTCAGTGAACGATCAGTTGGGCCACGATGCCGGCGACACCGCTCTCACGCTGGTCGCGCAGGCGCTGAAAGAGACCGCAAGAGCGGGCGATGTGATAGCGCGCTGGGGTGGAGACGAGTTCATAGCG
>CAZMFX010000047.1:0-5832 GCA_964565625.1 uncultured bacterium
CAGGCAACCGGAAGACGCTCGCGAGATGACGAGCCAGGCATCTCGACCCGCATATCGTGAGGGTCGCGAGAGGCGGTCACCTTGACCAGCGATCCGGAAGACGTAATCACGGGAGCAGAGCAGCTAGAGGTGCAGCACAGGCCTGAGGAGCAACAGTATGTCGTCGAGCTCGACGGGCACACTGCCTTCCTCAGGTACGAGAGACGGGGACGGACGTTGGTCCTCGTCCACACCGAAGTGCCGCCGGAGTTCGAGGGCCGCGGTATCGGGAGCTTCCTCGTGAAGTCGGTGCTTGACGAGGCGCGTGACAGGGGCCTCGTGATAGCGCCGGTGTGCCCGTTCGTGCGCTCGTTCATCCGCGAGAACCCGGAGTACAGGGAACTCGTCAGCTTCGACGACCCTACAGCCGGGCGCTAGCCTGCCCAACAACCAAACGTCCGGGCAGCGCAGGTAAGGGCTTCCGAATAGAGTGCGTCGGTGACCGAGGCGCATCCCGCCCGCGAAGCCGGCCCTTCGCCCTTCGACGCCCAGACCCGAGCCCTGACCATCGGCATCGTGCTGGGGGTCACGCTCTTCGCCTTCGAGGCGCTGGCCGTCGTGACGGTGGCCCCGCTGTTCGTCGAGGACCTGGGCGGGCTCTCCCTCTATGGATGGGTCTTCAGCGGGTTCCTGTTGGCGTCGCTGTTGGGATCGGTGGTTGGCGGCCTCATGGCCGACAACGGTTCGCTCGCCAGACCGCTGATGTGGGGCTTGGGGTTCTTCGGTGTCGGCCTGGTCGTGAGCGGCTCAGCGCCATCGATGTTCGTCCTTATCGTCGGCCGAGTACTCCAGGGCCTCGGCGGGGGCGCCCTCAGCACCGTCATGTACGCCGCCATCAGCCGTGCATACCCAGACTCCGCCAGGGCGCGCATGATGGCCCTCACCTCGAGCGCGTGGGTGGTGCCCGCCCTGCTTGGCCCTACCCTCGCTGCCGTCGTAGCCGAGACGCTCCACTGGCGGTACGTCTTCTGGGGCATCTTGCCGCTGCTGCTGGTAGTCGTCGCGCTCACCTACCGGGCGTTCTCAGGGCTGGTGCAGCGCTCCACCACCGGACGTGGCGGGCGAAGGTTGTTGGCTGCTGCTTGGCTCGCTGCCGGTGCCGGTGTCCTCCTCACGGGCGTCGGTGCGGACGCGCCTTTGCTGGCCATTCTGGCGGTGCCCGGCCTCGTGATGGTCCTTGTCGGCCTGCGGACCCTCATGCCGGCGGGAACGCTTGGCCTCCGTCGGGGCCTGCCCTCGGTGATCGCTGGTCGCGGCACCCTGTTCTCGGCCTTCGTAGCCGTGGAGGCGTTCCTCGCTCTGATGCTCACATCGGTGCACGGCTACTCCACCGCCGTCACCGGGGCCGTGATAGCCACCGGATCCATTAGTTGGGCGGTCGGTGCCTGGCTGCAATCCAGGCTCGATGAAGGGGGCGCCGGTCGGCGGGCAAAGCGTATGTTCGTTGGCACCGCACTCATCACCGTGGGGATAGTTGCTCAGGTCGTCGCCGTATTCATGACGAGCGGCGTACTGGTGATCGTGGTATCCGGCTGGGTCGTCGCCGGCCTCGGCATCGGCATGGCGCACTCCACGTCCTCGGTGCTCGCGTTCGCGCTCGCTCCCCCCGGTGAGGAGGGCAAGGTCTCAGTCGCCCTTCAGATCGCCGACCAATTCACGGCGGCGCTGTCGACCGGAGTGGGCGGCGCTCTGCTCGCGATCGCGACGCGAGCCGGATGGAGCCAGCAGCAGGGCATACTCCTCGCCATCGGGTTCGTGATCGTGCTGGCAGTCGTTGGACTGCTGGCGACCTGGCGGTCGGCGCCGCACCAGTCCGTGATCGCGGAGCGCGAGGCGCTGACGACCTAGTCGCTGCTGTCACTTGAGGGACGGCTGCCGCAGTAGTCCGGCGGACACTCTGTGGAAAGGCGTGCGCTAGGGTTCCACGGTGAACGAGAAGCGTCAGAGAAGCATGGGTGTGGGCCTCGCGCTGGGTGTCGCGGTAGGGGTCGCGTTCGGTGCGGCCTGGGACAACATGGGGTTGGGCATCGCGTTCGGCCTTGCGATCGGGATCGTCTTCGGTTCAACGGGGGCCTTCGGCGGCCGCAGGAAGCGAGGGGAAGACCCACATTCGGACGGGGAGGACGGTCCGGCCGGGTCCTGAGCGCTCCTGTGAGAGCACCCAAAGCGCCGGTGCGGGCAATCCCACACCGGCGCGCGAGTCGGCTATGTGCCCGGTCGTAGCGTCAAGGACGGAGCATGTGATCGTTCACGTCGTCGACGAACTTCCCGCTCTTGCCCTTGGACTTGTAGTCCGCCTGCCACGACTGCGGCTCCACCTTCACGTTAATGGCGTCGGCCGCTTCCAGCACGAGCCGGTACGCCTCCTCAGATGTGATGGCCGCATCCACGTAGTTCATCTCCTGGTACTGGAGCAGCGCCGCACCGGCAAGGTCGTCGGCGTCTGTAAGCATGTCCGCTACCCGGTTGACGCGCGGGCTCTTGTAGATGGCCTCGAGGATCACGTTGGCGTAGTTGAGGTGGGCGAGGGTCATGTAGCGCGCCATATTGTCGCGGTCGAACTGGCTGAAGTGGATCGACAACGTCAGGTAGGACATCACGGAGTCGACCTCGTCACCGGCCCAGGCGAAGTAGAACGCGTCGCTGGGTCCGAACTCCAGGCCGTCCTCCCAATCGATCCCATCGTGCGGATGCGACAGGCCGAGGTGATGCCCTGACTCGTGTACGACGGTCGACGTGAACCCGAAGCCGTTGAGAACCAGGAACGGGTCTGTGAAGGCGAACACGAAGCTCTGGACGCCAGTTCTCCAGTCGTCGTCGGCGTAGCCGAGCAGGCCACCTGCTGCCAGGTCCTCGGAGTCGAAGAACGAAAAGATGGGCAGCTCGTAGTCTGCGTCGCCGTCCAGGTACTGGATGAGGTGATCGGAGTGGTAGAGGAACAGGTCGGCGAACGCGATGCCGAATAGACGTCCGCCGAAGCACGAGACGTCGGCGATGAAGCAGTTGTAGACATCCTCGGCCCTCGGGGTGATGTTCACCGAGTCCAGTTCGACCGAGAAGTCGTTGTATGGCCGGAGGGCACCGAGTTCGTCCGCGATCACACCCTGATCGAACAGGGTGGTGGCGCCTGCCCCCGCGAAGTCGTAGAGGTTCACGTCCACCTGGATGTCGTCCGGAAGCTCTGGTGGAGACAGCGCCGGGTCGTAGAGCGGCGATGGGGTGGCGAGAAGGTCGAGGAAGACGTAGCGGGTGAGCAGCGCGAGGTCGGTCGTGAGGCTGTGGGCACCGAACGGTAGGTTCGCCGCATCGTCCCACCATCCGCCAGTTCCGTACTCCCAGACGGGCGGCATGCGGTACTCGACAACCCCGTTGCCCGACAGGTCGCCGTTGTCTACGTTCCAGTTGTCGGTCCACGACTCGGGGCCGGCCGACAGGTCGTGGAACCAGACGCGGTGACCCTCGTCGTTGGGAGTGCCGCCCCAAGCGATCAGCTTGCGGGAATGGAGAAGGCCGAAGTCCTGGCCGGTGTCTACGTCGATGGATCCTTCGTCCGACTTCGTGTAGAGGTGATGCTGGAAGTCTTCACGGCCGTACCAGTTGATGAAGAAGACGGTGTAGCTGGTCGTGTCCACGGGCGAGTTGTCGATAAGCCACTGCTCGACGGTCGGGGCGTCGATGTATAGCGTCTCGGTAATGACGGCCTCGTTCTGGGTCTGGTTCGTGCAGAACGGTTGCTCCGGAGCAGTTCCGCTGTAGCACTGCTGGTAAAGGGTGGGATCGCCCTCGATCCCTATGCCTCCCAAGTAGCCGAAGAACCCATCTTCGAAGGTCTCGTCCGCGAAAAGAACGTTGTAGTCGTACACGAAGTCGTTCCCCGTGAACGTCACTCCGCTGTAGAAGGTGGGAACGCGTTGAACGGTGCGGTACGTTCCGGGCAGCAGGTCCATGAAGGCGTCCGTGTCGATGTCGGCCTCTTCGTAGCCCACGAACACGACGTTGATCGTCAGTTCCTGGGTCTCCTGAAGAACGGCGCCGGGGCCCAGCGTGGAGAGCGCCGGGCCGGACGCCTTTGCCTGGGTCTCAAGGTCGGCCACCTCGGGGCCGACGACCTCCGGGTCGCTGCAGGCCGCCAGTATCAGGAAGAGAGAGACGAGGCCAGTAAGTCGCGTCCACTTCATGGAGCACCTCCAGTCCGAGACTCAGGTGGCCCCACGAAGAAGCTGTGCAAGGTTGTCGTGCCGGCTAGAGACTAGCGCCCGAGCTTTTCGCCTTTGGTCCTCGGAATCACACGCGCGGCTTGGCAGAGGGCTCGAGCGTAGCTCCGTCTACGGTGCGCCCGCCGGTGCCGCGTCCCGACCGCACCCTGTCGTCCTCGGGCTCTGCGCGCGGGGCGTCGTGAGATGTGCGCAGCTCGATTACAGGCAGCGCGAACGACGTGGCGAAAGCAATGAGCGAGAGGGCCGCGCCCACAGTGAACACCCTCCCGAGCCCGCTGGCCAAGGCGTCGCGCAGCCCGCTCACGAGAGACTCGAAGGCGTTCTCACCAGCGACGGCCACGACCTGCGTTCTGGCGGCCTCCAGTTGCTGAGGGCTGGTAAGCAGGTTGGGAGAGTTGAACTCCTGAACCATCTCTGGCGGCAACTGGCTCAGTTGTGGCCCCAACGCGTTGTTCACCTGGCCTGAGATGGTGGAGGCCACGATGGCTCCGAACACGGCGACGCCAAGCGTCCCACCTATCTGGCGGAAGAACATGTTCGCGCTCGTAGCCGTCCCCAACTTGCTCTGCGGCATCGCGTTCTGAACGGCGAGCACGAACAGCGAGTTCGTCGGCCCGAACCCCAGACCGAGGACGACAGAGAAGACGACAGTGAGCACGAGCGGCGTGGCCGTGCTCATCGTGGCGTTCAGGAGGAACCCGATGGTTATCGTCGCGAGGCCCGCGAGGATGAACGGCCGGTAACGTCCGGTCCTGGTGACCATCAGGCCCGCTACCGTGCTGCTCGCGACCATGCCGAGCATCAGCGGGGTAAGGGCGAAGCCAGAGGCGGCAGCCGACCCTCCCTGGACCCCTTGGATGTAAAGCGGAAGGTAGATGACCGCTCCGAACATCCCGACGCCGCTGAGGAACCCACCTATGTTCGCCACGTTGAAGGTGCGGCTCTTGAACAGGTCCGGGTCGAGTACCGGGTTGGGCGTCCTGCCTTGCCACCACAGGAACGCGCCGAGCAACACTACCGAGGCAGCGAACAGCGCGAGGATCGGAGTAGATGTCCACGGCATGTCAACGCCGCCCCATGTAAGCGCGAGGAGCATGGGCACGATGCCGAGCATCAAGAGGGCCGACCCGACGACGTCGATCTTCCCGCGGCCACGCGTGGCCTGGCCAGGGAAGTTGCGGAGTATGACGGCCAATGCGATAAGGGCTATGGGTACGTTGACGAAGAAGACCCACCGCCACCCGATCGTGTCCGTTATGAGCCCGCCGGCCAAGGGACCGACGACGCTCGAGAAGCCGAACACCGCACCGGTGAACCCCTGGTAAGCGCCTCGCTCCCGCGGTGTGAAGATATCCCCGATCGCCGAGAAGGCCATCGTTATCAGTGCCCCGCCGCCAAGGCCTTGTAGGCCACGGATCACGATCAGTTGCGGCATGTTCTGGGCCAGGCCACCAAGCGCGGAAGCCGCGCTGAAGAGCAGGATCCCGAAGGTAAGTATCCGTTTTCGGCCGTATATGTCGGAGAGCTTGCCGTAGATGGGCAGGGTGACCGTGGAGGCAAGAGAGTACGCGGTGAA
>CAZMFX010000047.1:5932-13914 GCA_964565625.1 uncultured bacterium
ACTACCCATGTAAGTAGTTCGTAAGGAAGCCGGAGTTACGGTCCGCGTGAGGCCGACGATCCTGGGGGTTCGGGCCGGTTGCAGAACGTTGCGGGGATAGTCACCCCAATATCCAACTCGAACTTCGACGAGAAGACGCTCGTCGATACGGTTCGCTGAAGTCATCTGCCTCCTCCCATGCCCCTCGGTTCCGTCGGACTAGATGAATCGAACGGAGATGGGTCGATTGAATCACTCGAGGAACCTTCTGACGGCTCTAGGTGTGGCCGTGCTTGTAGCTCTGTTGGCCGCATGCGGCGGCGAGGCGGCCGTACGGTCCGTGGATATCCAGGAAGACTCACTGCGTATGGCGCCCGAAGATACCGCCCCGCTAACCGCGGAGGTCGAGGTCACCGGTTCGGTGGCCGACGATGTCGACTGGGTGAGCACGAACGATGCCGTTGCGACCGTCGATGAAGACGGCGTCGTAAGCGCCGTGGCCGTCGGCGTAGCGACCGTCAGGGCGATCAGCGTCGCAGACTCCACCATGAGTGACTCGGTGACGGTTACGGTCATTAAGCCGCCGTCCACCGATGACGTGCCGGCGCCCGGCGACACCGACGGCAGCCTGGGTGGAAAGCCTGCCACCGTCACGAAGTCTTACGAGGATGGTGAAGTCGGCCTCGCGGTCGAAGAGACGCATCTGCTCGTCGGCCTTCAGGCCCCCGATGGCAGCGAGCTGCCGGTCAAGGACGGCGACGTACCGCGCGTAACCGAGGACGGCATCTTCAGCCTGTCGGGCAGCGGCTACGAGCCCGGCTCGAACGTGGACGTGTGGCTCTTCTCCGACCCTGTCCTGCTCGGGACGGTCCTTACCGGCGACGACGGCAGCTTCACCGCCAACTACGAGATGCCGGAAGGCACCACGGTCGGCGGCCATACGCTCGTCATCCAGGGCAACACCGCAGACGGTGAGAAGCTCGAGCTGAGGCTCGGCTTCCAGGTCGAAAGCGGTGAAGCCCTCGCCGAGTTCGCGCACTGCCCGGCGGACACTGGTTGGTTCGTCTCGGTAGACGGTGACGACATGAACGACGGCGACACGGTGTGGGAACCCGTCGCCTCGATACAGGACGCGGTGGATGCGGCATCAGACGGCGACGTGGTGTGCCTGGCTGCCGGCGATTACGACGCAGGCTTCGTCATCATCGAATTCGACGGCCTTACGGTCGTCGGCGCGGGCGAGGCGACCCGCATAGAGCCCGCCCAGGAGATCGATACAGGCATCCCGCACAAGTACAGGCCTGACACGAGGGTCGTCTCCCTCATCGACAGCTCGACCGATGTCCACTTGGACGGCATTACGTTCACCACCGGCGACCTGGCTTGGTCAACCGATCTAGACGCCATCGTCTTCTGGAACGCTTCAAGTGGCGAGATCGCGAACTCGCGGTTGATCGGCCCGGGAGCAACGACAGGTGACCAGACGGGTCAGGGCCTCGCGGTGGACGCCAGCTCCGGTGAGACAGTCGATCTGACCCTTACCGATACCGACTTCAGCGGTTGGAACAAGAACGCCATCGACGTCGTGAACGGGCACGGCTCGAGTGTCGACGGCGAGGGTGGGACAGTGGTCCTGAACGTCAAGGGAGGCACGTACATCGGGGCAGGCGAAACCGCAGTTCTGGCTCAGAACGGGATCATGCTGTGGGACCGGGCCGGCGGTGAAGTCAGCGGCACGATCGACGGCGTGACGATGAGCGACATCTCCTACGTAGGCGACAAGAACGCTGAGGCTGCAGCGGTGCTGCCATACGGCGGAGCGAAGCTCGCTACGGTCAAGAACAGCGAGTTCTCGGAATCGGTGCAGGTATACATCAGCAACAGCACGCCACACGACATCGACGCCACGGAGAACAACACGTTCGCTGGCGTACTTGGAAGCTCTGCGGATGTCGACCAACTCGCCGCCATCGAGGCGAAGATACTGGACGTCGCGGATGATGAGGCGTTTGGAGAGGTTGCTATCCAGTAGTACCGCTTGACGAGATATGACCGCTTCTCGCGGTCGATGTATGGGCGCCGGAGGCAGTGATGATTCTTCGGCGCCCAGATCGCTACGGGCCTATCTGCCCGACAGGCCTACCATTCGGACGTGGCTGGCGTGAAGCGACGCAAGATAACCGGCTTCGTGAAAGACGAAGAGGGCCACTGGGTAGCCCTGCTGGATTGCGGGCACAGGCAGCACGTGCGCCACGACCCTCCGCTGACGAACAGACCGCTCGTGCTGACGCGCGAGGGGAGGGAAAGCCTGCTCGGGCTGGAGCTGGATTGCAGGCTTTGCGGCGAGTCCGTGCCGTAGTATTCGGGCGCGGCCCTATCCAAGAGCTCGAGCGGGTACCGCCGCTGGAGGCTGATCGTGACCACCGAGTCCGGTCGACGTGCAGACCGCTCCAAGCGGCGCGGAAGCGGCTTCTGGCCGCTGGTCCTGATAGTCATCGGGATCTTCCTGATACTCGGCAACCTGGGTTGGCTCGACTGGAACGTGCTGTGGAGCCTCACCTACCTGTGGCCGCTCCTGCTCGTTGCCGTCGGAGTCGACATGCTCCTGCGCGGCCGGTACCGGCTGCTGGTCATCGTAGTAACGCTGGCCGTAGGGGCAGCCATATACACGGCCTACCCGAACGGTCTCTTCGCCACTGGAGCTAGCGGTGAAACCGTCGATGTTCGGCAACCGTTGGAGGGCGCGCGCCAGGCAGATGTGACGGTGAGCGCCGGGGTCGCGTCTCTCGACCTGAGCTCCGCCGGGTCGGCAGACCTGCTGGCTCAGGGCTCGATCCGACCGGCGATGGGCGAGCAAATCGAGCAGTCGTTCGAGGTGAGCGGCGGGACGGCTCGGCTGGTGATCGACAGCCGGGGCCCTGGGTTCCGCGGGCCCGTGGGAGCTGGAGGCGGGCTCTGGGACCTCACCCTCTCGGGGCGCGTTCCGATGGAGCTCAAGGTCGACACGGGCGTGGGCAGGGCGAGGCTCGAGCTATCAGGGCTTACCCTCACCAGCCTCGACCTAGACACCGGTGTGGGCGCTGCAACCATCACTCTTCCTGCTACGGGCGTCTACGACGTCGACATCGACACGGGCGTGGGTGCCGCCACGATCCAGCTCCCTGCCGGGCTCGGCGCGCGCATCACGGTGTCGCGCGGTATCGGCGGCATCTCGATGCCGAGCGACTTCCTGCGGGATGAGGCCGTATACGAGTCGCCAGACTACGGGTCGGCGAGAGACCGGGTGGACATCACGCTGGAAACGGGGATAGGCGCCGTCAGCGTCGAACGGATCCGCTGAGCCGGAGGTACGCGCGAACCGTTCTCTGCCATCCCGCTTCACCATGCTGGTAGAAATGGCTCCATGACGGGTGTGCTCCTGCGCTGCGCCTGTGTATCGCTGCTGGTGCTGTTGACTGCATGCGAGGGCTCGCCGAAGGGCCTCGAGGTACTCGGGCGTCACTTGGGTGGCGGCATATCCGCCTTGGGCGCCGACGCTGGCGCCGCCGGGGCGCCCGATGCCTGTCTCGCGCCCGCGCACCTCATCCACGAGGTTCAGGGAACCGGTCGCTCCAGCCCGTTCGTCGGGCAGGTAGTCACCATCGAGGGGGTCGTCGTCGGCGACTTCCAACCGCGTGACGGCGACGCTTTCGACACCGACCTCGGCGGGTACTACGTGCAGGAAGAAGACGCCGACGCTGACGCAGACCCGCGGACGTCGGAGGGCATCTTCGTGTCCCAACGGCAACCGGACGTGACCGTCGGGCAGCTCGTCAGGGTCACCGGGCGTGTGAGCGACTCGGATGGCGAGACGCACCTGCGGAGCGTTAGCAACCTCGTCACCTGTGCCGCAGCGCAGGAGCTTCCGACTCCCGCGACCGTCACCCTGCCGGTCGCCGATCTTGACGACCTGGCGGCGTACGTCGGCATGCTCGTTCACTTCCCGCAGGAGCTCGTCATAAGCGAGTACTTCAACTACGACCGGTTCGGCGAGCTGGTTCTCTCCGCGCCAGGGCCCGGACGGTCCCGCACCTATCAGCCGACGTCGTACCTGGACCCGCGCGACCCGGCCGTGAACGAGGCCCTCGACCTTGCCATGCGGTCCCGCATCACGCTCGATGACGGCAGGACGGCGGAGAACCCTGAGATCGCTCGTCATCCCGCCGGCGGGTACTTCTCGCTCGAGAACAGGTTCCGGGGAGGCGACGTCATTACGGGCGTCACGGGTGTCATGGGCTACGCGTTCGGCAGCTACCGGGTGCAACCGACCGCCGACGCCACATACTCGGAGCGCAACCCCAGACCGTCAGACCCTCCTGAGGTCGGAGGCGACTTGCGAGCAGCGGTCTTCAACGTACTCAACTACTTCGAGGACTTCGGCGGCAGCGGTTGTGGGCCCCACGGCTCGGACGGCTGCCGCGGGGCAGACAACATGCGTGAGTTGGAGCGGCAGAAGGCGAAGATCGTCGCCGCGGTCACGACGCTCGATGCCCACGTCGTCGGGCTCATCGAGATCGAGAACGACGGCGACCAGGGCGCGCTGAAAGACCTGGTCGTGGCCCTGAACGCGGCGACAGCGCCCGGGACGTACGACTACGTCGACGCTGGCGGGCCCGTTGGTGTCGATGCGATAAGGGTCGCGATCGTCTACCAGCCGTCAGCCGTAATTGCCGTAGGCGATCCCGCGGTTCTCGACGTCATGGCGTTCCTCGACCCGAACGGGACTGGTGAGGACCGCAACAGGGCCGCCATCGCGCAGTCGTTCCAGGCGACTGGGAGCGGCGAGCGGTTCACCTTCGTGGTCAACCACTTCAAGAGCAAGGGCGAGGCGTGCGGCCGTGGTGATGACGACCCCGTGCAGGGCAACTGCAACGCGACCCGCACGCTGGCCGCGAGGGTTCTCCTCGACTGGCTGGAATCGGACCCCACGGGCGCAGACGATCCCGATCACATGGTCGTAGGAGACCTGAACGGCTACGACCACGAGGACCCCATCCGCCAGCTTGAGGCCGGCCCCGACGGCGTAGCGGGCACCCGAGACGATTACGTCGACCTGCTGGACCGGTTCGAAGGGGAGTACGCGTACACCTACGTGTTCGACGGCATGCTCGGCTACCTGGACTACGCCCTCGCCAGCCCGAGCCTGGCCGCTCAGGTGACGGGCGCCGCTGCCTGGCACATAAACGCCGACGAGCCGGACCTGCTGGACTACGACCTGACGTTCAAACGTGGGGCGCAGTCAGAGCTCTTCGAGCCCAACCCGTTCCGGTCCTCGGATCACGACCCTGTCGTCGTCGGCTTGGCCCTGGGTAGGTGACCGGGGCGCGGTGACGGGGGAGTGACACGGCTCAGTTGGCGGGATCCTCGGAAGTGAAGTGGAAGGTCGCCCGGCCCTCTGACTTGCCGCGGTAAAGGGCGGCGTCGGCGGCGCCGAGCAACGACTTGATGTCTGCACCGTCGTCCGGGTAGACCGCGACGCCGATCGTCGCCCCGACAGAGGCGCTCGCACCCTCGACCTCGTACGGCTCGCTGAGCGCGGCGAGGAGCCTCGACGTCACGTGCTCGATCTCCGTCCGCTCCTTTATGTCTGGCAGGAAGAGCACGAACTCGTCGCCGCCGTGGCGGGCGACGACGTCCCAGCTGCGTACCGCCTCCCTTATCCGGCCAGCCACCTGGCTGAGGACCAGGTCCCCGGCTTGGTGCCCGAGCGAGTCGTTGACCTCCTTGAACATGTCCAGGTCGAGGAACAGGACGGCGACCTTCGTACCGTGCCGCTCCGCCTGTCCCATGGCGGCGACGAGGCGGTGCTCGAAGGGCACGCGCTTGAGGAGGCCCGTCAGATCGTCGGTCTCGGCGCGCACCTCCAGTTCCTGATGCAGCCGCTGCTGCTCTATCGCGGCGGCGAGCAGGTACGTGACGCCGCCCAGGAACGCGTGGTCGTCGGAGCTGAACGCCTCGGCGCTGGCCGAGAGCACCTCCAGGTAGCCGAACGTGCCTCCATGGCGATGTATGGGGAAGCGGACGCCGCTGGACATGCCGAGCGGGGCGAGCGACTCTGCCGACATCACCTCGACGCCGACGAGCCCAAGGTCGACCCGGTTGACGCGCGGCGTCGCGGGCTCGTCGCCGCCGGCGGCGCTCATCTGTGGGTATGCGGAACGAACGATCATGCCCTCTGGAGCGACCTCGACTATGCGGGAGTGGTCGGCTCGGAGGGTCTTGGCGACCCTCCTCGCGGCCAGGTCGAGCGTCGGCTGAACGTCCATCGACGCGAGGGTCGAGGCGGCAAGCTCGGCGAACACCGTCTGCTCTGCGGCTCGACGCTCGAGCACGTCCCTGGCGACGACCTGGTCCGTGATGTCGACGCCGACGCCGAGGACGTACGGCTTCCCGTCCAGTTGCACGAGGCGACCGGTGAGGAGATACGGCGTGCTCATTCCGTCGAGCGTGCGCAGGTGACCCTCGAACGACGATGTTCCAAAGCCGAACGCTTCTGCGATGTGCTCGCGCACGGCGTCCGCCTCTACGACGACGTCATGCGCCCTCGCCGTCGCCAGCCTGTCACCCGTCATGCCGGTCACGCGTTCCAGCTCGTCGTTCCAACGCACGAGGTGGTCCTCGTCCATCATGTAGAAGACGCCAGGCAGGCTGTTCAGGATCGCCTCGACGAGGCGCTGCTCCTGCTCGAGGCGGGCTTGCGCCCTGTGCCACTCCGTCATGTCCTGCACGAGCATGATGGCGTGGGGCTCCCCGGCAAGGGTTATCGGTTCGAAGGTGAACGTCCCTCTTCCCGGCAGGCCGTCCGCACGCGTGAACGGCGCGTCCGTCGTGAACCGATCCGACCTGCCGAGCGCATCTTGGAGCCCAGGGAACCCCCCTGTCTGTGGTTCGATGCCCAGCTGAGCGAGCGTCCGGCCCACCACCTCGCGACGACCCAGGCCGAACGTGCGGATGAACGCGTCGTTGACGTCGAGCACCCTCAACTCGTGTCTCCTGACGAGCGCGACCGGGCTCGGGTTGCTCCTGAAGGCGGTCGTGAAGCGCCTGTCGCTCTCCCGCAGGCGGGCCTCCGCGAGACGCTTCTCCGTCTGGTCGCGCATGATCTTCATGAACCCGACGAGCTCGCCATCCGGTAGCCTGACGGCGCGCAGTATCCCGTTGGCCCACAAGCGCGAGCCGTTCTTCCGTACGTGCCACCGGTCGTCCATCGCCTCGCCGCGCTCGCTGGCAATGGCCATCTCCTGCGCGTCCGCTCCCGCCGCGCGGTCCTCGAGCGTGAAGATGACGCTGGCGGACTTGCCGATGAACTCGTGCTCCTCGTAGCCGAGGAGCTCGTGTACGCCGACGTTCCACGAGTCGATGACGCCGTTCACGTCCATCGTGAACACCGCGTACTCCCGCAAGCCACCGACCAAGAGAGACCAGGGCTGCGAGCTCGTAGGCTGGTCCCGGCTCATCACGTCCACCTTAGGGGCCGCTTCTGAGTGCCGGTTCCGGGCCCCGATTCAGGGGGTTGGCGCAGCACGCTCAGGCAACTGGGACGGGACCGCCTTAAGATACGTATCCGTTGTGGACCGAGAACGCATCCTGATCGTCGAAGACGACCCGAGCCTGGCGCGCGCCCTCGAGGCGGAGCTCCTGCGCGTCTACGACGCGGTAGTGGTGTCGACTGGTCGGGAGGCGCTCGAGAAGGCGCAGACGGAGCAGTTCGACCTCATAATCCTCGACCTCGGGCTGCCGGACATGGACGGTCTGGACGTGGCGGCCGACCTGAGGGACGGCAACGCTTCCATCCTCATGTTGACCGCTCGCGCGGACGTGCGGAGCCGCGTGGCCGGCCTTTACATAGGGGCCACCGACTACCTGGCGAAGCCGTTCGACATGCAGGAGCTGCTTGCCCGCGTCTACGCGCAGCTTCGGAGCCGCGGCAACCAGGAGGTATACACCGTCGGGAGCGTGACGCT
>CAZMFX010000047.1:14014-15809 GCA_964565625.1 uncultured bacterium
AGGGGCCTCGGTTACGTCACCAGAGAACGAGGCTAGATGACGCTGCGGACGCGCATGGGGCTGGCGTCGATCGGTCTCACGGTAGCGATAGTCGCGGGCTTCGGAGCTCTCGCGTACAGCGTCTTCACCCGGCAGCAGACAGAGCAGTTCCGCGTGATCCTGGCAGAGGACCTCGAACGCATCACCGCGCTGCTTGACAGGCCGATGCTGGGAGCGTCCTTCCCGACGGGCGAGTCGAGCAACGTCATCCTGCAGCTGATAACGCCGGAAGGCGACGTCGCGGTGAACTGGGGCGACGCCGAACCTCTCCCCACCGTCTCGGAGCCAACTCTGGTTCAGCGAGACGGGCGCACTTACATGGTGACGACGGGAGTCTGGCCGGCCACCGATGGCAGCGTCCGACTCGCGCACGACGTGACGGCGGCCCTCGCGATCCGGGGCGGGCTCGTCCGCAGCCTCGTCGGAGCGGCCGCGGTGATCATCGTGGTCGCTGGCGCCGCCGCCTTCCTGGCGGCGCGCCGGATGCTCTCACCGCTGGCGCAGGTATCGAAGCGGGCCCGTGAGGTCGACCCCGCCGATCCCGCCGCGGTCGAGTTCGCCGGGCCGGCGGACGAGCTCGGCGGCCTGGTCGACGCGCTGAACTCCGCGCTGAGCGCCATCCAGGAGCGGAAACGAGCCGAGCGGGAGTTCCTGCTGGAGGTCTCGCACGAGCTTGCCGCTCCGCTCACCCTCGTCAACTACCACCTGGGAGCCGTACGGGAGGAGCATCCGGACGACAGCCGCGTAAGGGCAGCGGCCGACGGCACGCGCGAGCTCCTCCGCACGTCACAGGACCTGCTCCAACTAGCGCGAGGAGAGTTGGAGCGTGAGATCAAACCGCGCGTTGTCGACCTTCGCGAGGTCGTGAAACGCGTCGGCGACGAGTACCCCGACGTGGAGCTCGACGCTGAGGAGCCGCTGGAGGTCGTGGGAGACCCGGAGCGGCTGACTCAAGTGGTTCGCAACCTGGTGAGGAACGCCATCCAGTCGATGGGCGGTCAGGAGGGTGTGAAGGTAAGGCTGCTAGAGGACGGCGATGTCGCGGTGCTTCAGGTCGAGGACGCTGGGCCGGGCATGAGCCAGGAGACGATCCTGAGGATCTTCGACCACGGCTTCAGCCGGGCGGGCGGAGTGGGCGTTGGCCTCACGGTGTGCAAACGGCTGGTCGAGCAACACCAGGGTGAGCTTCGCATCAGGTCTGCGCTTGGCGAGGGCAGCACCTTCGAAGTGCGGCTCATGACCCTCACGGCTCGCTTGCGCGAGGACCCGAGTGCGGCCGGGGAGAACGTGCTGGAGGCGCCGA
Source organism: uncultured bacterium (assembly GCA_964565625.1). Classification (GTDB taxonomy): domain Bacteria; phylum Deinococcota; class Deinococci; order Deinococcales; family Trueperaceae; genus DASRWD01. The sequence goes on from CAZMFX010000047.1 coordinate 15,357, forward strand.
GTTGAAGGTCATACTCCGTGCTGCAGCGCCCCCAGGCCGGCGTTCGGCGGTGAACCTACCGTGAGAAGCGTTACCCGCCGTAAGTTTGATGTAAGGCGACCTGCGCAGACTGAAAAGGTGGTGCAGTCGGCTGGACAGCGTAGAGATCGCGGCCTGAGGTGCGCCTTGGCGACGCTTCTGGCCGTGCTGGGTCTCTCGTGGGCCGCTGCCATCGACTTCCCTCCCGACGCCGAGGTCCTAGTCACGTCGGCAGACGGCAGGATAGTCGGCATCGGTAGGCTCGTCGACGGAGCCGGCTTCGAGCTGGAGCTTCTCGCCGGCTTCACCGGCGACAGCACGTTGGTGCTCACTACCCCAGGCGGCGACGTCATCGTCACGGCCGCCTTCGTCAGGGACGGCTCTCTGTTCGTGGAACAGGCAGACGTTCGGAACCTGGCCGCGCAGGCCGGCTTC
>CAZMFX010000047.1:15909-19034 GCA_964565625.1 uncultured bacterium
CGGCACCTATGTCGGGTCGTTGACCAACTGGTACAGGATTGGTACTCTCTGAACGCTCGACAGATCGTTCGCCGCTCGCAAACGTGCTGGCGGCGGCATCCTAGCGGTGGGAGGTCCAAGTATGCGCAGGATCAGACTGCTCGCGGCCATGGTGGCACTGTCGTTCACGGCCGGCGCCATGGCGCAGACCACGTTGACGTTCTGGAGCTGGCGCACGGAAGACGTCGCTGCCTACGAGAAGTTCATCGAGGCGTTCCGGGAGGAGAACCCGGACATAAACGTCGAGTTCACGCCGTACCTGAACACCGAGTACAACACCATCCTCGCGACCGCGCTGCAGGGCGGCGGCGGGCCGGACATCATCCACCTGCGCGCGTACGGCGGCATGGAGCCGCTTGCCGAAGCCGGGTACCTGGTTAGGCTCGACGACAAGATTCCTGCTCTCGCCGACTTCGATCCAGGCATCCTGCTCGGCGCGACGAACCGCGCAGACGGCGGCGTCTACGGCGTACCCTTCGCGCTCCAGACCGTGCAGGTCCTATACAACGAGGACATGTTCGAGGAGCTCGGCCTTTCAGAGCCTCAGACATGGGACGAGTTCGTGGCGGTGGCCGAGGCTCTCCAGGCCTCCGGCGTGAACGCCCTCGCCAACGGCGCGCTCGAGCCCTGGACCGTCGAGACGCTCTTCGGCGGCGTGGGCCCGTCCTACTACGGCGGCGACGACTTCTTCGCAGACATCACCGGCGGCGAGACCGACTTCACGGACCCGCGCTTCGCAGCTGCCCTCGAGCAGATGGTCGCAATTACGCCGTACATGGCCGAGAACTACATGGGCGTCGCCTACACCGACATGCAGAGCATGTTCGCTTTCGGGCAGGCCGGCATGCTGATCGGCGGCTCTTACGAGCTCGGGATACTCGAGCAGTTGAACCCCGAGCTAAACGTCGGAGCCTTCCCGGTCCCCGGGCTCCAGGCCGGCGAGGGTCGCATCTCCTACTACGTCGACGGGTCGTACGGCATCAACGCCGCCAGCCCGAACCAGGAGGCCGTGCTGAAGTTCATCCAGTTCCTCGCCTCCCAGGAGTACGGCCAGATGTTCTCTGACGAGCTGCAGCAGATCTCGGCCGTGCCTGGCGTGACGCCCACAAGCGAGGAGCTCTCCGAGATCGTCGGGCTCATGAACGACGTCGGGACGCCGTACCTGATGCTCACCGCCTTCCGCTTCGGCCAGCCGAGCGGCTCGACGCTCCTGCAGAACGAGATGCAGGCAGTGCTCGCGGGCGACCAGGAGGTCGCAGACGCCGTCGCCAACATCCAGCGGGGCGTCGCCGAGTGGTACTCCTTCGAGTAGAGGCGGCACCTCGGATAAGTCACTGACCACGAGCCGCGCCCGGTCACTCACCGGGCGCGGTCAACTATCGTGCGACACGATGTTCGGTGCATACAGACGGCGCGCGCACCGCGTCCGGGCAGCGACATGAGCAGGACGAGGCGCTGGTGGTCCCGCAACGGTCACCTGCTCGTCTTCCTTGCGCCCGCGCTGATTATCTACGGCGCGTTCATGGCGTACCCGCTCATCTCCTCGCTCTCGTACAGCCTCTTCGACTGGAACGGGTTCATAAGAGGCGCGTACGTGGGGTTGCAGAACTTCCTCACCGTTCTGACCAGGTGGCCGTACAACGAGCGCTTCTTCGGAGCGCTTGGGCACAACGCCGTCTTCTTCATCGTCACTTTGATCATCCAGACGACGCTCGGGCTGTTCGTCGCCGTGCTGCTGGCGCGCAAGCTCCGCGGGTTCGCGTTCTTCCAGGCAGCCTACTTCCTGCCACACACGCTCTCGCTGGTCGTAGTCGGCTTCCTGTGGCGCATGCTCCTGAACCCGAACTGGGGCGCCGTGCCCCAGGCACTGCGGCGCGTGGGGCTGGAGGAGTGGGTGAGGCCCTGGCTTGGGCAGAGCGACACAGCGCTGATCACCGTCATCCTCGTCAACGCCTGGGCCTGGCTCGGCTTCCCGATACTCGTATACCTTGCAGCCATCCAGGCGATACCCAAGGAGTTCGACGAGGCGGCGCTGGTCGACGGGGCCACCGCCTGGCAGCGCTTCCGCCACGTAACGTTCCCGCTGCTCATTCCCAGCCTCGCGATGGTAACGATCCTCACGTTCATCTGGGACTTCAACGCCTTCGAGCTGGTCTTCGTCATGCAGGGGGCATCGGGCGCGCCCGCCTACTCCACGGATCTGCTGGCTACCTTCTTCTACCGCACGGCGTTCGGCGACCCGACGACTGGTGGCGAGCCGGGACAGACGGGGATCGCCGCGGCCATCGGCGTGCTGATGCTCGTGATCATCGGCATAGCGTCCGCCTTCGGCGTACGGTTCACCACGCGTAGGCAGACGGAGTACTGATGCGCGCACGTTGGCAGCGCGTAGCGGTGTACGTGGTGCTCGCAGCCCTGGCGCTCGTCTTCCTCTACCCGGTGTTCCTTATGGTCCTGACGTCGTTGAAGACGACGCCCGAGATCTTCCGGAACCCGTTCGGCCTGCCGGAGACGTGGAACACACGCGGCTTCACCACGGCGTGGGAGCGCGCCAACTTCGGCCTCTACCTGCGCAACAGCCTCCTCATCACGGGGTCGTCCGCCGTACTGCTTCTCCTGACGGCGGCGCCAGCCGCTTACGCCCTGGCCCGCTACAGCTTCCGCCTGCGCGGGTTCCTCTTCCTCTTCTTCCTCGCCGGCATCATGATTCCCATCCGGCTCGGCATCCTGCCGCTGTACATCCTGATGCGCGACCTTGGCCTTATCGACACGCCGTTCTCGCTCATCCTCACGTACACGGCGTCCGGCATGCCGATGTCGGTATTCCTCCTCAGCGTGTTCTTCCGCAACCTGCCGCGCGAGCTCGAGGACGCTGCCCGTATCGACGGTTGCGGCGAGCAGGGCATCTTCTGGCGGATCATGCTCCCCCTCGTCCGGCCCGGCCTGGCTACCGTCGTGATAGTCAGCGTCGTGCCGTGGTGGAACGACTTCTTCTTCCCGCTGCTGTTCCTGCCGTCGGAGACCTGGCGCACGATCCCGCTCGGCATGCAGATCTTCTTCGGCCAGCACCTGATCGACTGGAGCCT
>CAZMFX010000048.1:0-19011 GCA_964565625.1 uncultured bacterium
GTAGGCACATACATCCTCCTCGTGCTGATCCTCGGCGTCATCACGTACGCCGAGTTCGCGATCGTCGAGTACCCACAGGCCTGGCTCGGCCAGACGATGACGTTCGTCGTGCTGGCGGTCCTGTCGGTACTCAAGTTCCTCCTCGTCGTCATGTTCTTCATGCACCTCAAGGGCGACGACCGCATGTACTCAGGGTTCTTCACGTCCGGCATGGTCATAGCCCTGGCGACGTTCATCGCCATGACGGCGATGTTCATCCTGCCAAGGGCGATGTCGTACGGCGAAGCGCGCGAGCGGGCCGAGACCCTAGAAGGCCGCGGGGCGGCGCACGGCGAGGTCCACGTCCCACCCGAGGTGGAGGAGCTCATAGCCACGGACGGCGGCTCGCGGTCCCTGGCAGAGCGCGCAGACGTCCCGCGCCCCGCTGACCGCACGACCCAGATCGAGAGGCCGCTGGCTGCCAACGACGCCTCGACGTACGAGGTCGCTGGACAGGAGACGGCGGAAGAGGCGGCGGCTGAGTCCGACCTGGGGCCAAGGCCGGAGACGGAGGCGGAGGGCGAGCTTCAGGCAGAGCCCGAGGCCGCAGAGGCCGAGGAGACCGCAGCTGACGACGCCGCCGAGGCCGCGGAAGACGAAGCCGCCGGCGAAGAGGCCGCTGCCGGGGAACAGGCCGCCGACTGGGACCGCGAGCTGGGCACCCAGGTCTACGCCGCCAACTGCGTCGGCTGCCACCAGGCGGCAGGTCAGGGTGTGCCTGGAGCCTTCCCGCCACTGGCCGGGCACGCGGCCGAGGTGTACGCAGCGGGTGGCGAGGAGTACCTGCCGCAGGTCCTGCTATACGGCCTCACGGGTGCGATACAGGTCGAGGGCATGACTTACAACGGCTTCATGCCAGCATGGGCGCAGCTCAGCGACGACGAGATCGCCAACGTGCTCAACCATGTGGTCGCCGAGCTCGGCGACGCCCCGAGCGGCTTCGTCCCCTTCACGGCGTCCGACATCGCCGAGCACCGCGACGACGGGCTCGCCGCGAGTGACGTGCACGAGATACGCGCCGGACTCGGCCTGGACTGACCGGTGCGCTCGCCGTGAACGCGCCGCTCTACCTCGGCTGGCAGCTGGGTCCCGTCCTGATGGGCGGGATCGCGGCTGCCGCCGTCATCTACTACCTGGCGGTGGGGCCGCTACGGAGCCGGCTGGCTCCCGGCGAGCCATACCCCAGGGGTAGGGCGGCCGTCTTCGGCATCGGTCTCGTCCTTTTGTACCTGAACGAGGGATCGCCGCTACACGACCTCGCGGAGCGCTACCTGCTGTCGGCGCACATGGTCCAACACCTGCTGCTCTCGTACCTGGTAGCTCCCGTGATACTCGCGGGCATCCCAACTTGGCTGCTGAGGGCGGTGCTCGCCGGCAGGCGCATGCTGCCCGTTTCCCGCGTGCTGCTCAACCCCGTCGTCACGTTCTTCACGTTCAGCCTCGTCATGGCCATCTATCACGTGCCCGCCCTGTACGACCTCACGCTCGCGAACACCTCGATACACCACACGGTCCACTTCGTGCTGCTCGTCGCCTCGCTGATGATGTGGTGGCCGCTCATGGGCGGCCTGCCAGAGCTGCCGAAGCCGGCCTTCCTGCCGCGCCTCGCGTACATCTTCCTGTTGCCTGTGGCTCAGATCCCCATCTTCGGCGGCGTCACGTTCTCCGACATACCCCTCTACCGTCAGTACGCAGTCATCCCGACGCGCGCGTTCGGCCTCGGCGTGATGGAGGACCAGGCCCTCGCCGGGGTCGTCATGAAGGTCTTCGGGCTGTTCGCCTTCGGGATAACCTTCATCGTCACGTTCTTCAACTGGTACCGCGAGGAGCTGGCGCCGTCTGCGGACGCTGGCGGGCCCGGTGGGCAGGTAACGCACAGCGTGAACCTGTGACGGAAGACGGTGCTGGCGCGTACCCGAAGGCCGTCGCCTTCGACTGGGGCGGCGTGTTCACGCGCGGCACCTTCGACTCGAGCGCCGTCGTAGCCCTCGCCGACCTCTTGGGCAGGCCGGCACACGAGCTCGAGCCGACGTACCTCTCGCTGATGGCGGGATTCGAGGCCGGTCGGTTCGACCTGCCAGGCTTCCACGAGCGCCTCTCCCGAGCCACGGGCACCGCAACGGACCTCGAGCGGTTCCGTGAGGCGTTCCTCGGCGCAGTCGTCGAGCGCCCCGAGACCTACGCGCTCGTGTCTGCCCTGCCCGCAGGCGTCAGGCTCGGCATGCTTTCGAACAACGTCGCGGAGCTCTGCGACCGCGTGCGCGCCGACCCGCGCCTGGCGCGCTTCGAGGCGTTCGTGTTCTCGAACGAGCTGGGCGTGCGCAAGCCGGACCCCGCGGCGTACCAGGCGCTGGTAGACGCGTTGGGCGAGGAGCCTGGCGCGGTGCTCTTCGTCGACGACAACCCGGCGAACGTCGAGGCTGCCGAGAGGTTCGGCCTGAGGGCCGTGCTGTTCGGTCGCGGCTTCCCAGAGCGCTTCTCCGCGGCGCTGCCGCATGTCGCCATGCCCCCAGCCTTCACGCTCACCGACTGGCGTTAGCCGACCCGGTCTCGGTCTAGGAGCCCGGGACACGGACGTCGGCGCCAGTGAAGTAACGTGACAACCGATGAGCTCGGTACGCGACGACAGGGACCTGTGGGAGGAGCCGGTGGACGGCCCCCGCGCGGTGAAGCTGTTGCAGGGGTACGTCTGGCATCCGCGGGACGAGGACCTTGGCCTCGACGATGCGCTCACCGGAGAGGTGGCGCCCCGCGTCCACCTGCTGGTGGACGAGATGCCCCGCGCTCCCTTCACCTTCTTCGACGACGGCACGCCGTCCGACACGCAGGTCGTATACCAGCTGACGCTCCTAGCCACGGTCGAGCCGCGGGAAGACCCCGGGAAGCTCCTCTTACAGGTCGCTCCCACGGTCGAGGCGCGTCTGGAAGCGACGCCCGAGAGCGTCGGATGGCAGCTGATGGAGGACCTGAGAGAGGTCGGCTGAGGCCGGCCTCAGCGGGACGCGACCTGGACCTGGCGTAGCGGGATCGTGAAGCCTTCCGCGTCGAACCGCTCCTTCACCCGCTGCTTCAGGTCGGACTGCGTCGCGAGGAAGTCTGCGGCAGTCGTCCAGTACTGCGCGAGGATGTCGACCGAAAGGTCGGTCAGCGCCTTGGTGGTGAACAGCGGAGCCGGGTGGGTGAGCACACGCGAGTCGGAGGTGACGACCTCGGTCAGCAGCTCGAGCGCCCGCGCCACGTCGTCGCCGTAGCTGACGCTGACGACGAGGTCGAACCGCCGCCTAACGGACTGTGAGTAGTTGATTATCTTCGTGCCCCACACGGTGCTGTTGGGCAGGTGAACCACCACCCCGTCCCAGGTGACGACCCTGGTGATGAAGAGGCCGATGTCGGTCACGGTGCCCGCGGTAGTGCCTATCTCGATGCCGTCTCCCAGCTTGAACGGGCGCAGGATCATCACCATGATCCCTGCGGCGACGTTGGAGAGCGTACCCTGCAGAGCAAGGCCGATGGCCAGGCCGGCAGCGCCGACGAGGGCAGTGATGCTGGCCGTCTGCACGCCCAGCTGCCCGAGGGCTATGACAGCAGCGATGAGGAACACGGCGCCGCGCGCGATCCGGGCCAGTGCCGGTGTGTAGTCGAACGTTACGCCGCTCGAGCGCTCGACGAAGCGGCGCACCACGCGCTCCACGAGGCGAGACAGGTACCAGCCGACGACGAGTATCGCGATCGCCGTGAAGAAGTCGAGCGCGAACCTGGCAAGGCCCGCGCTGAACGAAGCCCACATCAAGTCGACGTTCATCAGCGTTCTGGGTCTGCCGTGACGATCAGGTCCTCATCCGGGTAGACGTAGCCCTGCGACCTCGCGAGCGCCTCCCGGTACGCGCTGTCGCCGGAGCGTGAGGCGACCTCGTCGAGCCGGCCCAGCTCGTTCGTCAGCGCGCTCACCTCGGCCTCGAGGCGAGCTACGTCCCTCCGGTGGACGAGGTTGCGGTCGAGCTCGACGCCGATGATGAAGAACAGGTGCAGGCATCCGACGACGGCGAGCACCACGAGCGCGGGATGCACGCGCTTCCCGGCCGCCATGATCAACCCGCCACCTGCTGGAGAGCCAGCGCCTCCCTGAGGAACCTTGCCGCGTCCTCCGGCGGCGTCGGGTTGACGAAGAAACCTGCTCCCCAGTCGTAGCCTGCCTGGGTCGTCAGTCGCGGCAGGATCTCGAAGTGCCAGTGGAAGCCGCCGCCATCCGGGCGCGGCGCCGTGTGAAGCGCCATGTTGTAAGGGGGGCTGTCGAGGGCGTCGTTGAGGGCGCGAAGCACGCCCTGGAGGATATCAGCGAGGAGCGGCAGGTGGTTGGCCGGAACGTCCGCGAAGGCCGCCGTATGCCGCCTCGGCAGGATCCACGTCTCGAATGGCGTCTTGGATGCGAACGGCGCGATGGCGACGAACTCGGCGTTGGTCGTGACGACCCGCTCCCTCGCCTTGAACTCGTGCGTCAGGACCGCGCAGAACAGGCACTTCCCGTGCTCGTCGTGGTACCGCCTCCCCGCCTCCATCTCCTCCTCGACCCAACGGTTCGGAACCGGCAACGCCAGCACGTGAGCGTGCGGGTGCTCGAAGAGGGCGCCAGCAGCCCTGCCGACGTTGCGCGTGAGCTGCACGTGCTCCACGTCTGGTCGCCTGGCGAGCAGCTCGAGCCTGTCGCGGTAGAGCCGCAGAAGGTCGACGACGTGCTCCCTAGGCATGCCGTCGAGCGTCTGCCTGGCGTCAGGATGCTCGACGATCAACTCCTGGTAGCCGAGCGGCGTGCCCGACAGGAACAGCTCGTCTCCCTCCGTCGCGAACCTGCCGCCGGACAGCAGGTCGCTGGGGTGGGAGACGACCCGCATCGTCCACGGCTCGCTGCCGTCGCCGTCGCGGAAAGACGCGATCTCCTCGACGTTGCCCTTGGCGCCGGGAGAGAGTGGGGAGCGCTCGGGCGGCTGCGGCACGCTGCCGAAGTCGGAGGCCAGGAGCCCCCGCTCGGGCGAGAGCAGTACCCATGCCCTACCGAACGCGTCCTTGCGGAACACCGACATGTGAGACGGAGTCTAGCAACGGCCCCCGGCCGTCCGGCGTCGGTTGTTCCACGCGGGGCGCGGCCTCTCTAGAACAGGGCTTCCTGCACGACATGGTCCAGGTCCGGGTCGGGCAACGCCGTCACCTCCCGGAACTCGAGGCCCAGAGCGCCGAGCCGGTTGAGCGCGGGCGCCGTCACGGCCGGGGCCGCCAGGATGCCCCTCACGGCTCCGTCCCAGACGGCCTTGACGCTCTGCACGTAGCGGGCCAGCTGGTAAACGGCCTCGTGGTTCGCCTTGGCGCGCTTCAGCTCGACGACAACCAGGGCCCCTTCGGCGTCGCGTGCCAACAGGTCTATGCCGCCAACGTCCGTCGGGATCTCCAGGTCGACGAGCGACAGGCCCGGTTCGATGACGCCGGGGTCTGATGCCAACGCGGCCTGCATCTCCGCCTCGCTGCCCATGAGCACGAACCCCGCGCCCTCGCGCAGCTCGAACGACTGCGCGGCGCTGGGCGCGAGGAACCCGATCCTCAGCGTCTCGGACGGGACGAACCGTTCAGCCATGAGCACGGCGTAACCGTCTTCGCACGCCACCCGTATGTCGTCCGTCTGGGGCTGCCAGTTGACCGGCTTGACGCCGCGCGACCCATGGACCTGCACGCTGCCGTCCGGCTTGACTATCAGTAGGTAGTCGCCTGCCTCGGCGACGCTGGCGGCCCGACCGGAGTAGAAAACCTCGAACTCGCCAGCGACCTGCACCATCGCCGCGCGCTCCCTCAGCTCCGCCTCGAGGAAGCCGATAAGCTCCTCAGGCGTGGGGTGCGTCAGGGACGTCCGGAGCACGCGGCGCAGCGTACCACCGGGTACACTCCCGCCCATGGGTCTTATCGGCGCACACGTCTCAACAGCTGGCGGCCTCACCAAGGCGTTCGACCGTGCAGACGAGCTCGGCTGCGAGAGCCTCCAGATCTTCGTGAAGAGCCCCAACCAGTGGCGTGGCAAGGCGCTGACCGACGAGGACGTTGCGGCCTACCGCGAGCGGCAGGCGCAGGACGGCCAACCGGTGATCGCTCACGCCGCTTACCTGATAAACCTGGCTTCACCCAAGGAAGACATCCTCGAGAAGTCGGTGAACGGACTGGCCGACGAGCTTACGAGAGCCGCCAGGCTGGGCCTCGACGGCTTGGTGCTGCACCCCGGCGGTCACCTGGGGGCTGGCGTCGAGGTCGGCATTGACCTGGTGGCACGCTCTCTTGACGCCGTGCTCGCCCAGCCCGCGACCGGCGACGCCAAAGTGCTGCTCGAGAACACGGCAGGCCAGGGCACGGCCCTGGGGTCGAAGTTCGAGGAGCTGGCGGCCATCATCGACCTGGTAGACGCCAAGGACAGGCTGGGCGTTTGCCTTGACTCGTGCCATGCCTTCGCGGCCGGGCACGACCTGACGAACGAGGACGGCTACCAGGCGATGTTCGACGCCGCCGACTCGACGTTCGGCCTGGAACGCGTCACCGCCTTCCACCTCAACGACTCCAAGCATCCGCTCGGCAGCCACAAGGACCGCCACGAGCATATCGGCGAGGGGCAGATAGGCGAATGGTTCTTCGGACGCCTCCTGTCGGACGAGCGCTTCGCACGCCTACCGATGACGCTCGAGACCAACCCGGGTGACGACAACGAGGGTCACGTCAAGGACATGGCCACGCTGCGGCGGCTCAAGGGCTGAGCCGAGGTGGCGATCGCTGGGCCGGCGTCACGTCCGGGGCGGGCCCCGGCTTTGCCCTTCAGCGCGTCCGCGCCTCTGCTCTGTCCCTGTCGTAAACGTCGACGTCTGGCCGCCTCTCGCCCAGCGCCGGCAGGAGCGCGATGCCTGCAAGGCCGACGAGCACGTAGATCACCGACGAGATCGCGTTCTTCTCGCCGAAGTCGTTACCCGTTATCGCCGCCACCAGGTCGAAGCTGAAGAGGCCGACGAGCAGCCAGTTCAGGGCGCCGATTATCACCAGAAGCAACGCAACCGTCCTGAGTCCGTTCATCTCGGCCCTTCCTTCCGACCCGAAGCCTCGTCAACCGCTTCGGGATCTCGGATACGTTAGGGACAACTGTGATGAGAACGCACGTCTACGGGCTCACGTGAGCACGTGCGTGCCGGGACGGCGCGACGAGGAGCAGGAGCAGGCATGACGACGTTGAGGCAGCTCAGGAAGGCAGCGCTCGCCCTGCCGGAGGTGGAGGAGGGAACCCACTTCGGCATGGTCGCGTTCGAGGTGCGGGGCAAGGGCTTCATCTCGGTGACCAAGGACGGCGTAGCGCAGCTCTACATGACGGAAGAGGAAGCGGCCGCGGTCCTCGAGCGGTACCCGGCGGTCGAGCGCTTGACGCGTCAGGGCAAGCCGATCGGCGTGCGCGTGCCTTTGGAGGCCGTCAACGGCATGCAGCTCAACGCCCTTGTAGAGAAGTCGTGGGCGAGCCGCGCCCCGAAGCGCCTTGTCGCGCAGCGGTCGGAGGCGAGGAAGGGCAACGCGCCGAGCGGCCCGCATGCTCTGCCGGGGAGCATAGGCAAGCCCGCCACCCGCGCGCTGCTCGCCGCGGGGATATCGGACCTGCGCGAGGTCGCCGCCAGGAGCGAGAGCCAGCTTCTGGGCCTGCACGGGGTCGGGCCGAGGGCGATCCGGATCCTCTCGGCGGCGCTCGCGGAGCGCGGGTTGAGCTTCGAGCGCGAGAGCTAGCTCTGCCCGAGGTACGCGGACGCCACCCGCTCGTCGCGCGCCAGCTCGGCCGCCGGAGCCGACAGCAGCACGGTTCCCGTCTCCAGCAGGTAGCCGCGGTCGGCCAGGCGCAGGGCAGCGCGGGCGTTCTGCTCGATGAGCAGGACCGTGGCGCCGGTCTCACGCAAGCGCGCTATGACGCGGAAGATCTCCTCGACTATCAGCGGTGCCAGACCAAGGCTGGGCTCGTCCAAGAGCAGCAGCCTCGGCTGCGCCATCATCGCCCTGCCCATCGCGAGCATCTGCTGCTCCCCGCCCGACATGGTGCCGGCCAGCTGCCTGCGCCGCTCGGCGAGCTGGGGGAACGTCTCGTATACCCGCTGAAGTGCCCGCCTCTGGTCCCGCTCTCCCCTGACGTAGCGGCTGTACGCGCCCAGCAGCAGGTTGTCCGCGACGCTCAGCGCGGCGAAAAGCTCTCGGCGTTCGGGCACGAGCACGACGCCCCTGCCGACCATCCGTTCTGGCGTGAGGTCTGTGACGTCCTCGCCCTCGTGGAGCACCCTGCCACCGGCCTTGTGCACGACGCCCACGACCGCGTTGACGAGGCTGCTCTTGCCCGCACCGTTGGCTCCTATCACCGCGACGAGCTCGCCTCGCGGGACCGTGAGGCTGACGCGGTCCAAGGCCACGACCCCGCCGTAACGGACCGTCAGGTCCTCGACGACGAGGGCGGCGTCGGGAGCGGTACCTGGGATGCCGTCGGCGCTCACGTCTCGTCCTTGCCGAGGTAGGCCTCGACGACAGCCGGGTCGCTGCGTATCTCCGCCGGCGTGCCGCGCGCGAGTCTCTCGCCGTGGTTCATGACCACGATCCTGTCTGCCAGGTCCATTACGACGTCCATGTCGTGCTCGACCAGCAGCACGGTGACTCCCTCGGCCTGCAGGCGTCTGACGAGCGCCTTCAGGTCCTCCTTCTCGTGGACGCGCAGGCCGGCGGCCGGCTCGTCGAGTAGCAGGAGCGTCGGGTCTGCCATGAGCGCCCGCGCCACCTCGAGCAGGCGGAGCTTCCCCAGCGGCAGGCTGTCGGCACGGGCGAACGGGTCTTCCGCCAGCCCTACTCGTTGCAACTGCCTGTACGCCTCGGCACGTACCCTCTCCTCCTCGGCGCCGCCCAGGCCCATGAGCCCGCTCCACAGGCCAGAACTGGTTCGCGAGTACGCGCCGAGGGAGACGTTCTCCAGCAGGCTCATGCTGGGGCTCACGTTCAGGTGCTGGAAGGTGCGCGCCAGCCCGAGCCTTGCGATCTCGTGCGGCTGCCGGCGCGTGATGTCGGCGCCGGCGAAGCTGATGGCGCCGCCGTTGACGCTCAGCACGCCTGTTATCAGGTTGAAGGCGGTCGTCTTGCCTGCCCCGTTGGGGCCTATCAGCCCCAACACCTCGCCCTTCTTCACCTCGAACGACAGCCGGTTGACGGCGGTGAGGCCGCCGAACGACCGCGTCACCTCGTCAAGCACGAGCAGCGGCCCTGACACGTCTACCGCGGGGCGCGCAGGCAGCGGGGCGGCGAGCGTGTTCACCGGCCTGGCCGGTTGACGTGGCAACAACCGGTCGACCATCGGCACGAGCCCGCGCCTCGCGTACTGGAGCACGAGGATGAGGATGAGGCCGAACGCGATTATCTCGTAGTTGCCTGTGCGGCCGATGATGCCCGGCAGCACCTGCTGCAGCTGCTCCTTGAGCAGCACGAACACGGCGGATCCGGCCAGCGCGCCCCAGATGCTGGCGAGGCCGCCCATGACCGTCATGATCATGTAGTCGATGCTGGCGCCGAGGGCCGCGAGGTTCGGGACTATGAAGAGCTCCCTGTAGGTGTGGAGCCCACCCGCCAGAGCAGCGAGCGCAGCGGCGATCAGGAACGTGATCATCTTGATCCGCTGGACGTCGACGCCGAAGCTGGCCGCGGCGATCGCGCCGCCCCTCAGGCTCTTTATCGCGCGCCCGACCCGTGACCGCATGAGGTTGAGCACCAGCCACACGGACAGCAGCACCGCACCCCACACGAGCACGTAGTACTCCCGGTCGCCGCGGATCGTGTCCCCGAAGAACGAAAGCGGCGGGATGCGGTTGCCCGTAGCGCTTCCGAAGCCCGTGTTCCCGCCTGTGACCTCCATCCAGTTCCGCAGGACCCCGGTTATGACGAGGCCCCACGCCAGCGTCGCGAGCGCCAGGAAGTGCCCCTGCAGCCGCAGCGTAATGAGGCCGATGAGCCACGCGATGAGTATCGATGCGAGGATCCCGGCGACGACGGACAGCCACGGGTTCAGGCCGTACGTGCTTGCGAGGATCGCTGCCACGTACGCGCCGGTGCCGACGAACGCGGCTTGCCCGAGAGAAGCCAGCCCTGCGTAACCAGCCAGCAGCACGAGGCCGATGACGACGAGCGCGTTCATGCCGATCACGTTCGCCAGGCGCAGGGTGAAGGCGTCGGCCACGAACGGGAGGGCCGCGAGCGAGGCGAGGAGCGCGGCCAGCAGCACGCGCCTTATCCACAACCCGACACGGGAGCCGCCGCTGGTGACGACGGCGGGGGTGCCTGCCTTTACGCCTCGGCTCGTCATTCGACGTGCTCCTCGAAGTCGACGTGCTGGAGGGAGCGGACGAGCAGCACGGGGATGATTATCAGGAAGACGAGCACGTCCTTGTATGCGGAGGATATGTAGAAAGCGCTGAACTGCTCGGCCAGGCCGACGAACACCGCGCCGATCACGGCGACCAGAGGGTTGGTAAGCCCTCCGATGATCGCGCCGACGAAGCCCTTGAGGCCGATGAGGAAGCCGAAGTCGTACGCCATCTTGGTTATCGGGGTGATGAGCACGCCCGCGACCGCAGCCAGGAACACCTGCAGCGTGAACGCGGTCCTGCCAGCCCTCACGACGCTGATGCCGGAGAGCCTGGCACCGAGCTTGTTGACGGCCGCCGCTCTGAGGGCCTTCCCGTGGAGGGTGCGGCTGAAGAACCACCAGAGCAGGAAGAGCAACAGCAGGCTGACCGCCAGCAGCCAGACGTCCTGGTGGTCCATGAGGACGGGGCCGAAACGGAACCTGCCGTCGGAGAACGCCGGCAGGGTGTACGGCTGCGGCCCCCAGAAGGCGAGGCCGAGGCCCGTAAGGGCGAGATGGAGGCCGATCGTCAGTATCAGATAGATGAGCGCAGAGGCCCGCGGCAACGGTTGGACTATCACGCGGTGCGCGACGGGGCCAAGGGATGTGGTGAGCAGTATCGCGACGGCGATGTGGGCGAGGTACGGCATGGGCGTGCGGCTGATCAGGATGACGAGCACGTAGGCCGCCGCGCCGACCGCAAGGGGCCAAGCCAGGGACCACAGCGCCCTGACCCCCCTGCGTGACCTCAGGTCTGCGACCGCGCCGTAAACGGCCCACAGCACCAGCCCTGCCATGAGGAGGTAGATCGTGCCTGGTACGCTCCCGCCGCGCAGGCTGGCGACCGTAAGGGCGGAGATCATGACGAACTCGCCGATGGCCACGTTTATGACGCCCGTGACGGAGTAGAGGACGACGAGGCCGAGAGCCATGAGGGCGTATATGGCCCCATTCGTAAGGCCTTCGAAGAAGAGGATCAGCGGGATGTCGAGCAATCAGCCTCCGGCGGCGGGCGCTGGGGAAAGGGGCAGGCGCAAGCAGCCCGCCCCCGTCCCTGATGACTTGCCTGGCTAGGGCCCTCTAGCGGGCCAGCGTCCAGTCGCCGTCGACTATCTCGACGATGACGAGCGCACGGGTGTCGAGACCGAGGTGATCGTCTGCCGTGAAGTCGAACACGCCGCCGACGCCGGTGAACGGCCCCATAGACTCGAGCGAGTCGCGGATCGCCGTGCGCACCGCCGCCGTGTCGTCCCAGTCGATCTCGCCCTGGTCCATCGCGTACTCGAGGGCGAGCTGGACCGCCTTGACGGCGTCCCAAGCGTGCCCGCCGAACGTGCTGGCCGTGCCCTCGCCGTATAGGGCCTCGTAGTCGTCGACGTAGGCCTGAGCCACGGGCGCGATCTCGTTGTCGGCATCGAGCTCGTCGACGACGATCATCGGCCCGATGGGCAACCGGACGCCGTTGGCGGCTTCCCCTGCGAGCTCGAGGAAGCTCGGGTTCCCCACGCCGTGGCTCACGTAGATCTGACCCTCGTACCCGCGGTTGGCGAGCTCCTCGACGACGAGAGCGGTGTCGCGCACGACGCCCCAGATGAGCACGGCGTCCGGCTGGCTGGTCACGGCGGAGAGCACCTGGGCCGTCACGTTCGTGTCAGACCTGCCGTAGCGCTCGATCGCCACGACCTCGATGTCGGTGCCCTCTATGGCAGCGTTCAGCTCGTTCAGGCCGCCCTCGCCGTACGCGTCGTCGATGGCGAGGTACGCGAGCGTGTGCATGCCGTTGGCGACCATGTCCTCGACGATGCCGGTGATCATCAGGCGGTCGGTCTGCGGCGTCTTGAAGACCCAGTGGCGCTCGTCGACGGGCTCGATGATGTTGGCAGCGGCCGCCATGCTGATGTTCGGCACGCCGGCCTCCTGCACCGTGTCGATGATCGCGAGGCTGTTGGCCGAGATCGTGCAGCAGATGACGACGTGGACGTCCTCTTCCTGGATCAGGCGGCTGACGTTCGTTACCGCCTGGCCCGTGTCGGAAGCGGTGTCGAGGAAGATTATCTCGACCGGCACGCCGTTTATGCCACCTGCGGCGTTTATCTGGTCCTGGAGCATCCGGAACGTGTTGGCTTCCGGCTCACCAAGCGCAGAGGCCGCGCCGGTGGCCGCAGCCGCAGCGCCGATGCGCAGGGTCTGCGCGAGCGCAGCGGGCGCGAGGACCAGCAGGAGCGCCAAACCGATCTGTAGAGTCCTTCTCATCCACTTTCCTCCCTTGGTGTAGACGTACACGGCGGTGCGAATCATCTCGCCACCACCGGCCTTACCGGTAGTCGTGGCTGCCGCGGCTCGATGCCATCGAAGGGGCTCCCCTCCTCGAACCAGCTCTTGGGGGCGGCATGCCCCCATAGCGTCTGCCTGCGCGGGTCGTTCAGGTCCCATCTTATCGGCGCGAACTCCGGGTCCATGGTCCTGTAGTCGCCGGTGAAGAGCTCCATGCGGTGCCCGTCCGGGTCCCGCAGGTAGAGGAAGAAGGCGTTGGAGATGCCGTGCCTGCCCGGCCCGCGCTCGATCGCTCCGCCCATGCCAGAGGCGGCGAGCACGTCGCATGCGTGGATCACGTCCATCTCGCCCCGCACCCAGAGTCCAACGTGATGGAGCCGCGGTCCCACGCCGTTGGTGAGGGCGATGTCGTGCACGTTGCCCTTGCGGTGCAGCCACACGGCCCACAGACGCGCGGGCTCCTCCTCGGTCTCCGTGTACTCGCTCACGCGGAACCCGAGGTCGCCGGCCAGCCACTCGTATGTCTCCTGGAGCTCGGCGGCGAAGGCGTTGACGTGGTCCAGGCGCTGCACAGCTGCGCCCCTGTAGCGGTCGTAGTTCTGCAGGTTCCTCTCGACCGTGTCCTGCCGGTGGTAGAAGGCGAGCGGGGTACCGAACGGGTCGCGGACGTGAAGCGTTCTCCCCTGCCCGCGCGGTGCGACCTCTTCGACCTCGGAGCCGCGGCCCGCGAAGTAGCTGGCCGCGCGGTCGAGGTCCGCCTCCGTGCGCACGCGGAAGCCAAGGCGCAGGCACGTGCCAGGTGCACCGCGCCGCAACACGAGCGCGTGATGGCAGGTGTCCTCGAGGCCACGCAGCCACAGCGCATCGTCTTCCCGGGCAGTCACGACCATGCCGAGAGCCTCCTCGTAGAAGGCTCGGGACGCATCGAGGTCGGCGGCTCCGAGCTCGACGTGGGAGACCCTCAGGACGTCGAAGGGAGGGGAAGGGTTCGGCTCGATCAGTGGCATCGTCAGCCGGCGGCTCCCTGCGGGGTTGCCCTCTCCAGCTCTTCACGCGGCTCGGAGGTGCGCTCGAGGAACGCGTCTATGCGCTTCACCATCGGTTCCTTGTCGTAACCCTGGTACAGCGCTCCCTGCGTCCTGACCGGGTCGCCGAAGAAGAACTTCTCGTAGAGGTTCTGCCTGCCGCCGAAAGCGGAGATCGTCATGTCCCATGCGAGGCGGAAGAGCTGGATCCGGTCCTGCGCGCTGGCGTTGCGGGCCTGCAGGAAGCGGTCGACGGCGTCGGCCATCGGGCCGGTCTGATCCGCCTCCGTCGGGATCATTATGAGCCCGCTGGCGGCGAGGAGCTGGAGGATCTCGACCATCCTCGGGTAGACGCCGGGGAAGTAGTTGCGCGCTGCGTTGAGAGCCTCTTTGCCGGGCGTCATGGTGCCGAACCTGTCTGGCGTCGCGGTCTCCTCGGCCTGGGTACGCAGGGCCTTCATGATCTCGAGGATGATGATCAGCTCCGCCACCTTCTGCTGCACGTGCTGGAACTGGTCGGAGCCGATAGTGTCGACGATCTTCTGCGCCACGCCGAGGAAGGCCTCCGCCTTGGCGATCTTCACGTTGATCACCTGGTGCGCCATGTGGAACAGCGCCCCTGTCTCGCCGTATGCCCTGTTCGCCAGCTTGACGTCGTTGAGCAGGAAGACTCGGTCCCAGGGCACGAGCACGTCGTCGAAGACCACGAGCGCGTCCATCTCGTCGAAGCGCGACGCAAGCGGGTGGTCCTTGTGGCTCCGCCCGATGTCCAGGGGCTCGCGACCGACGAACGACAGCCCGGGGGTGTCTGTCGGCACAGCGAACGCCAGCGCGTAGCGGGTCATCTCCTCCTGCTCCTTGAGCACGGTCGACGGGTAGATCAGGATCTCGTCCGCGATGGGCAGCGTCGCCAGCATCCGCGCCCCGCGCACCACGATGCCGCTCTCCGTCTCCTGCACGAGACCGAGGGCGATGTACGGGTCAGGCAACTGGTCAGCGCGCACCGACCTGTTCACCTGCGGGTTGGTGAGCGCGTGCGTGAGGCAGAGGTCGTTCTCGCGGACGTGCTCGTAGTAGCTCCGCACGTTCGCGCCGAAGCGCTGGTCGTTGACGGCGAAGTAGTCTGCCGCCCGCGAGGCCGCCATGAGGTTGACGTTCAGATAGTCGGGGCTGCGGCCTATGAACCCCAGGCTGTGGTCGGCCCACACCTTGTGCATGCGGGAGCGGCGCTTCAGGTCCTCTCTGGTCAGCGTCTCGAGGAAACTCGTGCCGACGCGGTCGCCCGTCTGCGGGCTCTCGTATGTCATCACCTCTGCCAGGTCTGGCCTGTGCTGCAGGTCGTAGAGCTCGGCTATCGACCTCGCGATGCCTGCCGTAGCCGGGTGCGTCGTAGGGTCCTTCACCCGCTCCCCGCCCAGGTAGATCGTCGGTGGGCGGCGCCGCAGGCCCTCCATGAACTCTTTTCCGGTGCGCGCTGGCATCTTCTCTGGGTCGCTCCCCTCTCTCGCTTCCTGCTGTCCCTATGCTCCTAGCCGGGGAACGCGATGCTCCCCCAGCGCGATGGCTATGTTCTGCGTCTCCATGTAGAAGTCGAAGCTGTAGTCTCCGCCGTCGCGTCCGATGCCGCTCGCCTTCATGCCGCCGAACGGCGTTGGCAGGTGGCGCACGTTGTGGGAGTTAACCCACACCATCCCGACGTCGAGGCCCTGGGCGAACCTGTGCGCACGCGAGACGTCGCGCGTCCAGACGTAGGCCGCGAGGCCGTAGTCGACGTCGTTGGCTATCGCGAGCGCCTGCTGCTCGTCGGCGAAGGGCATGGCCGTGAGCACCGGCCCGAAGATCTCCTCGCGTGCGACGCGCATGTGCGGCTTGGCGTCCAGGAAGAGCGTGGGGCGCACGTACAGCCCGCCCAGCTCTTTGTGCGAGCCGCCGCCAGCGGCCACGTCCACGCCCTCGCTCACCGCCAGCTCCAGGTAAGAGGTGACCTTCGCGAGGTGCTCCGGATGGATCAGCGGGCCGACCTCCGTCGCGGGGTCGAACGGGTCGCCGACCCTGATAGACGATGCCCGCTCGGCCAGTGCGCTCGTGAACTCGTCGTAGACGCCTTGCTGGACCAGCACCCGACTACCTGACGTGCAGCGTTCGCCGTTGAGGCTGTAGATCATGAAGCTGACGGCATCGAGCGCGCGTTCCAGGTCGGCGTCGTCGAAGACGATCGCAGGGTTCTTGCCGCCGAGTTCGAAGTGGACCCGCTTGAGCGTGGCGGCGCCCTGAGCCATTATCTTCGCGCCCGTCGCGCTCTCCCCGACGAAGGCGACCGCCTTCATGTCCGGATGCTCCGTAAGCGCCTTCCCTGCGGTCTCGCCGAGGCCGTTCACGACGTTGAGCACACCCGGCGGCAGCCCGGCCTCCAAGGCCAGCTGAGCGAGGCGGGCACCGGAGAGCGGCGCCCACTCCGCCGGCTTGTGCACGACGGTGCAGCCGGCCGCGAGCGCGGGCGCGATCTTCCAGGTCGAGAGCATGAACGGCGTGTTCCACGGCGTTATGACGGCAACCGGCCCGATGGGCTTGCGGGTCGTGTAGTTGAGTAACTCGGGCGTCGGGAGGCTGCGCCCGTCGCGGGCGCCCGGGGCGCGCTCCGCGAAGAACCTGAAGTTGTCGGCGCCTCTGGCCGCGGCCTGGCGCATGAACCGCAGGGCCTGGCCGGCGTCTATCACCTCGAGCAGCGCCAGCTCCTCGGCGTGCGCCTCGATCACGTCGGCCAGGCCGAGCAGGAGACGCTTGCGATCCTTCGGGTCCGTAGCGGCCCAGGCGGGGAAGGCAGCCTTGGCCGCACGGGCGGCCAAGTCGACGTCGACGGCGTCTGACGCTGCGACGTGAGCGAGCTCGTCGCCGTCTGGTGGGCTGATCGTCTTGAAGGTCGCGCCCGAAGCCGCCGGTCGCCACTCGCCTTCGATCAGGTTGCCCACCTGGCCGCCTCCTGCGGAGGCCACGAGGCGCGCGACGGCGTCGCGAGCGGCTTGGCGAGACTCTGCGACGCCGGCAGACCGGGTGAGCGCGCCGCTCATGCCGACGCGCCTTCCTCGACGTTCGAGCGCCGGCTGGCGTCCTCTTCCGCGACGACCGGGTTCTCGAGGGGCGGGAAGTCGCCCACCTCGCAGCGCAGCGTGTCGCCAGCGTGCACGTGGCTGATCCCCTTGGGCGTGCCCGTCAACAGTACGTCGCCGGGCCGCAGTGTCATGAACTCGCTGACGTACGCGATGAGCCGCGCGACGCCGTGGATCATGTCGCGCGTGTTGCCCTCCTGCCGCACCTCGCCGTTGACAAGGGTGCGTATGGCGAGGTCCTGCGGGTCCGGAACGCGTTCAGCCGGTACGAGGAACGGCCCCATCGGCAGGAAGGTGTCGAAGTTCTTGGGCTTTATGGGCGGTCGGAAGTGGTTGATGACGAAGTCGCGGACGACGAGGTCGTTGGCGATGGTGTACGAGTCGACGTGCCCTAGCGCATCTTCCTCGCGCACGCGGCGGGCGTGCCGGCCCATGACGACCGCCAGCTCCGTCTCGTAATGCATGTACCTGATGCCGAGCGGCCGCACGACGTCGTGTCGGTGCCCCACCATCGCGTTCGCGAACTTCGGGAACAGGGCTGGTTGGTCCGGCTCCTCAAGGTCGAGCTCCGCGGCGTGGTCCCGGTAGTTGAGGGCTATGGCGATTATCGTCCTGGCATCGACGGGAGGCAGCCAGTCCAGGCTCTCCTCCCTGACCTGCCGGCCGTCGACGCTCAGCGCGCCGTCCTCCTCGCGCGTGACGGTAACGGCGCGACCGCCCAAGAGCGCGCGACCCGTCAGCGGTCTGGTCACGCTCTCACCCGTGAAGGGTCTTCGGCGCTAAGGAGGCCGTACCGACGCAAGGTCTCGAGCAGCCTGGCCTCGTTCTCGGGGAGCATGGGGCCGAGAGGGAGCCGCCAACGCGCCTCGCACAGGCCCATGAGCGACAGCGCGGTCTTCAGCGGCACGGGGTTGACCTCGATGAACAACATGTCGTTGAGCTCGAGCATCTCGTAGTGGAGGTCTCTCGCCTCGTCCCACCTGCCTTCGGCCGCGAGCTCGTAGATACGCGCGACCTGCCGCGGCGCGACCACGCCGGTCGCGCTTATGTGCCCGCTGCCTCCGAGAGTGAGCATCGGGTATGTCATCGTCTCCGCGCCGCAGTAGACGGCGAAGTCCCTGCCGGCCTCGACGAAGGTGTACGAGACGTCGTCGAGGTTCTTGGTCGCGTGCTTCACCCCTACTACGTTCGGGTGCTCGCGGCGCAGACGGCCTATCGTGGCCGGCGCTATGTCCACGGCCGCGCGTCCTGGGATGTTGTAGAGGATCACGGGGACGTCGGGGTCCAACTCCGCGACCGTGCGTGCGACGACGGCGAAGTAGTCGAAGAGGCTCCTCTGGTTGGGCCGGATGTAGTAGGGAGCGATGACGAGCACGCCGTCAACCCCGAGTTCCACGGCGTGGCGTGTGAGTTCCAGCGTCTCGTCGAGGTTGTTAGAGCCCGTCCCCGGCACGAACGGCACGCGGCCGGCGATGCGGTCCTTGACGAACTCGACGACCTGTTTGCGCTCGTCGCGCGACAGGGAGCTCGGCTCCCCCGTCGTACCCGTGCAAGAGAGGCCGTGACTGCCGTTGTCCAACTGGTGCTCGATGATCCTGCCGAGGGCGTCGAGGTCGAGACGCGCCTCTTCTCCCGTGAACGGGGTCGGGAGCGGGACGATCGAGCCTTTGGGTACCCGCATGTTCCTCCCATGTCGCCGCCGGCGCCGGCCCCTTGGCGAGCGTTGCGGGCGACTTGCTAGTCGATAACAAGCACCATACGGCGGGCGGCTACGGCGGGCAATTGTGCCGACCTACAATTCAGCAGGACCGTTTTGTAGCAAGTGATTGTGACGCGGCAACACGTTTACCTTCGGATGCCGGCCATGGCCGACGGCGTAGCCCTGACCCATTCACGACGCGCCACGGGAACATCCGTGATCAGACGGGTCTCGTGAACGCCTCCGGCCTCTCGGCAAGGCCCGCGAGCAAGCGCACTGTCGCCTCGGTCCCCTGGCTCAGCATGCTCACCCTGTAGAACTCGTTGGGAGCGTGGGGCCCGTTGTCCGGTTCGCTGAACGCGTAGTAGAGGCACCAGATGCCCATCACCGACTGGAACTGCTCGGCCACCGGCACGGTTCCGCCCGTCCAGATCGGGAACGGGG
>CAZMFX010000049.1:0-8182 GCA_964565625.1 uncultured bacterium
ATGATGGTCGAGCCGACGGAGACCGAGTCGCTTGAGACGCTAGACGCTTATGTAGACGCGCTGGAGCAGATCCTGAAGCGCGCAGAAGAGGACCCCGACTACCTCAAGGGCGCCCCGTACGACACGCCGGTCAGGCGGCTCGACGAGGTGAAGGCCGCGAGGCAGCCCGTGCTGCGCTACCGGTTCCCAGAGGACGCGGACACGAACGACTAGGTGGCCAAGCGCTTCGGGTTCACCTACCTCTTCTGCGTTGACCTGGAGGCGATGAGGGACTTCTACGGCGGCGTGCTGGGACTCGAACAGATCTGGGACGACGGCAGGTCACTGGCCTACCGGATCGGCGATCACCAGCTCTCGATCACCCAGCACGACGGTGTGGAGCCGGCTCCGGAGGGTTACGCGGTGCAACCGGGTTGGGACGGCGGCACCGAACCGCGCACGAGCTGGTCGCTCGAGTGCGACCCGCAAGACTTCTCGGCCGTCGTGGCGTCCGCCAGGGCGCATGGCACGCCTGCGTACCGCCCTGAACCCACGTGGGTCGGGTACTGGAGCTACCCGCTCCTAGACCCGATGAACAACACCATCGAGGTCACGTGCACCGTGCGGGAGCTGGGAACCGGCACTACTGGGGTCTCTTAGCGGTCAGCTGCAGCTCGCGCCGTCGGTTGGCGGCGCCGCGCCGTCTGTGCGGAAGCTGTGCCCGCAGCCGCACTCGCTCGACGCGTTCGGGTTGCTGACGCTGAAGCCGCCGCCCATGAGGTTCTCCACGAAGTCGACCTGACAGCCCTTTAGGAGCGGCCAGCTGCGCTGGTCTATCACCAGCTTCACGCCTTCGGACTCGAACTCGCGGTCGCCCTCGAGCCGCTGGTCGTCTATCTTCATGCCGTACTGGTAGCCGCTGCAGCCACCGGACTTGACGAAGATGCGCACGGCGCCGCCCGCGACGCCGCTGCCCGTGAGCAGGTCGCGCGCGCGGCTTGCCCCGGCTGCGGTGAAGGAGACGCGCTCCTGGTCGCTTATCACTGCCTGCATGGGTCCAGGTTATAGCACCCGTTGCGGGGGCGCCGCGTATACCCTGCCCCTTCGCCGGCACGGTATACTCTGTCTTCGGCCTGCCGGGCGGACGCGTGACTGGGGGTATAGCTCAGTCGGTAGAGCGGCGGTCTCCAAAACCGTAGGTCTGGGGTTCGAGTCCCTATGCCCCCGCCAACTACGTTCGCCCGGCGCCACCAACCTATTCGAACGATCGTCCTGCATGCCCGGGGTCCGTTAGCCAAGGGGCCCCGTGGTATCTTTGCGGCGTGATGTCAACGACCGGCGCGGCGCGGCGCCTCGTCCTGGCCGCGCTTGCCGTGGCCGCTTTCGTCGCGCAGGGCGTGGGCCTGGCGCAGCAACCTTCCGGCAACGTACTAAACGAGGTGTGGCTCATCCCTATCGAGGGCGAGATCTCGTCAGCCACGACGACGTTCGTGAGGAGCCGCGTCCAGCGCGCCAACGACGAGAAGCCGTTGGCGCTCGTCTTCTACGTCGACACGCCGGGCGGCGCGGTCGACGCCATGCAGGACATCGTAGGAGTGATCCTCCACGAGGCCCAGCTTCCCACCATCGCCGTCGTGCAGAACGCGTTCAGCGCCGGCGCGCTCATCGCCATGTCGGCCGAGAGGCTCGCGATGCTGCCGGGGTCGAGCATCGGCGCCGCGTTGCCGATCCTCGCGACGCCGGTCGGGATCAGCGCGGTAGACGAGAAGTTCTCTTCCGCCCTGCGCGGAGAGTTCCGCAGCGTGGCGGAGGCGAGGGGCCGCAACGCGACCGTCGCCGAAGGCATGGTCGACCCGGCCGTGGTTATACCCGGCCTGTCCACCGCCTCGGAGCTGGTGACGCTCACCGCCGCTCAGGCGGTCGAACACGGCATCGCAGACACCCAGGCCGCGACGCTCTCCCAGGCCCTTTCCGACTTCGGGTACGGCGGCGTACCCGTCGAGCGCCTGGAACCCGGATTCGCGGAGCGTCTCGGCGCGTTCCTGGCTCAGCCGCTGTTGGCCGCTGCCCTGCTCGTGATCGGCATAGGCGGGCTGCTAATAGAGATCTTCTCGCCCGGCTTCGGCGTCCCCGGCGCCCTCGGCATACTGGCGCTTGCCGCCTTCGCGTACTCGGCGTTCATCGCGACGCCTGCCGGGCCCGTCGACCTCCTCCTCCTTGTCGGTGGCGTGGTGCTACTGGCCGTAGAGGTGCTGGTGCTGCCCGGGTTCGGAGTGGCCGGGGTCCTGGGCCTCGCTGCGATGGTGTTCGCCGTCGTGCGCATCTTCGAGGAGGGCAGCCTCACCGTCATCGGCTACAGCGCGCTCTTCGGCGGCGTGCTTCTGGCCGTGCTGCTGTGGATGCTGCCGAACTCCCGCGTCGCCTCGGCGTTCAGGCTCTCGACGAGGCTCGCCACGCCCGAGGGCCTCACGCTCGTATCCGAGGAGATGCCGAACCTGGTAGGCGCGATCGGCACGGCCATGTCTGACCTGAGGCCGGCCGGTGTCGCCCGGTTCGGCACCGCGCGCGTAGACGTCGTGACGGAGGGCGACTACGTACCTTCCGGCAGCAGCATCAAGGTGCTACGGGTAGAGGGCAACCGCGTGACCGTGCGCGCCGTGGAACCGGAGCAGGCCCCTGGTACAGCAGACGTAGCCTTGACCGAAGCGGTCGAAGCGGAAAGCATGCCTGAAGGAGGCACAGAAGACTCGTGATCGATGTACCCCTGATAATCCTCGCTGGCGCGATCGTCCTCTTCTTCATCATCCTCTTCTCGGTCATCCCGATCGGGCTCTGGATCTCGGCGATCGCGGCAGGCGTGAAGGTGAGCCTGACAAGCCTCGTGGCCATGAGGCTGCGCAGGGTGCCGCCGCACCGGATAATCCTGCCGCTCATCAAGGCGGACAAGGCGGGCATCGAGGTGAACCAGAACCAGCTCGAGGCCCACTACCTGGCGGGCGGTAACGTCGACAGGGTCGTGGACGCCCTCATCGCCGCGGACAAGGCGCGCATCACGCTGCCCTTCGACAGGGCGGCCGCCATCGACCTGGCAGGCCGCGACGTGCTCGACGCCGTGCGGGTTTCCGTGAACCCGCGCGTCATCCAGACGCCGAACATCTCGGCAGTCGCCAAGGACGGCATCGAGCTCATAGCGACAGCGCGCATCACGGTTCGCGCGAACCTCGAACGCCTCGTCGGCGGTGCCGGCGAGGAGACGATAATCGCGCGCGTCGGTGAAGGCGTGGTCTCCTCCATCGGCTCGACGCAGTCCCACAAGGGTGTGCTCGAGAACCCCGACATCATCTCGAAGACGGTGCTCGCCAAGGGCCTCGACTCCGGCACGGCGTTCGAGATCCTCTCGATCGACATCGCAGACGTGAACGTCGGCAGGAACATCGGCGCCCAGCTGCAGACCGACCAGGCGGAGGCCGACAAGCGCGTCGCCCAGGCGAAGGCCGAGGAGCGGCGGGCCATGGCCGTCGCCGAGGAGCAGGAGAACAGCGCAAGGGTCGAGGCGATGAGGGCGAAGGTGGTCGAAGCGGAAGCCGAGGTGCCGCAGGCCATCGCCGAGGCGTTCCGCAGCGGCAACATCGGCATCATGGACTACTACCAGCTCCAGAACATCCAGTCGGACACGAGCATGCGCGGCAACATCGCCCGCGCGGCCGACGACGAGGACGGCGCCTAAGCAGGTGGACCTGGACACCATCCTCGGTCTGCTCTTCTTCGTCTTCTTCGTCGTGCTGCCGCTGTTCAGCCGTGCAGGCAAGGGGAAGAAGGGGCAGCCGGGGCAGGGTCGCCAGCCGACCGGTCAAGGCAAGGGAGCAGCATCCGGCTCGGGCGCCCCTGCCGCGGGCACGCGGTCGGCCACAACGACTACGCCCGGCACCAGGCAGGACCCTCCGACCGTCACGTTGGCCGAGATAAGACGCCGCGTCGAGGAGGCCCAGCGCCGTGAGACCGAGCGCGCCCGGATGGCGGGTGGCGCCCCCAAGGCGCAAACGCCCTCGACAAGGCGGCCGGGTTCCCTCGTTGGCAGCGACCCGTTCGAGGGAGCGCTAGTCAGCGTGCCCGAGAGGCGCCTCGAGGACCTCGGTGAGCGCCGCCCGGTCGGCCTAGGGCCCGAGGGGCGGCCCGGCCAGGAGGGCATGCCGCCAGACCCAGGGCGCCAACCGGCCGGCGGGTTGGGAAGGGAGGCGACGCCGTCCCGTGGCGGCGCCGGCCCCATCGGCCGCGAAGGCCTCCCAGGGCGCTCGGGAGACAGGTACGTCATCGGGCGGGAAGGCACCGCACGGGGCGCGACGCTGGACTCCGGCTCCCTCATCGGAAGAGAGGGTGCCGGCGGCCAGGAGGGCCTCGGATCTCCTCCCGGCAGGGCCGGCGTGCTGGGCAGGGAGGGCCATCAGGTCGTTTCTCCCACCGTCGTGCCGACGACGAGGACGGGGCGCCGTATTGCGAGGGCTGCACTCGCCGAGATCGGCGCGGAGCAGCCCCGCGGTGATCGCGGGCGACCCGGGTCGGGCCGGTCCGCGGCTAGACTAGGCGCCGCCGCAGCCCTTCAGACCGACAAGGCAGGGATCATGCAAGGCCTCATATGGCACGAGATCCTCAGCCCGCCGCTCTCGCTGCGGCGTAGGAGGGAAAGATAACGACCTCACTGACACTGAAGCTGAACAGCCCGGCCGAGGCGATGTCGCTTTACGGCAAGAACGACGAGAACCTCAGACTCCTACGCTCCAAGCTCCGCGCCAAGGTGGTCGCGCGCGGGGACGAGCTGCGACTGCTCGGCGACGAGCCGGACGTCAAGGAGGCAGCGGATACCTTCAGGAACCTGCTGCAGGTGATCCGCAGCGGTTCAGAGCTGAGCCTCTCGGAGATCGAGTTCGGCGACGTCGTCGGCGCGGACGCCGAGGACAGCACGGACCCTGCCGTCAGCGGCGAGGACGTCCCGCGCCTGCCCGGAAGGGCGAGGCCCAAGACCGCGGGGCAGCGCCGCTACGTGCAGGCAATAGCAGCCAACCCGATAACCTTCGGTCTGGGTCCGGCCGGCACGGGCAAGACGTACCTCGCCGTCGCGATGGCGGTCGAGGCGTTGGCCGCGAACAAGGTGAAGCGCATCATCCTCACGCGGCCGGCCGTCGAGGCCGGCGAGCGCCTCGGCTTCCTGCCAGGCGACCTGCAGGCCAAGATCGACCCGTACCTGCGGCCGCTCTACGACGCGCTTTACGACATGCTGCCGGCCGACAGGTCCGAGCGGCTCCTCGAGCAGGGCACGATAGAGGTCGCCCCGCTCGCGTTCATGCGTGGCCGCACGCTGAACGACGCGTTCATAATCCTCGACGAGGCGCAGAACACGACAGGCGAGCAGATGAAGATGTTCCTGACGCGCATGGGCTTCAACAGCAAGGTCGTCGTAACCGGCGACACGACGCAGACGGACCTGCCCGGATCCGTGCAGAGCGGCCTGAAGGTGGCGCAGTCGATACTCACGGACATAGAGGGCATCAAGTTCATAGAGTTCAGCAAGGCCGACGTCGTGCGCCACCCGCTGGTCGCGCAGATCATCCTGGCCTATGAGCAGCTCGGCTGACACCCTCACAGCCCGGCCCAGGGGCTTCTGGCTGCTGGCGGTCGCGCTCGTGGTCGTGCTGGCCACGCTGCTGTACACCGTCTACGGGCTGAGGCAGCGCACGCCGCTCGAGCTGGGTGAGCCCAGCCCGCAGACGTTCGTCGCTCCCGTCGCCACCGAAGTGGTAGACCTGCTGGCCACGCAGCGGCAGAGGCAGGCAGCCCGTGGACAGATTGAGACCGTCTACACGGTCGACACGTCACTGCGAGACCTCGTCATCACCAGCGTCACGGCGTCAGGTCTTCCGGCTGACAGCGTCGCCTTCGTCGTGGCCGCCTACCAGGACCCGCAGGGCGTCAGGGCGGACCGGGTCGGCGAGATAATGAACGAGGCGATCGCGCTGGCACCGCCGGAGAGGCGGGGCGAGGTGCGCGCCGTCCTGGACCGGCGTCTCGTAGCCACGGCCCTTCCCGACGACTCCCTTACCCAGGCCGCCCGCACGGCCGCCGCCGAGGCGATAAGCCCCGTCATGCAGACGCTCGGCGCCGGTGAGGTGATCGTCGAGGCCGGCGAGCCTCTTACAGAGGACCACCTACGCGTGCTCGCGACCCTCGGCCTGTACAGCGCCAGCGCGGACGCCGCCACGCAGACCGCCTGGATAATCATCGGCTGCCTGGCGCTCGCGTTGCTGCTGACGGCGCCCATCGTCATCGGCCGTGAGTACCTGTCGTCGCGGGTGACCCCGAACCAGCTCGTCTTCCTGCTGGCGATGACCGCCATAACCGTCGGGGTGCAGCGCGTTGCGGTGGACCTCTCGCCGTACTTCCTCTTCGCCATGCTCGCGCCACTCGTGGTGGCGGCCCTGCTGGGTGCGGGCCCCGGCCTCGCGTGGTCTGCCTGGACGGCCGTGGCTGTCGGGCTGCTCGTGCCAGCCGCCCCTTTGCAGGTCCTCGTCGCGACGGTGGTCGGCTCCGTTGCCGCGGCTCTCCTCGTGCAGGCGAGGCGCACACGCCTCTCGATAGCCGGCGCGGGCCTGGCGGGTGGAGCCATCGGCGGCGTCACCACGTACGCCATGGTGCTCGTGGCAGGCGGGATGTCCTCGGCCGAGGCGGCGGGAGCCGCCGCCCTCGTCGCGGCGGGCGGCCTGCTCGCGGGCGTCCTCGCGCTCGGCCTCTTGCCGGTGGCCGAGAGCGTCTTCGGGTTCCTCACGGACTTCCGGCTCCTCGAGCTATCGAGCCCCACCAACCCGCTGCTGCAGCTGCTCGTCACAGAGGCTCCAGGCACGTACCAGCACAGCCTCATAATCTCGAACCTCGTAGAGCAGGCGGTAAAGAACGTTGGCGGCAACGCGCTCCTCGCGCGTGTCGGGGCGCTGTTCCACGACGTCGGCAAGACCAAGCGCCCGCAGTTCTTCATAGAGAACCAGTTCAGCGGCGAGAACCCGCACGACCAGCTGAGCCCCCACTTGAGCTACCTGATCGTCACGAGCCACGTGCGCGACGGCATCGAGCTGGCTCGCCAGTACGGCCTGCCACGCGAGCTCGAGCAGTTCATAGCAGAGCACCACGGCACGACGGTCCTCTCGTACTTCTACAAGCGCGCGCTCGAGGAGGGCAAGGTAGAGGAACTCAACTTCCGCTACCCGGGGCCCAGGCCGCGGAGCAAGGAGACGGCCGTTCTGATGCTCGCAGACTCCATCGAGTCGGCGTCGCGGACCCTCGAGGACCCCAGTCCTTCCTCGATAAGGGGGCTGATCGACCGGATAATCGAACAACGGGAGCAGGACGGCCAGTTCGCGGAGAGCCCCTTGAACTTCGCCGACCTCGAAGTGATCGCCAACACGTTCGAACGCATGCTAACGGCCGTCCTGCACAGGCGGATCAGCTACCCGAGCAGCGAGGAGATCAAGGGCCTCAAGGTCGCCCGCGGCCTGCAGGCAGGCAGGGACACCGGCCCCGTGCCATCGCCGGCCGAGGACGAGGCCGCACCCAAGGAGGTGAAGGGTGGCCGTCGAGGTGATAGACGAGACCGGCCGCTTCCGACGCGTTCGTGAGGTCCGGGGGGTGCTAGACGCCCTGCTGGGGGAGCTCGGTGCAGACGGCGACGAGGCGACGTTCGTGATAGTCGACGACGCCACCATCGCGCGCCTGAACGAACGCGACCGTGGGGTGAACGGACCGACGGACGTCCTCTCGTACCCGTTGCACGAGCCCACCGACGTCGGCCATCCGCGCACACCTCACTTGGGCGACGTGATCGTCAGCCTCGACACCGCAGGCGTCCAGGCAGCGGCTGCCGGGCATCCCGTCGACGTCGAGGTTGTGACGCTCGCGGCCCACGGCCTCATGCACCTCCTCGGTCACGATCACCAGACCGAGGAGGAGTGGGGTCCGTTCCGCACGGCTCAGGCGCGTGCGGCGGCGATACTGGGCCCGCAGGCGGAGGGGTGATGAGCTTGAACAGGGCGAGGCTGGGCAGGTCGTTCTCGGTGGCGGGCGCGGGGCTCGCCCGCGCTTGGGCAACCCAGCCGAACCTGCGCCTGGAGGTCGCGATAGGGCTGGTGGCGCTGGGCGGCGCGGCGTGGCTGAGGGCGCC
>CAZMFX010000049.1:8282-17395 GCA_964565625.1 uncultured bacterium
TGGAGGTCGCGATAGGGCTGGTGGCGCTGGGCGGCGCGGCGTGGCTGAGGGCGCCAGCGGCGCCGATAGTTATCGCGTGCACCGTCGTGCTGGCGATGGAGCTCATGAACAGCGCGATCGAGGCGGTCGTCGACCTCGCGTCCCCCAACTTCCACCAGCTCGCCGGCACAGCGAAGGACCTAGCGGCAGCTGCGGTCCTCACAGCGTCGTTCGGTGCGGTGATAGTCGGGCTGGTCGTCCTCGGTCCTCCCCTGCTGGCGCGCCTCTCCGGCCTGGGAGGCGGCGGGTGAGGCGCGTGCCGGGTTGCGGCCGAGAACCCGTTCCAGGACGGCGAGCAGGTTCAAATGGGCCAAACGTGCGCCGCCGCACCGGCCTCACCATGCGCCCCCACACCGGCAGGGAACCCGTCCGATGAGCCGCTACCGTTCGGCGACGAAGCCCGAGACCGGCGAGAGCGCGCCCGCGGACCTGCTGGAGGCTGCGAAGGCCGCGTTCGACAACGCTTACATCCCGTACTCGCGCTTCGGCGTGGGGGCGGCGCTGAGGGCGGCAGACGGCAGCGTCTTCGCGGGCGCGAACGTCGAGAACGCCAGTTTCGGGCTCACGCGCTGTGCTGAGCAGTCAGCGGTGCAGGCCATGGTCACCGCTGGCCCAAGGTCTTTCAGCCAGATCGTCGTGTACACAGAGTCCGACGAGCCGTCCTCTCCATGCGGGGCCTGCAGGCAGGTGCTCTTCGAGTTCGCGCCAGACGCCGACGTCTACCTTGTCAACCACAAGGGACAGGTCGTGGCCACGACCGTGAAGGGCCTGTTGCCGGGCGCGTTCGGCCCCGAGAAGCTGCCGTTCTGAACGGGTAAAACGACCCCCGAGCACCGCGTCAGGCTTCTCACGGCACCCGGTTATACTGCCGCGTCATGTCGACCAGTCCGAAGACTTTCGTCCGCCTCCTGCTCGTGCTGGTGGCGGCCATCTTCAACGTGGCAGCCGCGCAGGTCACTCGCGTCGCTGTCTTCCCTTTCGACGTCGCAGCCAACACGCAGGCCTATCAGCTTGGCCTCCCGAGCGCGGTGCAGCGGGCCCTCAACCAGGTGCCCGGCGTCTACGCGCCGCCGATCGGTGACGTTGCCCTCGTAGCCAACAAGGCCGTCGACGCCGGAGCCGACGTCAACGAGACGGTGGGAAGGCTCTTCGACGCCGGCGCCCTCGTCACGGGTCAGGTCACGCTCGGAGGCGGCGGCGTGCAGGCGGTCGTGAACGTCGACATGGCCGGGAACGTACAGACGGTACAGGCGAGCGGGCAGGGTCCCGATGAGCTCGCCGTGCAGGTGGCTGAGGCCCTGGCGCGGATCGTGGCGCCGGACGCCGCTTCCGAGGTGATGGACAAGGTGAGGGCCACGGCCTCGGACACGCCGTCGCTGCCGAGCCTCGGCCCGACGGGGCTGTCGGCCTCCGGACTGCCTGGCGCCAACGTAACGGACCTCGGCGTCGCGGCGGACCTCGACTCGGACTCTGCCTGGGTTCTCGCGGAGTACGCCAAGGCCGCTGCTCTGGCTGGTGACATGGAGACGGCGGCCGAGTACGCGTCGCGCGCCGCGGAGCTGGCTCCGGCAGACGCGGAGGTGCAGGCGACCGCTGGCGTCGTGCTGCGCTCCACCGGCGACGCCGAGGCCGCGGCCGCCGCGTTCGGCCGCGCGCTCGAGACCAACCCGAACCACGCGATCGCCCTGGCGGGGCGTGCGTCGCTTCCCGAGCTCTCGGAGAGCGACGTCACAGCCGACCTGCAGGCCGCCATAGACGCGTACCCCCGCTTCATAGACGCCTACCTGCGTCTAGCCGAGCTGCAGAGCAACCCGCAGAGGGCCGTTCAGACGCTGCGTCGCGCCGAGCGCTACGCGCCGGACTCCGTGCTGCTTCGGGCCACCGTCGTCGACCAGCTGCTTGACATCGGCGCCGTCGACGATGCCGTCTCCTACCTGCAGCAGTCGGTGTCGGATCCGCTGTCCCGCTCCGCTGGCCTGTACGCGCTCGCGCGGCATCTCCCCGCCTCGCATGCCGAGCAGGCGCTGCAGCTCGTGAACGCTGGTCAGGAGGTCTTCCCTGACAGCACGGAGCTCGAGGTGGCGCATGCCGACCTGCTCATCAAGACCGGCGAGCCTGACCGCGCAGCCGAACTGCTGCGGCCCGTGTACGAGGCGAACCCGAGCAACCGCGAGGTGGGTGGGATGCTGGCGGTCGCCCTGGCCCGCGGCGGCGACCTGGAAGGCGCGAGGCAGGTCTTCGAGCAGCAGCGCGGGACCGGGGCCGAAGTCGACCTCGGCCTGGCGGAGATTTACCTGGCGGCGGGCAGGGCGGCGGGTGCGCTGGAGCTGCTGAGGCCGTTGGCCGAGGGGGCGCCGGACAACGCCCAGCTTCAGGCGCTCTACGGCACGGCCCTGGTACGCATGGGCAGGTTGGACGAGGGCCGCGATGTGCTCGAGAGGGCGCTGGAGCTAGACGCCGACAACGCCCTCGCCCAGCGGAGCATCTCGACGCTGGAGCAGCAGAGCCAACTGACGGGTGACGCCGACGTGACGTTCTCGGAAGAGGCGGGCGTCGCGTTCCAGCAGGGTCTCTACGCCCTTGACGTCGGCGACGCCGTCGCGGCAAGGGAGGCGTTCACGCGTGCGCTACAGGCTCAGGAGGGCAACCCCCTCGCCGCCTTCTACCGCGGCTACGCCAAGCAGCTAACGGGCGACGACCGTGGTTCGATCGCCGACTACAAGACGGCGCTCGAGTCGCTGCCCGACAGCGACATCGTGCTCAACAACCTGGGCTACGCCTACCTGAGGACCGGCCGCATCGACCTGGCGCTGGAGAACCTACGCGGAGCCGTCGCAGCGAACGACGAGAACGCGCAGGCGCACCTCAACCTTGGCCTTACCTACATCGCGATGCAGAACCACGAGCAGGCCCTCGTGGAGCTCGAGCGTGCCGTCGAGCTCGACCCGGACCTGGGCCCGACGCTCGAGCAGCTGATAGCCTCCACCCGCGAGAGGACCGCGGAGTAGGACCAGTGACCCGCGCCCGCCACCGGAGCGGGGCTAGCATGGACGGCATGGTCATAAGGGAAGAGGTGCGGAGGCTGCCTGCGTACGACTTCAGGCACAACCCGCAGCCGGTGAAGCTCGATCAGAACGAGGCCCCAGACGATCAGGCAGGGGCGCTCGCGGGCGCGTTGGCCGCCGACATGGCCGGCCTGAGGCTCAACCGCTACCCGCAACTCCATCCCGTAGACCTGGAGGAGGCGTTGGCCCGGCGCCACGGCTGGGACGCGGCCGGAGTGGTCGTCGCTAACGGCTCCAACGTGCTCATCCAGGCGCTCGTGATAGCCGCAGGTCTCGGCAGGTCGGTGCTCACGGTCTCCCCCACCTTCTCCGTCTACGCGTCACAGGCTCGGCTCCTTGGCGCCGAGCTGGTGGAGGTCCCTCTCGGCCCGGCTTTCGAGCTCGATGCCGACGGCATGATCCAGCAGCTCGCCGGCAGGTCGGGCGTGGCGTTCATCGCGGATCCGGCCGCGCCGACAGGCAACCGGATGGACCCAGAGGCCGTCTCACGCTTCGCCTTTGCCACACAGGCAACGGGCAGGTGGTTGACCGTCATCGACGAGGCGTACGTGGAGTTCGGCGGCGCAGATCACCTCGAGCTCGCGCGTCGGACTCAGGGCGTTGCGGTGTTGCGCACCTTCAGCAAGGCGGCTGGGCTGGCCGGCGCGCGGCTTGGTTACATGCTAACGACGCCCGACCTGGCCGTGAACGTGCGCAAGGCGCTGCTGCCCTTCAGCGTGAGCTCGTTGCAGGTGGCAGTCGCCATGCAGGCCCTCAACAGGGAGGACCTGATCGCGGAAAGGGTAAGCGCGCTGATCGCCGAGCGACGCCGGCTCTCGGAGGGGCTGGCCAGCCTGCCGGGCGTAGAGGTGTTCCCGAGCGTGACGAACTTCGTCCTCTTCCGTGTCCACGACGCGGGGGCGGTACACGCCGCACTGCTGCAGCGGGGGGTCGTGATAAGGCGCCAGGACCACCTGCCTGGACTGCAGGGCTGCCTGCGCGTCACCGCCGGGCACCCGCACGAGAACGACACCTTCCTTTCCGCCATGGAGAGCGCCCTGCTCGAGGGGGTACGGGCGCATGGCTAGGCGCGCGAAGCTCGAACGCGGCACACGCGAGACGCGCGTGAAGGTCGACATCGACCTCGACCCAGGCAAGGGGGCCGAGACGCAGAGCGCCGTTGGTCACGGTTTCCTCGATCACCTGCTCGACCAGTTGGCGCGGCACGGGCGCCTTGGCATGAGCGTGACAGGCGAGGGCGACCTTCACGTAGACGTGCACCACCTGGCGGAGGACGTCGGCATCACGTTGGGTCAGGCGGTGAACGAGGCGCTCGGGGACCGCGCGGGCATAGAGCGCTACGCAGACTCGTTCGTGCCCATGGACGAGACGCTTGCGCACGTCGTCCTCGACCTCTCCGGCAGACCGTTCCTGGCGTTCGACGCCGCCGGTTTCCAGGGAGAGCCTGGCGGGTTCAACGCCTACCACCTGCGGGAGCTGCTGCGCGGGTTCGCGAACCACGCGGGCGCGACGATCCACGTGCGCGTCCTCGCGGGTGAGGAGACGCACCACGTCTGCGAGGCGGTGATGAAGGCATTCGCGCGGGCGCTGCATCAGGCGACCCGCGTCACGCGCTCCGACCTCCCCTCGACGAAGGGGGTCATCTGATGCCTCACCACGCGGTGACCACGGCGGTCATCGACTACGGTGCTGGCAACCTCCACAGCATCGCCAGGGCCCTGTCGCGTGCAGGTCTTGCTCCGCTCGTCGTCGACGAGCCGCGGAACGCGCGCGGCGCCGACCTGCTCGTGCTGCCGGGCCAGGGCCGGTTCGGACAGGTGATGGAGAT
Source organism: uncultured bacterium (assembly GCA_964565625.1). Lineage (GTDB taxonomy): Bacteria > Deinococcota > Deinococci > Deinococcales > Trueperaceae > DASRWD01. The sequence goes on from CAZMFX010000049.1 coordinate 13,215, forward strand.
GTTCGCCAGGTCGGGCTTCGAGCCGCTCGTGCGCGACCACATCGCGGCGGGCCGTCCCTTCCTCGGCGTCTGCGTCGGGTTGCAGCTCATGTGCTCCGGCTCGGAAGAGGACCCAGGCGTACCCGGCCTGGGGATCGTGCCGGGCACCGTCAAGCGCTTCCGCGGCCGCGTGAGGGTGCCGCAGATGGGTTGGAACACGCTCATCCCCAACGGGGACTCTCCCCTGCTGCGCGGCGTGCCGCCTGGTGCGTACGTCTACTACGCGAACTCGTACCACGCGGTGCTCACAGGGGACGCCGCCCTGGCGCCCGGTGCCGAGACGACTTACGGCGAGACGACGTTCAAGAGCGCCTTCTCGCTCGGGAACCTCCATGCAACGCAGTTCCACCCGGAGAAGAGCCAGGCGGTGGGCTGGCGCATCCTCTCGAACCTGAGGCGCGCGGTCGTCGCGGCGGTGGCCGGATGAGGCGTATCACCAAGCTCGCGCTGGCGCTCGGCGTTCTGCTCTGCTGCGGCATCGCGGCCGCCCAGGCGGGGTGGGCGGTGCAGGTCGTCGCCTTGCGCGACTACACCGAGGCCCAGGCGGCCACGGCTCAGCTGAAGGGCCTCGGGTTCCCCGCGTACACCGAGTTCGCGATGGACGGCGGGAGGCAGTTCGTGCGGGTCCGCGTCGGATGCTTCGACTCGCGGGAGGCGGCAGACGCGATGGCCCAAGCCATGCGCCGGCACGTCACAGCAGAGGCTCAGGCGGTCGAGCTCACGCCGGGCGCACCGGTGCTTGCGTGCGTCGACGAGTCGGTTGGCTTCCTCAACGGTTACGGATGGCGCCTGCTGGACGACTCCGGTCCTGTCACCTTCGAGGTGACGGTGGCAGGCGTGCCTGCGACCGTCGTGCACGACGGAGAGCGCTGGCGGATGGTCCAGGACGGCGGCGAGCTACCGCCCATGGCGACACCGGAACGCACGGCAGGGTTCGCTACCGAGTCGATAGGGGGCTCGAGTTTCGTGGCGTTCGACGGCGCCGACGCCTGGCTCATCGCCTGCGCAGGTGAGCTGATCGCCCAGGCGGGCGACGTTGCGATAGTCGAGCGAGGCGACGTCGTGCTGGCCTGCCATGTGCGTGCAGGCGGTGCGGGATGAAGGTGCCTTTCGTCGTGCTAACCGGCGTCAGCGGGTCCGGCAAGACGACCGCGCTGCACGCGCTGGAGGACATAGGGTTCTATACCGTCGACAACCTGCCGCCCAGCCTGTGGCCGCAACTCATGGGCCTGCTGTCGGACGAGGAGCACGGCATCGCCGTCGGCATCGACATAAGGGCAGGAGACTACCTGGACCAGGCCCCTGACGCCATCCGGCGGCTAATGGAGTTGGGGCACTCGCCAGAGGTCGTGTTCCTCGACGCCAACGACGAGGTCCTCGTGCGGCGCTACAACTTCACCCGCAGGACGCACCCCATCTCGGAGGGAACCCTCACCTCGGACCTCGTGACCGAGCGCAGGAAGCTGCGGCCGCTGCGCGAGATGGCCTCCGAGGTGATCGACACGACGGCCACCTCGGCCCGCGGGCTCACGAACATCCTGAGGGAGCGCTTCCAGACGGGCAACGGGTTCCTGCTGCGCCTCGTCTCGTTCGGCTTCAAGCGCGGGGTGCCAACTGACGCTGACACCGTGCTCGACGTGCGCGGACTGCCCAACCCCTTCTACGATGAGTTCCTGAGGGCCCTGCCAGGGACAGACGAGCGCGTGCAGGCGTACGTCTTCACGCCAGAGGCGCTGGAGACATACAGCCAGCTGCGCAGCCTGGTGCGGACCCTAACGACGCAGGCCGCCGGCGCAGCTGGGCGATCGGCGTACACGGTCGCCGTGGGATGCACGGGCGGTCAGCACAGGTCGGTCGCCGTGGCGGAGAGGTTGAGCCTCGACCTGGCGGACGGGCTGCGCACGACCGTCCAACACCGCGACCTGGAGGAGGCGCTGGCCGAGCACACGGCGCACGGCGGTGAGTCGGAGTGAAGTCCGGGCGCAGGACGGGTCTCGACGCGTGGCGTCTGTGGCTGGTCCCAGGCATGGGCGTCAAGCGCCACGTCGCGCTCGCCGTCCTCGGCGCCCTCGTGATGGTGGGGGGCGTGATAGGCGGCGTCCTCTGGTGGTTCAACGAGCGCCGCGAGACCCTAGCTGACCCGATCGAGTCCGTACTCGTGTCGGGGCCGTGGCGTCAGATGGGCGGTTGGGTGTCGCTGGCGCTTGTGATCGTCGGCGTGGCGATAGCCATAGCCGCGGTCGGGCGGCTGAACCGCTCGCTCCTGTCTAACTGGATGCCGCGCCCCCAGGACGCGGCAGAGCTGCTGCACAAGCGCGTCCTGCTCGGCCGCGGCCCGAAGATCGTGATCCTGGGCGGGGGCACGGGCACATCCAACCTGCTGAGGGGCCTGAGGGAGCACACGTCGAACCTGACGGCGATCGTGGCGGTGAGCGACGACGGGGGCTCGTCCGGGCGTTTGCGCAAGGCGTTCGACATGCCGGCGCCCGGCGACCTGACTGACTGCCTCGCCGCGCTCTCGTCAGACGAGTCGAGCCTCAGCCGGCTGCTCCAGCACCGCTTCGCGCGCGGCGAGGAGCTCGAGGGCCACACGTTCGGCAACCTCCTCATAACCACTTTGCGGGAGCACGAGGGTGACTTCGGCCAGGCCCTCAGGGTGCTCAACGACCTGCTCGACCTCTCGGGGTCCGTCTACCCTGCGACGGCAGAGCCGGTGACGCTCGAGGTCACGAAACGTGACGGCAGGGTGGTGAAGGGCGAGAGCGCCGTGAGGATGGAGGCGGGCCCAGTCAGGTCGGTGGCTCTGTCTCCGGCATCGCCGCGCACGCTGCCCGAGGTGGAGATGGCGCTGCTGCAGGCCGACCTGATAGTGCTGGGGCCCGGCAGCCTATACACGAGCACGATCCCACCGCTGCTGGTGCCCGGCGTGCGCAACGCGCTCCAGCGTTCGACAGCCGGCCTCGTCTACGTCGCGAACATCATGACGGAGGCCGGCGAGACCGACGGCCTGGATGTGTTCGACCACGTGACCGCGCTGATGGAGCACGGCAGCCGCGCGCCGGACGTCGTCATCGTCAACGACGCTCCCTTGGACGACCAGCGTCTGCGCTCGTACGCGGAAGAAGGCGCCCAGGTCGTAGACCTCTCGCGCGCACGGTTCGAGGAGGCTGGCATACCCGTCGAGTGTGCGCCGCTCCTCGTCGAAGGTCACCTGGCCCAGCACGACAGCGTCAAGCTGGCGACGGTGCTGGTGCGCACCGCGCGCATGCACCGCAAGCAGCCGGTTGCCGACGCGCGTCCACCGCTGATCGAGGCGCCGACGTGAGCCTGCTGGCCCTGGCCGCGGCCGCGGCGCTCAGCCTCGTCGACCCGACGGGCGACGCGGCGGGCGACGGGACGTTAGAGCCTCCGACGTCTCCCATCTACGCCAACGCAGCTCTCTTCGACCTGCAGGAGCTGAGCATCACGCCGGGCGCCGCAGAGGATGACCCCGGCACCATGCGCGTCGCCATGGGCGCTGTAGAGGTCGACGAGTCACAGCCGGGCGGGTTCAACCGCGCGGTCGTCGATGTCTACCTCGACTTCGCCGAGGGAGGCGCCACCGCCACGCTCCAGGGCCCAGGGATGCTCATGCCGCCGGGTCGCGGCTGGGACTACGCCGTGCGCATCACGCCACGCGGCGCGTTCGGGTCTGCCGCTCCTCTGGGCGAGGAGCAGACCGTCCAGTGGTCACCGCTAGACATGTCTCTCGACGGCGACGTCTTCGTCGTCTCGCTGCCTTCCGGCATCGGGAGCGAGGTGGAAGCCTACGCGATGAGCGGCGTGTACGACGCCTTCTCGCCAGACGGCTGGCGCCCGCTCGCCAAGTCGCCTTCGCCGTGGTCGTACTCGGGCACCGAGCAGTCGGTTCCGGTCATCGACCTAATGGCCCCCGATCACGAGACTCAGATGCGGGCGCTGCGCGACGGGGTGTTGCCCGCGAGCGCCCGTCACGCCGCCGAGGGCCTGGGCTGGATCCTCCTATCAATGGCAGGGGTGCTCATAGCCGCTACGGGCCTGTGGTTCAGGCGACTGGTGAGGGCGGATGGCGAGGCCCCGCCGGACGCGGCCGCGCAGGTCGGCGCAGCCGAGGAGGTTGACGC
>CAZMFX010000050.1:0-15328 GCA_964565625.1 uncultured bacterium
CCGAGCGTGAGCACGCCGTATATGAGTGCCAGGGTGAGCAGGCCGGCGAAGAACCCTACGAGGTCCATCAGAAGCTGCCCTTCAGCAGCCCCCGTGGGCGCACGAGGAGCACGACGACGAGCAAGAGGAACGCGAAGGCGTAGCCGTAGTCGGGAGCGATGTAGGCGACCCCGAGTTCGATGCCGAGACCCACGATCAGCGCCCCGAGCATCGCCCCGTACGGGTTGCCTATGCCGCCTAGGAGCACCGCCGCGAACACGACGAGCAGGAAGCTCCAGCCCATTATCGGTTGGAGCGACAACTGCGTCATGCCCAGGAGCACGCCCCCCAAAGCCGCGATCGCGGCGCTTATGAACCACGTCGTGGAGAGGACGCGACTCGTGACTATGCCTGACGCGCGCGCCAGTGGGCCGTTGTCGCTGGTGGCGCGCATCATCTTGCCCATGCGCGTGAAGCGGAGCATGAGGTGGACGGCCAGCATCGTGACGAGCGCGATGCTTATGACGAGGACAGGGACCTTTGGCACGATCAGCTCGCCGACGCGCCACGGCCGCATGAGGGGCAGAGGGAAGCGCTCAGGGCTCGAGCCGAAGATCATGCGCACGACGTTCTGCAGCACGAAGGCCAGCCCGACGCTCGTGACCAGCAGGGCGAGGAAGCCGCGCTTGAGGATCGGGTCGAAGAAGACTCGGGCGAGCAGCACGCCAACGATGCCGACGACGACCATCCCGACGGCGGCGGCGAGGGGCAGAGACAGGCCGAAAGAGACGGCGACGAACGTAAGATACGCGCCCAACGTCAATAGCTCGCCGTAGGAGAAGTTGATGAAACGCGTGACGCCGTATGAGAGAGACAGGCCGACCGCGCTGAGGCTGATCACCGCGCCGGTGGCCAGGCCGAAGAGCAGCGTCTGCAGCAGCGCCGTCATCGGCTCAGGTTATCCACTGAAGGGTCAGGAGCACAGATAGGGTATCGGACCGGCGGTGGGCCGGGAGCACCGTTACGCTCCTCGACCCACCGCAGATTGTCCGACAGGCGCTTGCGCGCCCGCCGTACGCTTTCGTCAGTCCAGCGCTTCTGCTGGGACGATCTCGACGGTCGTCCACTCGCCGTCGACCACCTGCTTGATGGCGAACGGCGCCGTTATGTTGCCGTACTGGTCGAAGTCGACCGGCCCCACAAGACCCTGGTAGTCGACCTCTTGACCGGCCTCGAGCGCTTCCTTGCCCGACGTGTAGTCGTGAACGACGACCTTGCCTTCCCCTGGGTCGGTGACCGGGCGGATGTTGGCGGTGATCGTCTCGCGGGTGATCTCGCCGTCGTCGCGCGCGGCGCGCAGCATGGCGAGGCCGATGACGTTCATGGCGTCGTACGTGTTCGTGCCGAAGATCTGCACGTCGAGGCCGCTGTACTCCATGTACCGCTCCTGGAACGCTTCGTTCAGGTCGGCGCTCTCGGGTGCTGCGACCTCCTCGAGGCCGTAGATGCCCTCGACGAGCTCTGGGGTGGCCAGCTCGATGTAGTCGTTCGTCGTCTGGTCCTGCGTCACGAACCACGTGCCCTCGTAGCCTGCCTGGAAGGCCGCCTGCATGACGCGCGCCGAGTCCTCTGGGCTGGCGACGAGCACGATGACGTCCGGGTCGTTGGCGAGCGCCTCCTGGATCTCCGTGCGGTAGCTGGTCTTGCCCGGAGTGAAGAGCATGTTCGCCAGCACGGGCGTCCCGTAGTCCTCGAACGAAGAGGCGATCGGGTCCTGGAAGGAGATCATCGCCGGCGCGTCGCCGACCATGAGGACGGGCCGCTCGAACGCGTCACCCGCGAGGTACTGAGCGTCTGTCGCTGCGCGTGCGATGGCACGGCCACCCAGTGAGTCTGACGGGACGGTGCGGAACATGTACTGGTCGTTGTAGGCGTCGAGCGCGGTGGTGCCCGCGGTGGGGGAGACCATGGGCGTGCCTGTGTCGACGATCAGCTGCTGCGATCCCGCGATGGAGAGCGAGGTCGGGCCCACCAGCACGAGCACGCCGTCAGCGTTGATCAGCTTCTGGGCGGCCGTGAAACCGGCGTCGACCGTGCCCTCGGTGTCGCCCTGGAGCAACCTGATCTGCGCGCCCTCGATGCCGCCGCTCTCGTTTATCTCGTCGGCGATCATCTGGGCGACGGGCTGAACGTTCGCACCCACCCAGTCGTACTGGCCCGTGAACGGTAGTAGCAGGCCGACGTTCAACGTCTCCTGCGCCAGCGCGAGACCCCCCACGGCGGCAAGCAACGAGATGAGCAGACGCTTCATGTGTTCCTCCCTGTTTCTAGTGGCGTTACGGGACCGAGGCTATCACTTGTTCCTTTTCCTAGCCCTTGACCTGGGTTGAACGGGCACCGGCGACAGGGGTGACGACAGGGCGGCCCTCTTGGGTAGAGGTGTCGGCCTCGGAAGCTGCACGCGGCCCATGCCTATCCGTCGGGCGTAACGGTCTCCCATGGACGTTGCGTTCACTCATGGCGTCATGGGTCGTGCCGTGTCTATATGCTGTCGCGAACCGCGGTTCGCACCACTAAAACCGCAGCCATGGGAGGTGTGAAATGGTCCGTCGTCTACTGGCCGCCGTCGCCGTAGTTCTATCGCTTGGTGTCGTTTCAGCGCAGACCCTTGTCGTCTACTCCAGCGTGGACGAGGAGAACGCCCGTCTCCTTCTCGATGCCTTCACGGCCGACACCGGCATCCAGACTCAGATGGTGTTCCTGTCCTCCGGCCCGGCGCTGTCGCGAATCGAGGCGGAGAGCAACCGTCCGCAGGCAGACGTATGGTTCGGCGCGCCCAGCGAGAACCACATCGTCGCCAAGGAGCGCGGGCTCACGCAGGCGTACGTAGCCGCCGGGGCCGACGCCCTGCCGGCCGAGTTCAAGGACCCAGAGGGCTTCTGGCACGCCATCTACACCAACCCGATGGCGGTTGGCGTGCGTACCGACATCCTCGAATCCCGAGGGGCTTCTGTACCCTCTACGTGGGACGACCTGCTCGACGACCAGTACCGCGGGCTGATCCAGATGCCGTCCCCGCAGTCCTCTGGCACCGCATACAACCTCATCCTGACGTTGAGCGGTATCTACGGTGAGGATGGCGCGTTCGAGTACCTCAAGGCGCTCAACGACAACATCCAGACCTACACGCAGTCGGGCACGGCGCCGTCGGGTGCGCTCGGCGTCGGCGAGACGGCCGTCGCCATCCAGTTCTCGCCTGGGTTCCTGCAGCTCATCGACGAGGGCTTCCCCGTCAACATCGTCTTCCCGACGGAGGGCGTCGGCTACGAGGTGGCGGCCGTTTCCATCCTGCAGGGCGCTACGAACCTGGAGGAGGCGCGTGCCTTGGTCGACTGGATCACCTCGACCGCCGGCCAGGAGGCGCTGGCGGCCAACAAGACGTACTTCCTGCCCATCCGCGCTGACGTCAGCGCCGGCGAAGGGGTCCCGTCCCTCGACGAGATCAAGCTCATCGCTTTCGATCCGGAGTTCGCCGCCGCGAATCGTCAGAGGCTCGTAGACCGCTGGGTCGAGGAGGTACTCGGGCAGTAACGCCTGAGCCGTACCGACATTGAACCGAGCACTGCGCGAGATACGCGTCCTGGCGCGCGACCCGTTGCTGCTGGTGATGGTCGTCGTGATCATGGCCGCGCTGCTGGTGTTCGTCGTCTATCCGTTGCTGCTGGTGTTGTTGCAGAGCTTCCGCACACCGGACGGCCTTGGACTGGACAACTACGCACTGATGGCGGAGCGCCGCCTGTACCGGAACGCGCTCCGCAACAGCCTCCTGGTGGGAGCGCTTGTGGGCGTGGGCAGCGTCGTACTCGGGTACGTAGCTGCCTACGTCCTGACGCGTACGGACGCGCCCCTCAAACGCCTGTTCCACAACCTAACCATCCTGCCGCTCGTGTCACCTCCGTTCTCCGGTGCTATATCGATCCTGTTCCTCTTCGGTTTCAACGGCATCGTCACGCGGCAGCTGCTCGGCTTGAACAACTTCAGCATCTACGGACTGTGGGGCGTTGTCGCCTCCCAGATCTTCACGTTCACACCCATCGCCTACCTGTCGCTGCGTGGCGTGCTTGCCGGTATCAACCCGACGCTGGAAGACGCTGCCCTCAACGTGGGAGCAAGCCGGGCGCAGGTCTTCTGGCGAGTCGTGTTCCCGCTATCGCTGCCCGGGGTAGCCAGCGCGTTCCTTGTCGTGCTCATAGAGTCGATGGCCGACTTCGGCAACCCGCTGGTGCTGGCCGGCGCAGCCTTCCCGATGCTTGCGCCGCAGGCGTACCTGGAGATCACCGGGTCCTTCAACCTGGCCCGTGGCGCCATGCTGGCAGCCGTGCTGTTGGTGCCGTCCATAACCGCTTTCGCCATTCAGCGCTACTACATAAACAAGCGCCAGTACGTAACGGTCACCGGCAAGCCGACGGCGTCGACCGCCAAGGCGGTCTCGCCCGGGGCGAAGTGGGCTCTGTTCGGGGTCGTCGCGCTGTTCGGCCTCGTGGTGGTGGCGTTCTACGGCGTCATCGTCATGGGGTCGCTGACGGCGGTGTGGGGCTTCGACTACACCGCTACGCTGCGTCACTTCCGCTACGTCTTCGATGTGGGCTGGGACACGGTGAAGGACACGGTCATAGTGGCCGTGCTGTCGACGCCGATCAGCGGTCTGCTCGGCATGGTCATAGCGTTCCTCGTCGTGCGCCGAACCTTTCCCGGCAAGGGTGCGATGGAGTTCACCTCCATCCTCAACTTCGCGGTGCCCGGCACGGTGGCCGGCATCGGCTACATCCTCGCTTTCAACGGCCCGCCCCTGATCCTCACTGGCACGCTCGCGATCCTGATCCTCAACTTCGTGTTCCGCTACGTTCCGGTCGGGATCCAGTCCGGCATCGCGGTCCTCAGGCAGATCGATCCGTCGATCGAGGAGGCCGCCCAGAACCTCGGAGCCAATGCCCTCACGACCTTCCGCCGCATCACGCTGCCGCTCATCGCGCCGGCGTTCTTCTCCGGTCTGGTGTTCGGCTTCGTGCGGGCCATGACGGCGATCAGCGCCGCCATCTTCCTGGTATCGGCCAACTGGAACCTTATGACCGTCCAGATCCTCAACCAGGTTGGCTCCGGCCGGTTGGGGGTGGCGGCCGCGTTCAGCGTGGTTCTACTGCTGATCGTGCTTCTCGCCATAAGCGTGATAACGCTCGTCGTCGGGCGCGGCAGTGCGGCGGCTTCTACGGTGCGGTTCGGATGACCTGCATTGGCAGCCGGGCTCGCCGGCGCGAACGGGGAGACCATGGCTGTTGACCTGAGGCTGGTGCGCCTGCGGAAGGAGTTCCCGGGCCACGATGGAGGACCGAACGTGGTCGCCGTCAACGATGTCGACCTGGCCGTCGAGAAGGGTGCGATGGTCACACTGCTGGGGCCATCCGGGTGCGGCAAGACCACACTGCTGCGGATGATCGCCGGGTTCGAGGAGCCGACGAGCGGCGAGGTGTGGTTCGGCGAGAAACGCGTCGACCGACTGGCGCCGAACGCACGCGACACGGCCATGGTGTTCCAGTCCTACGCCATCTTCCCGCACCTGAACGTGTACGAGAACGTGGCCTTCGGCCTGCGCATGCAGGGCGTAGACAAAGCGACCCTAGAGCGCCGGGTCGCCGACGTCCTCGAGCTCGTAGGCCTCGGTGGGATGGCCGGGCGCGCGCCCAGTCAGCTCTCAGGTGGGCAGCAGCAGCGGGTTGCCCTGGCCCGCTGCATCGTGCTGGAGCCGCACGTCCTGTTGTTCGACGAGCCGCTTTCCAACCTCGACGCCAAGCTGAGGGAGCAGATGCGCGTCGAGATCCGAGAGCTCCAGCAACGGCTGGGCATCACCAGCGTCTACGTGACGCACGACCAGTCGGAAGCCATGGCTCTCTCCGACGTCGTGGTCGTGATGAACCGAGGCGCCATAGAGCAGGTCTCCGACCCCCGGGAGCTCTACGCCAGACCCGCCAACCGGTTCGTCGCCGACTTCATAGGCAAGGCCAACTTCCTTGCAGGCACCGTGGTCGACGTGAACACCGTCGAGATCCTTGGCCGCCGGTTCCCGCTGAGCGCACCCACCGAGGCCGCGATCAACGATCAAGTGACCTTGGTCGCAAGGCCGGAGGCGGTGACCCTGGAGAGGGGAGGCGACGGCGTGCCCGGGACGGTGACTAGGGCGATGTTCCTCGGTGACCACGCCGAGTACCTCGTAGACGTCCCGGGGCTGGGGCCGCTGCTCGTGGAGACCTCCAACCCTGCCGCAGTTGGGATGTGGAGCGTCGGTGATGAGGTGACGGTAGCCACCGGAGCGCTGCACGCCCTGCCTGTCGGAGAGGCGTAGCCTGCGTGCTCCGTTTCGGTGGGCGATGTCGTGTGCCTGTCCGCCTCCTCAGCTGGTGAAGTCGTTCAAGAGCTCGGCTGCCTCGCGGGCCACCAGATCCGAGGGCCGATGTCCAGCGCCAGCGCCGGCACGAGAAGCGAACGTACGACGAAGGTGTCGAGCAGCACTCCGAACGCGACGATGAAAGCCAGTTGGGCAAGGAACAAGATGGGGATCACGGCCAGCGCGGCGAAGGTCGCGGCCAGCACGACGCCGGCAGACGTTATGACGCCGCCCGTGACAGTCAAGCCACGCTTCACGCCCTTGCGCGTTCCGACCTTGAGCGCCTCCTCGCGCACCCGCGTCATGAGGAAGATGTTGTAGTCGATGCCCAACGCCACGAGGAACACGAAGCCGTATAGCGGCACGGCAGGGTCGGCGCCAGGGAACCCGAGCAGGTCGTTGAACACGAGAGCAGAGATGCCCATGGTGGCGCCGAACGACAGCACGGTCGTGAGGATGAGCAGGATGGGCGCCACGACCGACCGCAGCAGCACCATCAGGATCAGGGTGATGACCACCAGCACGACCGGGATGATCAGGGTGCGGTCGTGGATCGAGGCCGCGATGGTGTCGATGGCTGTGGCGGTGGCTCCGCCGACGGCTACGTCGCCCGTCACCACGGATGCCAGCTGGGTGCGCAGGTCCTCGACGGTGGCGATCGCCTCATCGCTGTCTGCCGCGTCGACGAGAGTTCCCTGCAGCAGGACGTTCCCGTCTACCACGGTGGGCTCGGCGGGCTGAGCGCCAGGGCGGCCAGCGGAGATGCCGTTCGCCGTGACGTTCGCCGTACCGGTGAAGGATCCGGCGGCGGTGACGGCCACGCGGGCTATGCCGGGAGACGCGAGCAGGACATCGGCAGCGGCCTGAAGCTCCTCTGCGGGCGTGAGCACGTAGACGGGGCTACCGGACCCACCAGGGAAATGCTCCGCCAGCAGTCTCTGACCCGTGAGGGCTTCCGAGCCCCCCAGGATGAGCTCCGACTGCGGGACCCCGTTGGCCCTGAGCTGACCCACGGCCAGCGTCGCGACCGCAAGGACCAGCGTCGTCCCGACCCACACCCGGCGCGGCCGCCTCGCGATGCTCGCGGCCAGCCGCGACCACCATCCGGTGGGTATCGCGTCGTCGGCAAGCCCGGGTTGGAAGGCCGGTCGCCGTGGCCAGAACGCTGACCTCCCCAGAAGGTAGAGGACGGACGGGAGGAAAGTGAGCGCCGAGAGCATCGCCAACACGATGCCTATCGCCGTCACCGGGCCGAGCGACGAGTTGGAGCGCAGGTCGCTGAGCAGGAGACACAGGAGCCCTGCGATGACGGTGCCGCCAGAGGCCAGGATCGGCTCTATCGAGCCGCGCACCGCGCGCCGGATCGCGGCGAGCGGGCTCTCGACGTGCCTCAGTTCCTCCCTGTATCTGGCCACCATGAGGAGCGAGTAGTCGGTGGCCGCCCCGATGACGAGTATGAAGAGGATGCCCTGGGTCTGGCCGCTGAGGAGGAGCACGCCGGCCTTGGCCAGCCACCACACGACGAGCAGCGCAGCGCACAGCGCGAACAGGCTGGTGGAGAGGACCACGATGGGCAGGAGGGCCGAGCGGTAGACGAGAAGGAGGATCACGGCAACGGCCGCCAACGCCACGACGAGGAGCAGGCCGTCTATGCCGCTGAAGGCCTCGACCAGGGCGCTGGTGAAGCCGGCCGGACCCGTCACGTGCACGCTCACGCCGGCCGGCAGGTCGCGCCTCAGCTCGGCGCTCAAGGCGACGACGTGGTCGCCGAGCTCGTCGTCAGCCGTGACGGGTATGAACGCCTGTGCGGCCAGCCCGTCCTCGGATGGGATGGCGGGCGATGTTCCGCCGGCCACGCCAGCCAGAGAGGCGATGGCCGTCAGACGCTCTCCTATGGCATCCAGCTGTTCCGGCGTGAGTGGAGCCTCGGCGGTGAACACCGCAACGGCGGGAATTGAACCCGTGCCGACGAAGTCGCCCAACTGCCTCTGAACCGTCGTCGCCTCGGCCGAATCCGGCAGGTAGGCCGTGGCGTCGTTGCTCGAGACCTCCTCGACACGCCCGAAGTACGGCCCTCCCACCGCCGCGGCGGCGAGCCAGGCGGCGATGATCAGGCCGGGCAAGACGATCCTCAGCCAACGCGGTACGCCCGATGCTGCGACGCTGGCGGTGTGGGTGTATGTGCTGGACGTGTCCATTCCGGTTCTCATCTCCCGAGTGTCGATTCTGGCGCTGCGACGTGAGTGGAGGCTCCGAGCCAGTCGGCTCGGAGCCTCATTCGCAGGCGTTTGGTTGCTTACTCCGCCGGTGGCAGCAGCACGGCGTCTATCACGTGCACCACGCCGTTGCCAGCCATGAGGTCCGCGGCGGTAACGCTTGCCGCGCCGTTCAGCGTCACCACGCCATCTACGACGGTGACGGCGATCTGCTCACCGTTGACGGTCGACACCATGAACTGGCCGCCGCCGTCCTCGACCGCCTGGATCACGTCAGCGGCCAGCACTTCTGCTGGCACGACGTGATAGGTGAGGATGGCCGCCAGGTCATCTCGTGCGAGCAGCTCCTCAGCGGTGATGCCGAGCGTGTCGAGGGCTTCCTGGAAGGCAGCGTCGGTCGGGGCGAACACGGTGAACGGGCCCTCGGACGAGAGGGTGTCTACTAGGTCGGCGGTCTGCACAGCTGTCACCAGCGTGGAGAACTGGGGGTCGCTCGCCGCGACGTCGACCACCGTTGCGGGCACCTGGCTCTGTGCACAGGCGACCATGGTGAGGGCGGCCATAGAGGCCAGGAGGACGGGTAGAACCTTCTTCATCTCGTACGCCTTTCACTGCTTGGGTTTCAGCCTCGAAGCCATACCTTCTACAAAGCTGATACAAAGACTGTACAGACTGAACGATGGGAGCGGATGAGAACCGGTGGTCTCGGTTTGGCTTTCGCGCCGATCAGCTCTTGTGGACGGGCTAATCCGTGCTATAAAGCTGAAGCGAACGTTGACTAAGGTTTGACTAAAGAGGTTCGAGTGGACGGGAAGTACACCGTAAGAGAGGTCGAGGAGCGCACGGGGGTGCCGGCCAGCTCGTTGCGCCAGTGGGAGAGGCGCTACGGGTTCCCCAAGCCGGAGCGTTCCGAGAGCGGCTACCGCTACTTCAGCGAAGGCGACATAGACGCCATAAGCCGGATGCGCGACCTGGTGGCCGAAGGCGTCCCGCCATCACGTGCAGCGGCGATGGTCATGGAGGCCGAGCTCGCTCCTGGGGGGTCCCGGCCGACGGACGACTTGTCGAACGAGCTGTCCGACGCGCTGGTGGCGCTAGACTCCGGTCGCGCCGAGAACGTTCTCGGCGCGGCCATCGCGCTGTACCCACTGGACGCCGTGCTGCTGGAGGTGATCCGGCCCGCACTGGTCCGGATCGGGGACCTGTGGCACGCAGGAACCATAAGCGTGGCCACCGAGCACTTCGCGAGCAACTACCTGCAGGGAAGACTGCGCAGCCTGCTCAGGATCATGCCGGATCAGGCAGGCGGGTCGCTGGTCGTGGTGGCCTGCGCTCCAGCAGAGCAGCATGAGCTGGGGGCCCTGATCCTGGCGTTGATGCTCAAGAGATCGGGCTTCACGGTCGTCTACCTTGGGGCGAACACGCCGCTTTCAGACCTGGCAGACATGGTCGAGAAGCAGCGCGCGGACGCTGTGATGATCTCCACCACCACCGAAGAGTCGTTGGCACGGTTGAAGGCCGAGACGCCCGTGCTCAGGTCGCTTCCGGCGCTGCTGGTTCTCGGTGGAAAGGTGTTGGAGAGGTCGCCAGAGCTTGCCGCGGAGCTGGGGGGCGTGTTCCTGGGGAACGACGCTCGCAAGGTGGTGCCTGAGTTGCGGGCGCTGCTGTCCAAGAGCCGCTGACCTTCCGGGTGAAAGGCAAGAGGAGGGCGGCCCTGTCCGTACGGGCCGCCCTCTCGATACAAGCGCTTTACCTTGTGGTTCTTCCCGGTCAGCTGTGGCTGCGCGACACGGCAGGCGTGGTCTTGGGCGCAGCGAACGCCGCCGGTATCAGGGCGATGCCCGCGATGCCGACCAGCACGTAGATGATGCTGGACAGCGCGTTCTTCTCGCCGAACGAGTTCCCCGTTATGGCGGCGACGAGGTCGAAGCCGAAGAGGCCTACCAGCAGCCAGTTGAGTGCGCCCACTATCACGAGCAGCATTGCGATGGTCCTTGTGGTACCCATTTTCTCGCTCCCTTCAAGCTCCTTGTCCAAGGTATGAACAAGGTTTGTACAGACTTTAGGGGAGCGGCGCTTCCGTGTCAAGTGGCTCGCCAGTTCTTCTCACTGACCGGGTTCCGGGCGACCCGGTCGGCCCGACGGCTACGAGTGAGCCGAGAGGTATCCTCACGCCGACCGAGTCGAGCCCGAACTGATCTCCCAAATTGACAGTGTTCGAATCTATGTCCTAATATTGGAACATGCCGGATCAAAGGCTGGCTTCGCTGCGCGGCGGACTCGACCCCTCGCAGCCGACGCCGCTTTATCACCAGGTGAGGTTGAGGCTAGAGGCGTGGGTCACCAGGAACCTGGAGCCGGGCGAGGAGCTGCCGACCGAAGGCGAGCTGGGCGACGCGTTCGGCGTCAGCCGCGTGACGGTGCGACAGGCGGTCCAGGAGCTGCTGACGGACCGCGTCCTCTACAGGCCGAAGCCGCGCAGCCGCCTGCGACGCGCCACGGGGCGCGTGCACCAGGAGCTCATGCGCCTGCCCGGCTTCTTCAGGGACGACATACTGGCCGCCGGCATGGACCCGTCGGTGACGGTCCTGCGGGCCAGCGTGACGCGCGACGAGCGGATCGCAGAGCTGCTCCGCAGCCACGCAGACGCCGACCTCGCGCGCATCGAGCGGCTCCACTCTGGCAGCGGTCAGCCGATGGCCCTTCAGGTCTCGTACCTGCCCCTCGCACTCTTTCCCGACCTACTCGAGCAGGACCTCTCGCAGTCGCTGTTCAGGCTGACAGCGGACCGCTACGGCCACGAGGTGACGGGCGCAAGACAGCGGCTCTACGCCCGCGAATGCCGGCCGGAAGAAGCCGAGGTGTTGCGGCTGCCGAACCGCTCACCCGCGCTGATAGTCGAGCGCGTCTCGTACGCGGGCGGCCATCTGCCCATCGAGTTCTTCCGTTGTTGCCTCGCTCCGGACAGTTACGACTTCACCTTCGTCCTCGGGGACCTGGCCGGGACGGGTGGCAAGCTCGACGACTCCATAGCGTCACCTGTCGGACCGGTAGCGGGCCGATGAAGAGCGCAGCGAGAGGTTACGCATGAAGGCACGCAGGCTCGACGCGGCAGAGGCGGTGGCGCTCATCCCCTCGAACGCCACGATCGTGATAAGCGGCTCCGGCGGCGGCATCAACGAGCCGGCGGCGGTACTGGCGGCGCTGGAGCGTCGCTTCCTCGACACGGGCGAGCCGCGCGACCTGGTCGTCGTCCACCCCAACGGGCTGGGAGACGGACAGGGCGGGGGAACGGAGCGCTTCGCGCACGCCGGCATGGTGAGGCGCGTATACGGCAGCCACTGGAGCTGGGCGCCGGAGCTGGCGCGCATGGCGGCCAGCGGCGAGATCGAATCCGGCATCTGGCCCCAGGGCGTGCTGTCCCAGCTACTGCGCGAGAAGACGGGCAAGCGGCCCGGCCTGCTGTCGCGCGTCGGCCTAGGGACATACCTGGACGCGCGCACCCGCAACGACGTGCCGCGCACGACCCTGCTGCCCGAGGTGCGCAAGCTTGACGACAGCACGTGGCTCCACTACGACGTGCCGGACTTGGACGTCGCGATCATCCGCGCCACCACCGGCGACGCCGAGGGCAACCTGAGCTTCGAGCACGAGGGGGCGGTCCTGGACGGTCTGCACGCCGCGCAGGCGGTGCGCGCCAACGGCGGCCTCGTAATCGCGCAGGTGAAGCGCGTCGCCAGGGCCGGCACCTTAGATGCCCGCGACGTCCGAGTTCCCGGCTACCTCGTCGACGTGCTCGTGGAGGATCCGGACCAGAGGCTCTCGTTCGAGACGCGCTACCACCCCGGGCTGTCCGGCGAGCTGGACACCGATATCCCGGAGAGGAGCATCGGAAGGCCCGAGCGCAGGATCATCGCCGCGAGGGCCGCAGACGAGCTGAGGCCGGGCATGGTGGTGAACCTAGGCTTCGGGATCGCAGACGGCGTCGCCGGCATGGCCGCGGTCACGGGGCGCGACCGCGACGTCACCTTCAGCGTCGAGCAGGGAGCTTCCGGGGGCATCCCGGCGTGGGGAGCCGACTTCGGGCTGATGTGGAACGCCCGCGCCTTCATAGACCCGGCCAGCCTCTTCGACTTCTACGACGGCGGCGGCCTTGACCTGACGGTCCTCAGCTTCGCCGAGATAGACGGCGAGGGCAACGTCAACGTGAGCCGCTTCGGTGACCGCGTCGTGGGCCCGGGCGGGTTCATGAACATCGCCCAGGGGGCGCGAACCGTCGTCTTCTGCGGCACGTTCACGGCCAAGGGGCTGAGGGTCGCCGGCCGAGGGGGCAAGCTCGCCATCGAGCGCGAGGGCTCCGTAAGGAAGTTCGTAAGAAGCGTCGAGGAGGTCACCTTCAGCGGGCGGGAGGCGCTCGCCGCCGGCCGACGCGTGCTCGTGGTAACGGAGCGCGCCGTATTCGAGCTAACTAGCGAGGGTCTCGTCCTGCGGGAGCTGGCGCCAGGCGTCGACTACGACGCGGACGTGCGCGCCCACATGGAGTTCGACCCCGTGCTGGCTGGTACCCCAGCGCCGATGCCTGGCCATCTGTTCGATGGGGACGGCGCGGTAGCAGCGGCCGAAGGGTCGCTCGCGGGAACCCTCTCATGACGGGCCTGACAACAGAGAAGCGCGGCACGCCGCAAGGCGACATCCTGCTGATCACGCTCGACCGGCCACAAGTCCTCAACGCGATAGACGCCGCCATGCTTAGCGCGCTAGACGAGGCGATCGACACGGCCAGGGCGGACACCGCCGTGGGTGCGGTCGTGGTCACCGGCGCGGGCGACAGGGCGTTCTCGGCCGGCGCCGACATAAGCACGTTCACCACGCTCGACGCCGTGGGCGCAGAGGAGCTCATGCGGCGCGGCCAGGAGGTCTTCCAGAGGTTGGAAGACCTGCCGCTGCCCGTCGTTGCGGCGGTCAACGGGTACGCGCTCGGCGGCGGCCTGGAGCTGGCCCTCGCATGCGACATGCGGTTCGCGGCCAGCACCGCCAAGCTGGGTCAGCCGGAGGCGACGCTCGCCAACCTGCCGGGCTGGGGAGGCACCCAGCGGCTCCCGCGAGCCGTCGGCGAGGCCCGCGCCAAGGACCTCATCTACTCCGGGCGCCTGATCGCGGCCGACGAGGCCGAGCGGATCGGGCTGGTTCAGCGGGTGATGGCGCGGGAAGAGCTGCTCGACCGGACGATCGAGTACGTGACGACGTTGCTGCCGACGGGCCGCACGGCGCTCGGGTTCGCCAAGGAGGCGGTGCACGCTGCGCGCGACGGAGGCCCGGCCGGCTACGCGGTCGAGCGTCACGGCGTTGCGGTGTGCTTCACGACAGACGCCCAGCAGCAGGCAGTCGGCAGGTTCGTCAAGAAGGAGAAGCGGAGATGACGGAGGCGAACCGTCTGGAGCGTAGCGGCAGCGCGTCGGAGTGGCTGGGGCCGGCGCTCGACCGCGCGCTCGACAGGGTAGAGGAGGCGAGCAGGGCCCTGGCAGACTTCCCGCACGTGACCGAGGCGGGCGAATGGGTGACGTACCCGGACGGCGTCTGGACCGGCGGCTTCTGGATCGGCCAGCTGTGGCTGCACTACCGGGTCAGGCGCGACGAAGAGATAAGGCGCCGCGCCGAGCACTTCCTGGAGAGGTACCTGCCGCGCCGCAACGAGGAGCAGAACCACGACCTGGGGATGATGTTCTACCCCAGCGCCGTGGTCGGTTGGCGCCTCACGGGGGACGAGCGCTACCGCTCGGCGGCGATAGACGCGGCGCGCGCTCTGATCGCGCAGGCGCACCCGTCGGCAGGCTTCATACCGGGCTGGGGCTTCTTCGGCGGGGACGACTGGGCCGGCGCGAGCCTCGTCGACACGCTCATGAACCTCCCGCTCGTCGTGTGGGCGGCCAAGCAGACAGGCGAAGAGGAACTGGAGCGCGCGGCGGTGAAGCACGCCGACCTGTCGGTGGCCAACCACCTGAGGCCTGACGGCTCCGCCTACCACGTCTTCCGGTTCGACCCGGGAAGCGGCGCTCCACTCGGCGGCGCCACCTACCAGGGCAGCGCACCGGACAGCCGTTGGTCGCGAGGGTTGGGATGGGCTATCGCGGGGCTCTCGATGCTGGGGGAGGCGCTGCCCAAGCCCGAGTACCTGCGCGCGGCGCGAAGAGCTGCCGACTTCTACCGGGCGAACGTTCCGGACGACCTCGTGCCGTACTGGGACTTCGACGTCGACCCACGCAGGTCACCTGCCGGCGAGGCGGGCTCGAGCCAGGCCGCCCAGCCCCGTGACTCGGCGGCGGCCGCCATCAGCTCGTTCGGCATGCAGCGCCTCGCGGCGGCGACGGAAGACGCCGAGCTGGAACGGTACGCGCTCGAGGTTCTCCGGTCTCTCAGCCAGGAATACGCCGACGCCGCGCCGCGGCACGCCCTCCTCGGGCACGCGACAGCGGACCTGCCTCACGGCCTGGGCATCGACGGGGCCACCGGGTACGGCGACTACTACTACCTGAAGTGCCTCGTGGAAGCGGCCCACGGTCGGATGGACAACGCCCCGAGCAATGTTAGGACATAGTTGAGATGCTGAAACATACCGTCCAGAACGTAAACTGTGTAACAATTGATACCCAAGTACCGCGCCCTGTCTTGACTAAAGTTATAATGATATGACACA
>CAZMFX010000050.1:15338-17351 GCA_964565625.1 uncultured bacterium
ACGCCCCGAGCAATGTTAGGACATAGTGGCCATGTTGATACATTCCGTCCAGCGCGCAAAATGCGCAATATTCGAGACTCAAGTACCGCGCCTGTCTTGACTAAAGTTATAATGATATGACACAATGTGCGAATCAGACATTGGGTTGGCCAAGCGCCAACGCGCCTGACAGTGGTTGGGACAAAGCGCCGGTTCTCGGTGCTGCGGCCGACGTAGCCGTACGCGGCACGGTTAGGAGGAACATGAAGCTTTCAAGGGTGATCGTAGCGGCACTGTTCTTGTTGGTCGCGGCGACGAGCACGGCGTTCGCGCAGACCGTGGACGAGCTTATCTCCAGGGGCGTCCTCCGGGTCGGGGTCAACAGTGCGGCCCCGCCGTTCAGCATCGTCAACGCATCCGGACAGATCGAGGGTTACGACGTCGACGTCGCGAACGCCCTCGCCGAGTACATGGGCGTCACGGCCGAGATCACGGCGTACCCGACGGCCGCCCGCATCCCCGCCCTCGAGAACGACATGGTCGACATCGTCATCGCCACGCTCACGCCGACCCCGGCGCGGGCGAACGTCGTCATGTTCACGATCCCGTACGTGACGTTCACGACCAACGTCGTGGCGCCCGCCGGCACCGACATCTCGGGCTGGGAAGACCTGGCCGGCAAGACCGTCGCGGTCGCGAGAGCTACACCGCAGGAGACCGCGCTCGTCGCGGCCGCCCCGGAGGGCACGAACATCTCGCGCTTCGACGACGACTCGATCGCCATCCAGGCCCTCGCCTCCGGTCAGGTGGACGCCACCGTCATCCCCAACACGATCCTCGCCGAGTTCCAGAAGGCGAGACCCAACACCGACCTCGAGCTGAAGTTCGAGATCGCCCGCCAGTACATGTCGATAGCCACGCGCCAGGACGCACACGATCTGCACCAGTGGCTGAACACCGTGATCGCCTGGCTGAAGGTGAGCGGCGAGCTGGACGAGATCTCGATCAAGTGGACGGGTCAGCCCTTCCCCAAAGACGCGCCGGTGTTCTAGGCGCCAGGGGCAGTAGCGAGGGCGGGCACCAAGTGTGACCCGCCCTCTTTCGCCACCCAGGGCCGGTTAGCGAAGGTACATTGAGCGAAGTACTTACCTCCACGAGCTTGGTGGCGCCCGCCTGATGAACGTGTTTGGGCTACGGTTCGGTCCGGTCCTCGATTACCTGCCTGCGCTCTGGCAGGGCCTGCAGCTGACCGCCTTCCTTACGGTTGCGGGCGTGCTGCTGGGTGGCACGCTAGGGCTGGTTCTGGCCGTCTGGCGCTTCATGGTGCCGGCCCGCTTCAAGTGGCTGGCGTGGCCCGTCACCGCTTACGTCGAGCTGATCCGCAACACGCCGCTGCTCGTGCAGCTCTACATAATCTTCCTCGGGTTGCCGACGATAGGCATCCGCCTGAACCCGGTACAGGCCGGCGTGCTCGGACTCACCCTGAACCTGGGCGCGTACGCCACAGAGATCTTCAGAGCCGGCTTCGAGTCGATAAGGAAGCCTCAGATAGAGGCCGGCATGTCGCTTGGCATGTCGCGGCTGCAGGTCATGCGCCACGTCGTGCTTGTACCCGCTGTCGCCAAGGTCTGGCCATCGCTCATGGGCCAGTTCATCCTGATGATGCTGGGCACGAGCATCTGCTCGTTCATCTCGCTCGAGGAGATAAGCGGCACGGCGTACACGATCGCCTCGGACACCTTCCTGAACATCGAGGTCTACATCGTCATCGGCATCATGTACCTGGCCATCACCATGGTCCTCAAGGCGTCGCTCAGCCGTATCGGGGCGTCGCTGTTCTCGTACGGCGGCGGGCCGGCCGCCGGTGCCGGCAACAGGCCACGGCGCGGCGGAGCGGGCCGATGATCCAGACGTTCGGCGTCGACAGCCTCAGGTTCCTGCTCTCGGCGGCGCTGCTGACAGCCGGGCTGTCGCTAGCTGCGACGCTGATCGGCGGAGCGCTGGGCCTCGTCATCGCTCTGAACCGCGTGTCAA
>CAZMFX010000051.1:0-17052 GCA_964565625.1 uncultured bacterium
CACGTGGCCTACCATCACGATCCGGTCGGCCCTGCGAGCCGCTTGGAGCATGCTGAGGCCGTCCTCGTAAGTCAGCGCGAGCGGCTTCTCGACGAATACGTCGAGACCCGCCGCGAGAGCTGCCAAGGCAACCTCGTGGTGGGTCTCCGCCGGGGTGGCGATGGCGACGCCCTGGAAGCCGCCGGAGTCGAGCAGCGTCCTTACGTCGTCGAAGACCGGAACGTCCGGCGCGATCTCACGGGCCGTTGCCCTGCCGGCCTCCGTGACATCGCAGACGGCGGCCAGCGCCCCGAGCCGGTTGAAGTTACGCACCAGGTTCTTGCCCCAGTACCCGCTGCCGATCACCGCGACGCGTGGCACGGCAGTCATGGTTTTCTCGACTTCGTGTCTGCAGTTCTCGTCACCGAGCAAGGTTACCTCTCCGGCGTACCGCGAGACTTATCGCTCACGGGTTACCCCCACACGACAGGCACCAACAACACGGTCATAACGCAAGTCACTGCCGTCAACGGCACGCCGATGCGTACGAAGTCGGTGAACCGATACCCACCAGGCCCATAGACCATCAGGTTCGTCTGGTAGCCGATGGGCGTGATGAAGCTGTTGGACGCGGCCATCATTATCGTCACGGCGAAGGGCACTATCGACATCCCTGTGGCCGATGCCATGGAGATGGCGACGGGGAACATGAGTGCGGCGGCGGCGTTGTTCGTGACCAGCTCGGTCACCAGGACCGTGGCCAGGTAGAGAAGCAGGATGTTCAGGCGCAGGCTGTCAGCGCCCAGGTTCGAGAGCTGCGTGGCGAGCATGGCGGTGACGCCGGTGGACTCGAGGGCGCGGCCTATGCCTATGGCGGCTCCGATCGTGATCAGGACCGGCCAGTCGATCGCCTGTCTGGCTCCGTCCGTCGAGACGCAGCGGAGTATGACCATGGTCACTGCCGCCAGCAGCCCGGCTACGACGATCGGCAGCAAGCCGGTCGTCGCCACGAACACCAGGCCGGCCAGCACTACGGCAGACGCGCCCATGCGCTCGTAGCGCGGCGGAGACGAGTCGGGAACCGGGCTCACAAGGTAGAAGTCCCTTATGTTCCGGTGCGTCTCAACGAACGCGGGGTCAGCCTCCAGCAGCAGGGTGTCCCCGGGGCGCAGCAGGACGTCACCAACGCGCTGACGCAGCCGTCTGCCGTTGCGGGCCACGGCGACGACGACCGCACCGTAAAGGCTGCGGAAGCGGCCCTCCTTGATCGTGCGGCCGATCATCGGCCCGCTGTCGGACACGACAGCCTCGACAAGGATGCGGTCGGGACGCGCGCCGCCCAGCTTGAATACCTGGCCGTCGGCCGGCGTGAGGCCTGGCGTCTTCTGCAGGTCGACGACCGCGTCGACGACGCCCAGGAACTGGAGCCTGTCGCCGCCCTGCAGCTTCAGTTGCGGCGAGACAACTGGCTCGCGCTCTCCTTCCCGCTCGACCTCGTAGAGGGCGACCTCGCCCAAGGCATCAAGTCCGGCCTCGGCGACCGTCTTGCCGTCTAGAGGGCCGCCCGGCACCACGGACATCTCGACCGAGTACTCGCGGGCGTCCGCCACCTTCTGGGCGACTGGCAGGCGCTCCGGCACCAACCACTTGGCGAAGATGGCGATGAACGCAACCCCTAGCACGGCGGTTGGTAGGCCGACTGGCGCGATGGCGAAGATGCCGAGGCCTTGGCCGCTGTGCTGCCGCAGCAGGCCGTGGACGATCAGGTTGGTGCTCGTGCCGATGAGGGTGATAGTGCCGCCCAGCACGGCGGCGTGCGACAGCGGCATCAGAAGGTGCGACACCGAGATGCGTAGCTTCTTGGCCCACTCCGACACCGTGGGGATCATCACCGCCACCAGCGGTGTGTTGTTGAGGAAAGCGGAGATGAGCATCACGGGCGCCATGAGCCTCAGTTGGGCGCCGCGTACGGTCTTGGGCTTGCCAAGCAGCCTGGAACTGAGCCACCTTACCGCTCCGGTCTCGCGCAGGCCGGCTGCGACGACGTACATGGCCCCGACGGTGATCAGCCCCTCGTTGGCGAAGCCGCTCAGGGCGCCTTCGAGGGGAATGACCCCTAGGAGCATGAGCACGACGAGGGCGCCGAGGAAGACGAAGTCCGGCGCAGCTCTCGTGACCGCCAGGACCAGGAGGGCCGCGACAGCGACGGCAGTTGCGACGATGGCGTCAGCCGGCAACGCGGGTCCTCCTGTCCGTTGGCCCCAGGCTCACTGTGAGCATGCGTCTGAATGGTACGTGGTGACCATTAGCTCCCTGTACGACGCGTCTCATCTAGATAGTTAGAGTGGTCTAGTTTATGTCGCGGCTGCGGAACGTCGGGATGCTTGCCGTTGGCACCGCCGCCGGTCAAGTGGTGAGCGTACTTGCGGCGCCGCTGCTCGCGCGCATCTACTCACCTGCAGAGTTCGGGATCCTGGCGGTGTTCACCGCCGTGGCGGCCATCGCCAGCGTTGCCGTGTCTTTGAGGCTGGGCCTCGCCGTCGCCGTGCCTTCCGACGACAGCGAGGGCATAGAGGTCGTCCTGGTCGGGGTGATGCTGGTGGCCGTCATGGCCGCGCTAGCGGTCGTGGTCGTGGCCGTGCTCGGTGACTGGTTGAGCGCGGTGCTTGGCGAGCCCGCCCTGCGTCCGCTGCTTGCTTACCTGCCTCTCTACCTGGGCGCCGTCGGCATCTTCAACATGCTCAACAACTGGTTCGCAAGGGAGAACCGCTTCGCTCCCGTTGCGGCGCTCACCACCATGCGCGGGGTCTTCGTCGCCGCGCTGCAGTACGTCCTGGGAGTGCTGCGGTCTGGTGCCGCCGGCCTCGTGGCTGGTCATGTGGCCGGCTCTGTCGTGCAGGCGGTTGGCCTCCTGGTGGCCAGCGCTCGCGCCAAGGATCGCATGTTGGTCGGCAGCATGAGCTGGTCGAAGGTCCGACAGATCCTCGCCAGGTACCGCGCATTCATCCTCTACGGAACGCCGCAGGCCCTCGTGAACGCGTTCAACCAGAGCATGCCGGCCCTTGTCCTTACAGTCACCTTCGGAGCGAGCATCGCGGGCTTCTACCTCATGGCCCACAGGCTGGTGTCGGCGCCGGTCTCGCTCGTCGGTCGGTCGGTGCGTCAGGTCATCTACCCTCAGCTCGCCAGGGCGTTCGAGCGGGGTGTCGCGCTCAGGTCGGCCGTGAGGACGACGCTTGCCATGAGCGCCTTGGCTGTACCAGGCGCCGCACTGATCTTCTTCTTCGGCCCGCCGATGTTCGCCTGGCTGCTCGGCGCCGAGTGGCGGGTGGCAGGCGACTTCGCGCGCTGGCTGATCCTGTGGCTCGCCGTGGGCTTCGTCAACATCCCGTCTGTCAGCCTCATCCCCCTGCTCGACATGCAGCGCTGGCACCTCGTGTACGAGGTCGTCTACCTGGGGGCGAGGCTGGGCGCGCTGCTCATAGGCACGCAGCAGAACGACGTGGAGCTCGGCATAATCCTCTTCTCGATGGTGGGCGTGACGTTCAACGTCTTGCTCATCTTCGCGCCGCTGCAGCGCCTCCGCGCGCATGAGCGACGGTCGCTCCAGAGCCCGGAGACCGCAGCGGAGCACCCCTGAGAGAGGCCCGTCCGTTGGCCCCGGCGCGCGTGATGTCTAGTCGCCTATGAGGCTCAGCAGGTAGCGGCCGTACGTGTTGCTGCCGCCGTAACTTTGGGCAAGCGCCCGCAGCTGGTCGTCGCCTATCCAACCTTTGCGGTAAGCGACCTCCTCCGGGCATGCGATCTTCGTGCCCTGACGCGCCTCGAGGGTGCCGACGAAGTTCGCTGCCTGAAGCAGGCTCTCATGGGTGCCCGTGTCGAGCCACGCCATGCCGCGCCCCATGCGCTCGACCCGCAGGCGCCCCTCTCGCAGGTAGAGCCGGTTGAGGTCGGTTATCTCGAGCTCTCCTCGCGCGGACGGGCTCAGCTCATGCGCCTTCTCCGGCGCGTCGGATGGGTAGAAGTAGAGGCCGGTGACCGCGTAGTCGCTGCGGGGGTGGGCGGGCTTCTCCTGGATATCCGTTACGCGTCCGTCGTCGTCGAACTCCACGACCCCGTAGCGCTGTGGGTCGGTGACCCGGTACCCGAACACCGTCGCTTCACCTTCGCGCATCGCGACATCGCTGAGCATGCCGGAGAGGCCGTAGCCGTGGAACAGGTTGTCACCGAGGACCAGTGCGGAGCGGCTGCCTTCCAGGAAGTCCTCGCCGATCAGGAGGGCCTGGGCCAGCCCCTCGGGCCTGGGTTGCTCGGCGTACTCGAAGCGCATGCCCCAGCCGGAGCCGTCGCCGAGCAGCGACCTGAAGAGCGGCAGGTCGCGAGGTGTCGAGATAATCAGCGTCTCGCGGATGCCGGCCAGCATCAGGACGCTGAGAGGGTAGTAGATCATCGGCTTGTCGTAGACGGGCATCAGCTGCTTGCTGACGGCCAAGGTGGCGGGGTAGAGGCGCGTCCCGCTGCCCCCTGCCAGCACGATGCCCTTGAGGCTCACGAGCCCTCTCCGTCGACGCTTATCGAGCCTGCGGTACCCAGCCTCTCCAGCGCGTACCGTCCGCGCGTCACGGCGTCGAGCCACTCCCTGTGGTCCAAGTACCAGACCACGGTGTCGTGCAGGCCCTGCTCGAACTGCACGACGGGGCGCCACCCCAACGCCTTCTCCGCCTTCGCCGTGTCGACCGCGTACCGGAAGTCGTGGCCCGGGCGGTCGGGAACGAGGGTGATGAGCTCGCGGTGGTCGCGTCCAGAGGGCGCGAGCTCGTTCACGAGGCGCATCAGAGCGTCAAGCACGTCCCTGTTCGACCGTTCGTTGCCCCCGCCTATCAGGTAGACCTCGCCCGGCCGCCCACGCGCCGCCGCGGCGATGAGGCCGTCGGCGTGATCGTCCACGTGCAACCAGTCGCGCACGTTGGCGCCGGTGCCGTACAGGGGCACGCTCTCGCCGCGCAACGCCCTTCCGAGGGCCAGGGGGATGAGCTTCTCTGGGAACTGGTATGGCCCGTAGTTGTTCGAGGCGTGCGTGGTGACGACGGGGACGCCGAACGTCTCGAAGTAAGCGCTCATCAGGTGGTCGGCGCCCGCCTTCGACGCGCTGTATGGGGAGCGCGGCGCGAACGGCGTCCTCTCTGTGAACACGCCATCGGGTCCGAGGGAACCGTAGACCTCGTCGGTCGACACGTTCACGAGCCGGAAGGCGTCGCGCTCCTCCGGACCCAAGTCGTCCCAGTACGCCCGCACCGCCTCGAGCAGCCGCAGCGCGCCCAGGACGTTCGACTGGACGAACGCCTCGGGACCGTCTATCGAGCGGTCGACGTGGGTCTCGGCAGCCAGGTGGATGACGGTGCGCGGCCGCTCCTCGCGCAGCAGGGCGAGGACACCGTCGCGGTCCCTGACGTCCAGGTGCACGAACCTGTGTCCCGGTTCACCGCCGGCCGGCTCGAGGCGGGAGACGTCGCCCGCGTAAGTCAGGGCGTCGAGGCTTATGACCCGTTCGGCGCCGAGCGACCTCAGGCGCCTCACCAGCGCCGAACCTATGAAACCGGCCGCCCCCGTCACGAGGGTGGGGCCGAGCGCGCTCACTACAGACACGTCAGAGACGTTACCAAGAGCCGGCATCGACACTTGGTGAAGGGCCCCCTGACGCGCTAGGGGAGGGCCACGCCGTCGGCGAGCGTGGGCAGCGCAGCGTCCTTGGCCGAGACGATAGGCCTCGCACCGCTCCCCAACCTCTCCAGCTCCCAGTCGATGCCCAGCTGCGGGTCGTCCCACCTGATACCGCCCTCATGGGACGGTGCGTGGTGAGCGTCGACCTTGTAGAGGACGTCGCACTCCTCGGACAACGCCAGGAAGCCGTGGGCGAAGCCGCGAGGCACCCACAGTTGGCCCATGTCCTCGTCGTCTAGTACGACCTTCAGGTGACGGAGGTGAGTGGGGGAGTGTGCTCGCAGGTCGACGATCACGTCCAGGACGCGGCCCCTCACCACGCTTACCAGCTTCCCCTGCGCATGCGCCCCGCGCTGGAAGTGGAGCCCGCGCAGCACGCCGAGGCGGCTGCGGGAGAGGTTGTCCTGGACGAACGTCACGTCGAGGCCCGCCGCCGCGTATACGTCATCGCGCCAACGTTCGAGGAAGTAGCCTCTGTCGTCCCTGTGGACCTGCGGCGTGAAGAGCAGCGGCCCGTCGACCTGCACCCCCTCGACCGCGAACCGCTCGGTGGAGAGCCTACTGGTTGAGATACCCCTCAACCGGCGCCGCTCAACCTTCATCGTGCGCTCCCAGCCGCTTGCGCAACGCTCGCCATCTCGTGACATCCAGCGACACGTCGTCCGGTAGCCCTACGGACGCCTCGGCCTTGCTGGCTGGCATCACGTTTGGCGCGCGCCTGCGTGCCAGCTCGAAGACGCTCTTGCGCTCAGTCGCCACGTGCAGGACGTGCTCACGTATCTGACCGGCGTTGAGCACGACAAGCGCGACCTCGGGCGCGATCACGTCGACGTAGTCCTGTGACGTGTACAGGTCGGTGAACGCCTTCGGGTACGGCCACTCGCGCGGCCGGAAGCTCGTGCGTACGAGCAGACGGTCGCCCGCAGCCAGCGCGGCCTCCTCGGCGACGAGCTTCGTCAGCGCGTAGTAGTTGCGTACCGGTCCAGGGACGCTGTCCTCGGCGTAACCCCCGGCGTCGCCCCAGAAGACGTAATCGGTCGACACGTGCACGAGCTTGGCTCCGGCCGCAGTCGCGGCCGCGGCCGCGTTGCGCGTGCCGACGACGTTGACGCGCCAGCAGTTCTCCCTCTCTCGCTCGGCCCCCGCGACGTCCGTGAAGGCGGCTGCGTGGAGGATCACGTCGGGAGAGAACGCCTCGGCCGCAGCGACGAAAGAGACGGTGTTCGTTACGTCGAGGATGTCACTGGCAGGAGCGCTCACCTCGGCAGACCGTTCGAGCAGCGGCACGATCTCGGAGCCCAGGCGGCCGGAGCCGCCCGTCACGAGCACCCTCAAGCGGGTTCCGGCTCCCGGACAGCGGCGCGCAGGAAGACGAGGAGGGTGCTCAGCAGCGCACCTACGAGGGCTGCGCCCACCACCGTCGTAACTACGTTGCGGCTGTCCGCCTGCAGTGGAGGGCTGGCGGGTATCGCCATGCTCACCGAGCCAGCCGCCAGTTCGCGCTGCAGGGCTATCTCCGTCGCGGCCGGTGCAGCCCGGAAGTACGAGAGGGAAGCTGCCGAGACGTCGCGCTGGAGCTGGGCGGCCTCACGCTCCAGCTCGCCGATGCGCGCACGCAGCTCGTCGCCGCGCGTGCCGCTGGCCGTCAGCTCGGACCTGAGGTGATCCGCCTCCGCCCGTAGCGCCGCCAGGTCCGACCGCAGCTGGGCGTCAGCGGCTCCCTGAGCGGCCTCCAGTCGGGCGTTCACGGCTGCGATCTCGGCCTCCACCTCTCCCAATCGCCCCAGCCTCTGGGCGTCTAGGTCGACGAGCGCGTCGAGGCGCCTGCGTAGCTCCTCGCGTTCGTCGACGCCCAGGAAGTCGGCCCACGCCTCGCTCGCCTCCTGATAGGCCTGCTCGCGGGCCGCTACGTCCGAGGCCACGCCCTCCCCGACCCTCACCAGGGGGGCCGTCACGAGCTCGCGCACGGCCGTGATCGTCGCCTCGGCCCACGCGTTCGCCACCGCCGCGGCCACGCTGGGGCCCTTCGCGGCGTCGACGGTGACCCTGTGGGTGAGCGTGATCGCGTCACCGGACTCCGGCCCCGGTCCGGTGACGACCGCGAGCGTGCCCAGGTCATCTACGCTCTCCACGTCGCTGCCTTCTGTCGATTCAAGCGCGTCAGTTGCCGCGGCAAGGGTGCGGGCGTTCATCGCGGCCGCCTCGTATGTGCCGGCGTCCATCGCGGAGGCGACGCTGACCTCGAGCCCCGTTCCCGGCTGGTTGCTCACGCGTGGCCTCACGACCTGCACGACCGCCTCGGCCGTGTACTTCCTGCCCTGGTAGAGCTTGAACGCCGCGGCGAGAAGAGCGCACACGACGGTGACCGCGATAATCAGGCCCAACCCAGCGCGCCAGACCAGGTAAAGCTCGCGCAGCGACACCGTGTCGTCTGGGTACGACTGAGTGTCCGGCGCCCGCGTCGCAGCTGGCGCGTCGCGCTCATCCACGCTGGGCCCTTATGAGGCCTGCCGCCTCGAACCTCTCGATCCAGGGCTTGAGGTCGCCCAGGTCGATGCCGAGCCTGTCGGCGCAGCCGATCAGGGTCTCGCCGCTCCCCAGCAGGGTCAGCACGCGGTGGCCAAGGTCGCCGTGATCGGACCGGAACTCCATGTTCAGCTCTGTCATCGGATTTAGCGCGTCCTTACCGCGCAAGGTGAGCGTGAAGCGGCTCTCCTCCCAACCGGGAGGCTCGCTGGGCATGGCTATGGCAGGCACCGGCCTGGCGCCAAGGTCGAGAGCGTGCCTGCGCGCGGGACCGATCGGGGCGGACGGGACCGTGAGGAACACTTGTCCCTGGTTCACGAACCGGTAGCCGCGTTCGTCGACCTCCAGTCCGGAGAAGGCGCCGTCGCCCTGCGGCGCGGCACTCTCTATCGCCAGCGCCAAGAGCGGCTCGAGGATGGCGCGCTCCACTCGTTCCAGCTCGAGCTCGCCGTCGCCGGGGCCCTGGCAGCGCTTCTGCAGCACCCTGAGAGCCTCCGACCGGCTCGAGAGCCGGCCGTCGCGTTCGTGCACCGCGGCGCGGTTCGTGGCGTCGAGCACGTGCGCGACGGCAAGGTCGTCGTCGCCGACGTAAGAAAGGAGCCCGTTGAACGTCGTGGCGCTCAGCCTGTCGAGCAGCGCAGGCAGGTCTATGACCCCTGTCGGCATGCGCTGCGGCGACCGCGTCCGGGGCAGTGCCCTGAGCAGCGGCGCAGGGCTGTCGGGGCCGCGTCCCGGGAGCTGCGGCGTGGGCGCGGGCTCGTGCAGGTGCAGGTGGTAAGACTGACCGGCGTCCTCCAGGCGTCCGTACGCTCCCAGGCGGTAGCTCGCCTCGACCTGACCGCGCGCCAGCTGCAGCACGAGCGAGCCGCCGGCGTCGGCGAAGAGGACGGTGCCGCTCTGCTTGAGGCTGCGGAGGTCCTCCAGCACGGCGTTCGCGCCGTAGCTGCCGGTAAAGCCGACGAGCCCCTCGCTCACGTGCGGCCCCCGGCGGCCGCCATCTGCCTCAGTAGGTCGCGGTCGGCCTGGAACGAGAGCAGCGACATCGCCTCGCTGACGGGATGGAAAGCAGCGGCGCTGATGCCCCTCTCTGTCACTCGCGTAGTCTCGCCCTTCGCCCTCATGTGGAACCAGGTGACCCGGCGCGGCACACCGCGCGGGTTGACGTAGCCGGTGACCAGCTCGGTCGGGTCGTCGCACCAGGCTTCCACGCCGGTCTCCTCTTCGACCTCCCTCAGCGCGGCTTCGAGGGCGGACTCTCCGGCCTCGATATGCCCCTTGGGGAACACGTTCTCGCCGCTGGAGAGCGTCAGGACAAGCACCCGGCCGACGTCGTCGAAAACCACCCCTCCGGCGCCGGGGACGTGCGTCGCGGCGGACATCTGGCCCATGCTATCACCGTGCAGCACGCAAGCCTTGGCGCCGCCGCGGCGAGCGCCAGGCGCGTGGGTGCTGACGAACGTCTCTGCTACTGCCTCGCCAGGGTGCCGCCGCCGCGCAGGAACGCCAGTATGCCGTCTGCCAAGCCATCTGCCAGCACCTGCTGGTAGGCGGGGTCGGCGAGCTTCGGGCCCTCCGTCGGGTTGTTGACGAAGCCCAGCTCGACGAGGATCGCGGGTATGCGAGCCGTGCGCAAGACGTAGAACAGGTTCGTGCGCACGCCGCGGTCGCGAGCGCCGGTAGCTGCGACCAGCCGCGACTGCACGGAGTCAGCCAACGCGAGAGACAGGTTGAACTGGGCCTCACGCAGGATGTCGGCGGCGAGCTGGTTGGCGATCTGGCGCGCCTCTGCCGTCAGCTCCTCGCCCAGCGCTCCACCGCCGTTCTCGCGTATCGCCCTGTCTATGTACGAGGGGTCGAGGGGTTCGCCGAACACCCAAGTCTCTATGCCCTCCGCCTGGTTGCTGGGCGCGGCATTGGCGTGTATGGAGACGAAGATGTTGCGCTCCGTCGTGGCGAAAGCGGAGCGTTCCTGCAGCGTAAGGAAGGTGTCGTGGTCGCGCGTGAGTATCACCTCGAGACCCTCGGCCTCGAGACGCTGCTTGAGCTGTAACGCAACGCTGAGCACCACGTTCTCCTCGATGGCGTACCTGGAACTGGTGCCGGGGTCGTGGCCGCCGTGCCCGGCGTCGATGACGACGACCTGCCTGCCCTCGGGAGCCTGGGCCAGCGCCTGCGGGCCGGGCGCTTCCGGTTGACCCATGGCGGTCACGGCCTCGCCGTTCGCTTCACGTGCGAAGTCGACGTACAGGGTCGTCGTCCCGTTGGCCTTGGGCACGGTGCCGACGGTGTAGCCACGGCCCGTCGGGTCGAGGTCGAAGAGCGTGTTGACCGTCAGGTTCACGCGGCCGGACTGGCTGGCGACCCGCACGGTCGCGACGTTGTCGTCGTTCACCTGCACGCTCGAGGCCTCGGCCCTGGCGTTCGGGATGATCATGACGAACGAGCGCCCACCGGCGGCGAGCTGGTACGAGGCGCCAGCTGGCAGGTCGATGGCAACGCGTGTCACCCCGCCGCTGACGCCCACGCGTGGAGCAGGCAGCACGTGGCCTAGCAGCTCCACGGTCTCTATGCTCACCAGCAAAGCGCCTGGGTCCCAATCGCTGACGCCTTCGAAGGCCGTGACCAGCGGCGTGATCGGTACGTAGGACACGCCGTCGACGAGTATCGCCATGGGGCTGTCAAGGGTGTTGGAGCCGCGCAGCGGCGGGTCGAGCTTCACGATCCCTGGCCGCTTCACCAGGCCGGCGTCGATGTCGGCCGTCGCCTCGAACGTGACCGTCCTGAAACCGTCAGAGAAGCGCAGCAGCTTCGCCTCTCCCAGGTACTGGATGCCCAACCCCATCGCGTCGGCGAGCGCAGAGGCCCGCGCGTACGCGTTCGTGTTGTCTCCGTGCTCGATGAAGTAGTAGGGGCCGGCCTCGACGAGCTCGCCGTCGACGGCCAGGTAGTTGTGGCGCTGTTGCGCGAAGGCGATGCCGACCAGCAGCGCGAGTAAGACGGTAGCAGCACGCTTGAGCACGTCGGGAGCGAGTCTAGCATCGGCCGGAGGGCGTCCAGCATGAGAGAGTTCGCTTCCAGCGGGCCGTTCTCGGTGGCGCTATCATCCCTTCATGGCGCGGCGCAGGCCCGGGGAGAGGATGAGGTCGGCCAGGCTCTACCTGAGGGGCTTGCACGACGACGTGCTGTCCGCGAGGCACTCGCACGGCGCTCGGACCCGCACCGCCCACCTTCTCGGTTTCCTCTCCCCGCTGCAGGCCGCGGCTCAGCCGGTTCTCGGGCCCAGCGGCGAGGTCTCCCTGCTCGTCGCGGGTTCGCGCGACTGGCAGCTGGTCTGCAGCTACCCGTACGGACTGCCGTTCACTCGCAACCTGCAGGGCGGCTCGGTGATCGTAGCGGCCGCCGACTACCCGGAGCGCCTCACGCGGCGCTTCGACGACCTCTTCCTGACGGCCGGCAAGGCGGGCGCACCGCCCGGGCACGTAAGCGAGTTCCTCGACCTGATAGTCGGACACGAGTGGGGCCACGCGGTCGCCAACCAGTCGGGCCTGCGCACGATGGTCAGGTGGCTGGACGAGTTCATGGCGACGTACGTCTTCGCTCAGGCGCTCCTGGCGACGGGCGGCGAGACGGGGAAGAGGCTGCTGTCGAAGTGGACGGCCGTGCAGGTCGCTGCGACGTCCGAGCTGAGGGGCGCCCTCGACGAGTTCGAGTACCCGCGCGGGCGCATGGGCTTACCCCAGATGCTGTGGTTCCAGGGCACGTTCATGACCAGAGCGCTCGAGCTCGCGCCCGCACGCGGGTGGGACCTGGTCCTGGCCCTGAGGGCGGCCCTCCCCGACGTCATGGGTCCGGGCGCCACACGGCACAGGGGAGACGTGGCGCGCGCCCTCATCGAGGTCGAGCCCAGCTTCCGTCGCTGGTTCGCGGTGTTCGGTGAGGAGGCGACCGTCGAGGATGACGGTGACCCTCAGGCCGGCGTCGGCAACCCGGCCTTCAGCTGATCGAGAAGTGGCATGAGGTCGCGCCGCACCTCCTCCGGGCAGGCGGCGACCGCGTTCTCCGAGCGCTCGAGCGCCTCGGTGAGCCGGGCAGCATCGCCGAGGACCGTGGCGGCCTGCAGGTAGGCGAGGGCGCCCTGCGCCAGCGTCACGACGGGCACCGGCTGGCTCAAGGTCTTGTCGAACAGGCCGAAGCAGCGCTGAGCGTCGCCCTCAGCGAACGCGTGCTCGGCGGCCGCCAGGTAGTGGTCGAAGGCCGAGTCCGGCGACCCGCCGCGCTCGAAGTGCTCGGCCGTCTGCTCCGCCATCGCGAGCGGGGCGTGGAGCTCGAGCCAAGTAGCGATGCGCAGGTGCAGATGGGGGCGGTCGCTGTACGGCACCATCCTCAGCACGGCGTTGCGCAACAGCTCGCTCTGGAAGCGGTACTCGACCTGGTCGGGTATCAGGGAACCCGGCTGCTTCACGAGCAGGTTCTCGTTGACCAACGTGCGGATGTCCGCGACGTCGGCGCCCGAGAGCTCGCGCAGCAGGCCCTCCCAGCACTTCTCGCCGACCAGGGCGGCCTGCGCCAGGAGCCGCCGCGGGCGTAGCTCCAGCATGTCGAGCCGCGACTGCAGCAGCGACGCGAGCGAGCCGGAGAACGAGTCCTCCTGGGTTATCGACAGCGCCCTCCCGAGCTCGAGGACGTACGCTGGCACGCCTCCGACCTGCTGGACGAGGCTGTCGGCTGCCAACCTGAGCGCAGGGCTCACCACCTCACCGAGGAGCGTCATGCTCTCGTCGAAGGTGAGCGGAGGCAGGTGGATCGCTTCCGCGTCTTCCGGAAGCGTTCTCGCCCTGCTGGTGCGCAGTATCAGGACCGGTGCGGAGGCGGCCTTCATCAGGTCAAGGAACTGCAGGAGCTGCCTGTCGCGCGGCTCTCCCTCCACGGCGAGGATCAACGCGTTCGGTCGACCCTGGGCACCCGGAAGGCGGGCAAGCAGGTCACGCCAGGCGAGGCTCGTGCGGTCGACACGCCTCCTCTCGAGGCGGGTCCACGTCTTGAGGGGCGCCAGGTCTATGCTCCCCAGTACAGCGTCATGCGACCGGGCGTCGCCAGGCAGCACGGCGTCGAGCACGGCCTTCGCCTGCTGCACCGCGACGCTCTCGTCCTGACCGGCCTCGATGCCGAAGACCTGCCTCGCGAGCGGGTCCCATGAGAACTCGGAGGCCGGCGTCAGCTCGAGCCAGAGCGGTATCGCCCTCGACTCGGCCCTGGCGAAGAACTCCCGCAGGAGTCGGGTCTTGCCGCGGCCCGCCTCACCGGCTATCCACAGTTCTGTGGCGTTGCCCGTGTCGACGACAGACTCCAGCGCAGCGAAGAGGCGAGTCAGCTCGTCATCCCTGCCGACGAAGGAGAGGTGGGCGAACGGGTCGGCTTCCGGCTGCGCAGGCGGCGCTACCAGGCGGTATGCCTCCCGCACGGCCGGGAACCCGTTCAGCTCGATCTCGCCGGTAGGTTCGTAGAAGAGACGGTGCCGCGTGGACTCGTACGTCTCCGGGCCGACCCACACCTCGTCCGGTCCTGCCGCCTCCTCGAGGCGCGACGCGAGGTTCACGGCGCTTCCCATGACCGTGTAGTTGCGGACCTTGCCTGAGCCGATGGCCCCGGCAATGACGATGCCCGTGTTGACGCCCGCCCTGCCGGACAGCTTGTGGCCGCGCGCCCTGCCCAGCTCGCGTATCAGGTCGAGGGCCTCCGCGGCGGCCAGCACGGCTCGCTGCGGGTCGTCGGGATGCGAGTGCGGGGCGCCGAAGAGGGCGATGAGGCCGTCGCCGCGGAACGAGTCGACGTAACCGTCGTAGTCCTCGACGACCCCGGCAACGGCTGTAAGGACGCTGTCGGCGAGATCGCGAACCTCCTCTGGGTCGAGCCCCCTCGTCATGGAGCTGAACGCGACGAGGTCGACGAACAACACGCTCACCTTCCTGCGCTCCCTGCCTGTCAGCTGGCGGGTAGCCAGAGGGCTGCCGCACATGCCGCAGAAGCGGTTGCCGTCTGGGTTGTCGTTACCGCAGGTAGTGCATGTCACCTGACTCACCAACCGAGCATGGGGGCGGGGTCGACGTAAGTGTAGTCGCCGTTCCCCGAAGCGCGCCGCATGTAGAAGTGCAGCGTGTCGTTGTGCACGAGCGTGCCACCCCCAAGGTATCCGAGTAGCTGGCCCTGCGCCACCACCTGCAGCTCGTCGACGACAGGCGGTCGCAGGTTGACATAGACGCTCGTCATGCCGCCGCCGTGGTCTACGGCGACGAGGTAGCCGAGGTTCGCGCCCAGGTAGTTGGTCACCTGAACGACTCCGGGCCCGACACTATAGACCGCAGCGTTCGCCGCGCTGGCCTCGAGCTCGAGGTACGAGTTGTTCGCCGTCCCGAAGCGGGTGATGAGGCGTGCGCCGTCAAGCGGCCTCACGAGGCCGCTGCTCAGAGGCTCGAGGGCGTCGGTCAGCGCAGCCAGCTGGTCTGCCGCCTCCTGGGCCTGGCGTTCTGCCGCCAGCCGTCTCTCGCGGTCCTGGGCGGCGCGGGCGGCCTCGGCCCTCGCGGCCGCCTCGGCCTCGCGGAGGCGCGCCATCTCTGCCTCGAGCGCAGATCCCAGGTCGGTGAGGCTGGCCTCTATGCGCTGCTGCTCCTCCAGCAGGTCGGCCTGCAGCGCGAGCTGACCCTGTCGCGTCGACTCCAGCTCGGCGACGATCGCGTCGAGCCTCGCCTGCGACGCCTGCAGCTCCGCCTCGGCCGCGGCGAGATCGGCCTCCGCCTGGCGCAGCTGCTCCTGCTGATCCGCGAGGCTCTGCCGCTCCATCTGCAACGCGAAGAGCAGCGAGTCGAGCTCGCCTATGACGTCGGCGTCCTGCGAGGAGAGGAGCGAGACGTAATGGTTCCTCACGCGCAGGTCGGAGAAGCTTTCGCTGCGCGAGAGCGCGAACAGGGCGGGCGAGCCTCGCTGCTTGTAGAGGGCGACCAGCAGCTCGCTCACTCGCGTGTGCATGGCGCCCAGTCGCACCTCTAGGTCGGCGATGCGCGCCTCGGTCGCCAGCCGCTCCTCGTCCAGCACCGCGATCTGGTCGACTATCGCCTGACGTTCGCTGCGGCGCTCCGCCAGCTCGGCGCTGACGCGGTTGCGGTCGGCGATGCGTTGCTCGAGCTGCGCTGCCGTCTCGCCGAGCGCGGCCTGGATGTCGGCGAGCTCCTGGGTGCGAGCGGCCTGCAACTCCTCGTAGCGCTCGATGTCGCTCTCGAGCTGCCTCCGCGCCTCTGAGTCGAGCACGACCTGGCTCGTGGCTGTCGGCCCCGCCAGCACGCAGGCGGCGAGCACGGCGCTGGCCACGCGCCGCCACACGGCGCCGGAGCGCGCGTGTCGCCGCGAGCTCACGTCTGTTCCCGCAGGAACTGGGAGAGGCCGATCGCGCTACCAACGAAGCCGACGAGCACGGCGAGCGCCGCGAGCGCGCCGGCGATCCACCCGAGCAGGGCCGCGTCCCTGACGAAGGGTACGAACGTGAACTGCTCGGCCAGTCGCGCCACGCCGAACTGGTAGCCGGGGATGACGAGCCCGAGCGAGATCGTCGCGCTTATGAGGCCGAGGAGTACGCCCTCGATGAGGAACGGCGAGCGGATGAACCCCCTGCTGGCGCCGACGAGCCGCATGACGTCTATCTCCTGGCGCCGAGCCGTTATCGCCGCCCGGATCGAGTTGACGATCGCGAAGAGCGCGGCAGACAGCAGCACGACGACGAGAATGGACCCACCGACCCTCAGGGCGTCGTACACAGCGAGGAAGGTATCTACGGCCTGGCTGGAGTCGTCCACCTCGTCGACGCCCGGCAGCTGCTCGAGCCGGAAGCGCACGGTGCTCGTAAGCGACGGGTCGAACAGCCGCACCAGGAGCGTGTCGGGAAGCGGGTTCTCGACGAACGATGCGGCTCGGGACAGGGCCGGGAGGTCGGAGACGAGGTCGGCGAGGGCCTGATCGGAACGCACGTACTCGACGCCCTGCACCTCTTGCCACGCCCTAACGGTCGAGATCAGCTGGTCGTCGTTGGCGTCCGGCGCCAGGTAGACGGCGACCTCGAGCTCGCCCTGGAGGTTGGTAAGGACTTGACTAAGGTTGGCGCTCACGAGGCTCAACGCCGCGAGCATGGTCAGCGAGAGCGTCATCGTTGTGATGGTCGAGACGCTCGCCACCCAGTTCGCCCGGATGGCGCGCATGGCCTGCGCCAGCGCGTACATCAAGCCGAAGTGTACGCCGCTATCACCGCTTCGGTGAACTGGTCGGTCGTGGCTTCGCCTCCCAGGTCACGCGTCACGGGTCCGTCCGCCAGCACCTTGTCGACCGCTGCCTCCATGCGCTTCGCGACCTCCGTCATGCCCAGGTGGTCGAGCATCATCGCGGCGGTGAGCATCGTGGCCGTCGGGTTGGCGATGCCCTGCCCCGAGATGTCTGGGGCGCTGCCGTGCACGGGCTCGAATATGGCGTAGCGCTCGCCGACGTTGGCGCTGGGCGCGACGCCCAGGCCGCCCGTGAGGCCAGCCATTAGGTCGGAAAGGATGTCGCCGAAGAGGTTGGTGGACACCAGCACGTCGAAGCTGCTCGGATCGCGGACCAGACGCATCGCGGCCGCGTCCACGATCACGTCGTACGCCTCGACGTCCGGGTACTCCTCCTTGGCGACGCTCATGACGGTCTCGAGGAAGAGGCCGGAGGTGAGCGGCAGCACGTTCGCCTTGTGGACCACAGCTACGCGGCCGCGGCGCTTCCTCGCCTGCTCCATCGCTACGCGCGCGATGCGCT
>CAZMFX010000052.1:0-16110 GCA_964565625.1 uncultured bacterium
TGAACGAGAACCTGGACGCCGCAACCGCGCTGACGCAGGCCGACATCGAGTCGCTGCGCAACGCTGTCCAGGAGATCGGTTCCGACGTGGCCGCACAGGGTGTGCGCCTCTCCTCGGCCGAGTCCGCCATCGCGGGTCTCTCCGACGAGGTGTCCGCCAACACCGCTCGCCTCGACGAACTCGAAGCGATGCTCGGTGGTGCGAGCGACGTCGATCCGGCGGTCCTCCGTGACCTCCAGAACCAGATCGCCTCGCAGCGCGTCGCAATCGACACGGCGCAGGCGCAGGCCGACGCCGCCGCCGCCCGCGCGGACGAGGCCTACAGCCTCGCCAACCAGGCCAACACGCTCGCTCGCCAGAACGCCGACGAGATCGCGGCCCTCAACCGGGTCGCCCAGCTCCTCGGTGACCGCGTCACGGCTCTCGAGTCGGGCGCAGGCGGCGCAGTCGTCGTCCCTGGTGGCGACACGGCTGGTCTGAGCGGCGCTATCGAGCGCAACCGGAGCGACATCGCGAACCTTCGCGAGTTCGTCATCCTCCTCCGCCGTGACCAGGTCGCTTTGCGCGACCGCGTCTCGGCCCTCGAAGCCGCCAGCGCCGAGTACGCCGCCAGCATCTCGTCCCTCGACGCTCGTGTTACCGATCTCGAGAACAATCCGCTCGGTATCACGGGTACGCTCAAGCTCGAGTACTACGTAGGCCGCGTCGACGGCACTCCGTTCGATGTCGACCGCGTATACGGCCTGAACAGCGACGCAGACATGGGTGCCTCCGTGTTTTCTACCGGCGCCGACGAGCGGAGCAGTCCGCTCGACGTCGACACCTCCGGCAACTACGAGACCCAGGTTGGCGAGGTCGCGCAGGACATCCACGACATCACGCATCAGAACGGTGATGTCACGGCGGAGCTGAAGCTGAACTTTGGCCCGGGCATGGGCTTCGGCGGAACAGGTAGCCCGAACGCCCTTAACGCATTCGAAGGCGTTATCGCTATCAAGGCGGAGCGCGTCGGCGCCACCGAAGACCTCAGGTTCTACATTGACGACCTAGCGTTCACTTTCTCCCCGATTGGCGGAGCGCCGCTCAACTTCGAGTTCGGCACTAACGTTTCGACGCAATTCACGCCGTACTTGGTCGGCACCTCGGAGCGTTGGGTCGACGCCGACGACAAGCAGCGGGAAACTCGCTACCCGGGCTTCGTAGCCACGCTCGCGGGCGTCGAATTCCTAGACTTCCTCGATCCGTCCCTCACCGCGTTCTACGTCGCGCCCAAGGAGAACCCTGCGATCGGACCGGATACGTACCGGCGCGGGGTACGCCTTACGCTCAGCCCGCTCGAAGGAGTGGTCGTGGGTGGCTCGTTCGCACAGGAGTCGAAGTTCGCGGACGACAAGGACGACGTAAATGCCGACAACGAGGACGTCACTGTGTGGGGCGTTGACGCCAGCGCCTCGATAAGCGTGTTCACGCTCAACTTCGAGTGGGCCAACGGCAGCGGAACCGCCCCTGGCGCCACCGACGAGAGCGTCCTCTACGCTGAGCTCAACGTCGACACGGCGGGCGCGGGGATACCAATCCTTTCCTCGCTCTCTGCCAACTACCGGTCGATCAGCGACGCCTGGACAAGCAACAACTACGACCTGGGCGCCAGCCACGGCGGCTTCCCATACGCGCAGGATCAGACAGGTTTCGGCGCAGAGGCCGAGCTCTCCCTGTTCATCCTCGATCTGGAAGCCTACTTCGACAGCTTCGGTACCGCCGCAGGTGACACGTCGCTCGCGTTCGGAGTAGACGCCGAAGCCGACCTCTTCGCCGGCTTCACGCTTGGTGGCTGGTTCCACCAGGTGGCCGTCAACGACGAGACCGTCGACAGCCAGCGCTTCGCGGTCAACGAAGCGGAAGCCACCGTTGGGCCCGACATGCGCCGCGACAACAACTTCGACACCGGCTTCGGTGTCGAGCTCAGCCACGACGGCGCTGCCGACAACGCGCTCATCAGCGGCCTGAACCTCACCGCCGGTTACAAGATGACCGAAGCGGACTTCAGCCGTTCCGAGTTGTACGTCAACGCCGACTACGGCCTTACCGTATCGATCGTGAGCCTCACCCCGTACGTCAGTTACCGCATGGTGAACGACTCCGACACCCTCGGAGTTCCAGCGGCGATAACTGACAAGGCCCTGAACGAGTTGAAGGTCGGTGCCGGTCTCACGACCACACCGCTCAACGTCTTCCTGGCCCCGAGCTTGGTCGGCGCGGTCAACTACCGAAACGCCGCCCACTCGACCTTCGCGGGCGTCGACTACACGTCCACCGAGATGCAGTGGAGCGTTGGTCTCGTGCTAAACGAGTTTCTCTTCGAGAACTCGATCCTCACGGCCAAGTACGGCTCGTGGACGGGCACGAACATCAACGATGAGACGAACACGCGCGGCGCCGGCGACGGCGCAACGGACATCAGCGGCGGTGACGAGAACAACGGCGTCACCCAGAGCACCGCGGGCTACGAGATCATCTGGAATTACTGGGATCTCGAACTCGCGTACGGTGTCTACGAGAACGGCGACGGCTCTTCCGCCCAGGCCTTCTCGATCGCCTACACCGTCGACCTGCAGTAACGACGTCGCGGCCAAGGCCGCAGTGGGCAAAGGATCCCG
The DNA here is from genome assembly GCA_964565625.1 of uncultured bacterium. Lineage (GTDB taxonomy): Bacteria > Deinococcota > Deinococci > Deinococcales > Trueperaceae > DASRWD01. The sequence goes on from CAZMFX010000052.1 coordinate 2,658, forward strand.
CCTCCATCCGGAGGCGGGGTCTTCTCGTTCGTGATTGGGTCGATGCGGAAGGGCAGGCGAGGGCCGACGTCGCCTCAAGCGATCACTGTTAGGCCTCCCTCCAACACCTCGACGTCGAAGCGTTGGGAAGCGCCCGCGGACTCGCCGTCGGCGTGCCCGTTGCGGACGCGGTCCCACTCGATCTCCGCCCGCCTGACGCGGTGGAGGGCCACCTTCGGGTGCGACAGGTGCGTCCCCAGCATCACCCTAGGAAGCACGGCGATCGTCCCCAACAGACCAAGGTCCCTCGCTATGACGACGTCCAACTGGCCGTCGTCGAGCAGCGCGCCCGGCGCGTACGGGAAGCTGCCGCCGGTGCGGCGTCCGTTCTGAACGGCGACCAGCAGGGCGCTCTCGACCGGGACCTCTATACCGTCCAGCACGACCCGGACCCTCACCGACCTGGCGGAACCCAGGCTTATCGTGAGGGCGTACAGGTACGCGGCGAGACCCTTCAGGAAGCGCGGGGCGTCGTCCAGCCTGCGTGCCACGTCGGCGTCGAAGCCCGAGCTGAAGGCGTTGACGAACGGCGAGCCGTTGACGATGCCCAGGTCGACCTGGCGGCGGCGGCCGCGGATCAGCGTCGCGACCGCACCTTCAACGTCGCCGCGCTCGAGGCCCAGCGCGTGGGCGAAGTCGTCCCCCGACCCGACAGGTACGACTCCAAGGGCGCGGGACGTCGGACGGGCACCTTCCTCCGCCCGCACGATGCCGGTCGCCACCTCGTGCACGGTACCGTCGCCACCAACGGCCACGACGACAGCGCCCGGCGGCGTCCCGGCAGCAACCTCGGTGGCGTGTCCTGGCCCGGTCGTCACGTTCAGGACGCGCTCGACGCCCGAGGCATCCAGCAGGCGCACGAGCTCGTCCAGCGCGGCCTGGGCCCTGCCACGACCCGCGACGGGGTTGAACACCACGTGTAGCACGGAGGATTCTACCTTCACCCTGTGAGCCATGCCGCGCACCGCTCCCCAGGTGGCAGCGCGCGTTCAGGCCCGGCGACCGGCCCGCCCATGTGGCTACACTTACCGCATGTTGACGACAGCGGAACTGTTCGACCTGCTGCGCGTGCCCGATGAGTTCCGTCCCCTCTTGGAGGGCGAAGAGCCGTGGTCGGCGCTGGCACGGCTCGACGAGATGGGGAGCACCATAGTTGACGCTCCTGGCGAGGTCCACCCGACGGCGGTCGTGGACGGGACCCTGTACATGGCGCAGGGCGCGAAGGTGGGGCCTCACGCGTACCTGACGGGGCCCGTGTACCTGGCAGAGGGTGCGGAGGTGGGTCACGCCGCCCGGTTGCGCGGGCCGGTGTTCCTCGGGCCGGGAGCGAAGGTGGGCCACTCGAGCGAGGTGAAGCGCTCGCTGTTCCTCGGTGGCGCCAAGGCGCCGCACTTCAACTACGTCGGAGACAGCATCCTAGGCCACGACGTGAACCTGGGTGCCGGCGTCAAGGTCGCCAACTTCAAGGCCTTCGGCGACGAGATCGTCTCTGGAGACGTAGCCACCGGACTTCGGAAGTTCGGGGCTGCGGTCGGAGACGGCGTCTCGATCGGCTGCAACGCCGTGCTAGCCCCGGGCACGCTCGTCGGACGCGACACGGTCATCTACTACGGTGCCAGCGTCAGGGGTCACGTGCCCGCCGGGGTCGTCGTGAAGCTGAGGCAGCAGCACGAGACGGCCCAGCGCCGGGGTTGAGGGCATAGGTAACCGTTGATACCGCTGCGGGACGCCAACCCCGTCCACGGTCGGCCGTACGTCACCTGGGCGATCGTGGCGGTGAACGTGCTCGTCTTCCTGTACACGCTGTCGCTTCCTGAGCGGGCGCAGCTGGTCTTCGTCTTCGAGCAGGGCTTCGTTCCCGGCCTGTTCGTGAGGGCGCCGGTCCAGGAGCTGACCGGCCTCTTCACGAGCCTCTTCCTTCACGGCGGCTGGGGGCACCTGTTGTCGAACATGATCTTCCTGCTCGTCTTCGGGGACAACGTCGAAGACCGTCTCGGGCACGTGCCTTTCCTGCTGTTCTACCTGCTGGGAGGGGCGTTCGCGACGCTGGCCCACACGCTGTTCGCCGGGGCGTCACTCGTGCCGCTGATCGGCGCATCCGGGGCGATCAGCGCGGTGCTGGGCGCGTACATAGCGATCTTCCCTCGTCAGCGCGTGCTCACCTTCGTGCCGCCACTGCTACTGCCGTGGCTGCTGCTCTCGCTTCTCGCGCCGGTGCCACGTTTCTTCATGTGGTGGCTGCCCGCCTGGGTGTTCATCGGGTACTGGGCGCTCCTCCAGCTGCTGGAGGCAGGGGCGTCGCTCCGACTGCCCGTCCAGGACGGGGGCGTGGCGTGGTGGGCCCACATAGGCGGCTTCGCGTTCGGCCTCGCATGGACCTACGTGCTCGTGTCTCCACGCCGCCGGCGCTCGCGGGCGGTGTAGTCGAGGCCGCTTCTGCTAGCCCTGGGCCGGCTCTATCAGACCGTAGTCGCCGTCGTCGCGCCTGTAGATGACGCTAATGAGGTCGGTATCCAGGTTGTGGAAGACGAAGAAGGTGTGCCCCAACGCCTCCATCTGCCAGGCTGCGTCCTCCGGAGCCATGGGACGCATGACGTGCCGTTTCACGCGCACGATCGACGGGCCGGACAGCTCCGGCTCCACCTCCGGCTGAGGCGGTACGTCCGTGTCCTCCGTCATCGGCGGAAGCGGCGCGGCCTCCGAGCGCTTGGCGAGCATGCGGCCCTTGAAGCGCTTGAGCTGCCTGTCGAGCTTGTCTACGACGAGGTCTATGGCGGCGTACGTGTCCTGTGCGCTCTCCTCGGCGCGGATGATGCCGTTGGGCAGGTTCACCTGCACCTCCACCTTGGCCGGGTTGGCGGCCTCCCGACGGCTGTCGTATGACATGACGACGCTGGCGTCAACGATCTGGTTGGACACGCGGTCGAGCTTGGAGAGCTTCTCCTCCGCGTAGCTACGCATGGCATCCGTCACGTCTAGGTTGCGGCCGATCAACTGGTAGATGTTCATGGCGCTCCCTTCGGTCGCTCCTTGGCGCATGCGCCCTCTATGCGGCGAGTCTATCACCGGTTGGTGGCGCACCATGGAGGTGCCAATGACCCTTCCGGAAGCCGTGTCGGCTGTGCTAGACGGGTTTCTTCGGCCCGGTGGTAGAGTCTTTGCGGTGGCCCCCAGAGATCCAAGAGACTCCGGTTCCGGCGGCAGGACGGTCGTCGCGAGGATTGATGTCGACCAGGCTCCCGCGGCCAGAAGACGGCCCGTAGCAGGTGACGGTGCGGGCCTGCGGGTCGAGTCGGGTGCGGCTGGCCGCCGCGGCGTCTCCGCTCCCGGCATCGGCGTCAAAGGACGCAACGGGCTCAGGAACCTGAGAGACTGCCCGGCGGGTGAGGGCATAGAGGTCCTGCAGGAGAAGTGGGTCCTGCACATCGTGCACGCCCTGCTTGACGGGCCAAAGGGCTTCAACGAGCTGGGGCGTGTCGTCGGCGGTTGCAACCCGACAACGCTCACGCAGCGGCTGGCGAAGCTCGAGGAGCTGGGCGTTCTGCACAAGGAGCCCGGCCCTGTCGGCGCCCGCTGCAGCTACTCCCTGACGGAGGCCGGGCTCGGCCTCGAACGCGTCATCGCCGCGATCCGCAGCTGGGCGTCCGCTCACCTGCGTGACGCTTGAGGCGTATCAATCGCCTTGTAGCCGCTGGACGCAGTCCATGACCTTTCGAGACCTCTACTCCTCGCGCCGTCTGCCGAAGAGCCCGCCGCGCCTCGCGCCCCGCTGCCTCAGTTCCTCGACCTCGGCCTTGAGCTTCTCGATGGCGTCCATCTGACTGACGACGCGCCGCTTGAGCTTCGCGTTCTCGTCACGAAGCCTCTCCAGTTCCTGCTTCAGCGATTCGCTCTCCGCCCCGCCGCTCTTGTGCTCCGACCCGCCGGCCTTTTGCTCCGGCTCGCTGTTCCCCTTGGCTCCACGCTGGCGATCCTCCAGCTCCTTGAGCGAGGCCTCTATGACGCCCGTGTCCTTGCGAGGGCGCTGCGGACGGCTGGCGTGCAGCCCGTCCACTCCCACCTGTATCAGCCTGTTCGCGCGCTCCCTCAACGCCTTGTCGCCAAGGGGTTTGGGAAGCAAGAGGTCAACGCCGGCTTCTTCTGCCTCCTGCCTTATGGGCTCCGGGACGCCGAACGAGTCCTGCGGCTCCAAGGTGACGATCACCGGCACCTGTTGTAGCCGGGCGACGAGCTTTATCCGCTGGCACACCTCTGTACCCGGCATGTCCGGCAGCTCGTATGCGAGGACGACGAGCGCCGGAGTGTTGGTCCGCAGGAACTCGAGTGTCTGCCTGGCGGTCTCGACCGCGGCGATCGCTGTCTCGCCGTCGGCAAGCAGAAGGTCAAGCAACTGACGTTGCCCGGCGTCGGGGTCCGCGATGAGGTACTGCCGGGAACTCATCGTGGCGAGGGTAGCAGAGACCTACGGCCAGTTACGACTAGGTCGTCACCGTGCCGCTAGGAGGCGGGTCCCTTCACCGGCAGGTTGGCGATGAGGATCATGCGCTCGCCCTGCTGCTCGACGCGCACGTCGTAGTCGGTCTCGCCGGCAGGGAAGTACTTCTTTATGACGCTGAGCAGCTCCTGCTTGAGCTCCTCGACGCTGCCGGGCGACAGCTTGGCGCGGTCGTATGACAGGACGAGCTTGAGGCGCTCCTTGAGCTCGTCCTTCGACTTGCGGCGCCGGAACAGCCCGAACATCACGCGCCCCCGAACAGGCGCCGCAGACCGGCCAGGAACCCGCCTTGAGGCTCGAGGCTGGGGTACGGGACGTCGTCGCCGCGTATCCGCTTCGCGATGTCGCGGAAGGCGGTGCCGGCGCCCAGCTTGGAGCTGTCGTCGAGCGAGGCCGGGTTGCCGACGTTGGTCGAGACGAGTATGCGCTCGTCCTCCGGCACTATGCCTATGAGCTTGACGCCGAGGATCTCGAGGACGTCCTCGACCTCGAGCATGTCGCCACGCTTGACCATGTCCGGGCGCAGGCGGTTGATTATCAGGCGTACCTCTGAGATCTCCCGCGCCTCGAGCAGGCCGATTATGCGGTCGGCGTCACGAACGCTCGAGACCTCTGGGTTCACGACGACCACGGCGCCGTCCGCCGCGCTCGCCGCGGTCTGGAACCCGGATTCGATGCCTGCAGGGCTGTCTATCAGCACCCTGTCGAACCCCTCGTCTTCGAGGAGCATACGGATGGTCTCCTGCATGCGCGACTCGGAAAGCGCGCTCTTGTCGCGCGTCTGTGAGGCGGCCAGCAGGTAGAGGCTGTCGACCCGCTTGTCGCGTATCAGCGCCTGCTTCAGCTTGCAGCGCCCCTCGAATACGTCGATGAGGTCGTAGACGACGCGGCCCTCGAGCCCCATGACGACGTCGAGGTTGCGGAGGCCGACGTCCGTGTCGACGACGCATACCTTCTCGCCTAGCCGGGCCAACGCCGCACCCACGTTGGCCGTGGTGGTCGTCTTGCCCACTCCGCCCTTGCCAGACGTCACCAGGATGGCTTTGGCGTTCACGCTGTGGTCCCTCCTCCAGGAACCGGCGCCAACTAGGTTTTTCTGGCGCCGCCCTCGGCCTCCCAAGGGATCGGGTTCGCGGAACTATAACATCGGGGGCGCACCCGCCCGGAGGGGCCCCCAGGGCGCGCAGACCCGTCGTCAGCGGGGCGTTCTAGGCCCGGGCCAGGCTGGCGTACTTCAGCAACAGCCTCTTGGCGCCGGCGCTCTCGAACACGACGGTTATCTCGGTGCGCGCCCCCTCACCGGAGAGCCCGACCACGGTGCCCGTGCCGAACTTCGGGTGCTTCACGCGCTCGCCCCCGCGGAACGTCACCAGGTCGCTCGCCTCGTCTCTGGTCCTGACGCCGCCTGTTGCGGTAGCAGGCGGCCGCCACACGTCCCGCGCGAACTTAGAAGGCGATGATCCCCTCGCGAGCTCCTGGCCGAAGACGTCCGTCTCCATCAGCAGATCGCGCGGCACGTCCTCGAGGAAGCGGCTGGGGCGCGTGGGCTCCGTGCGGCCGAACGTGAGGCGCGACTCGGCGTGCACCATGTACAGCTCTTCCTGCGCGCGGGTGATGCCGACGTAAAGGAGCCTGCGCTCCTCCTCGAGCTCCTGGAGGCTGCTCGTGGTGTTCCGGTGCGGGATCAGGTTCTCCTCCAGCCCTATGAGGAACACGATGGGGAACTCCAGGCCCTTCGCGTTGTGGAGGGTCATGAGGGTGACGCTGTCGTCGTCGACCTCGCCGTTGACGGCCTTCACGGCGCGGTCGTCTACGCTGGCGAGGAGGGCGGCCTCGTCTAGGAACTCGGCGATGCTGCCCTGGTTCTCTTCCTGCCACTCCGTGACAGCGCTCACCAGCTCCTCGATGTTCTCGAGGCGGCCCTCCGCCTCGTGGGTCGCCTCCTTGCGCAACGCTTCCGCGTAGCCGGTCTGCTCGACGACCGCCGCCAGGAACGAGGCGGCGGGCAGCTCTTCTGCCTGCCGCGTCAGGTCATCCATGAGCCGCACGAACTCGGCCGCGCGTTTCACGGCCGGCGTGCCGGCCACGACGTCATCTGCCCGTCGCAGCGCCTCGGAGAACGGCACGCCGTGGCGCGAAGCCCAGGCGACCAGCTTCTGCTCGGTCGTGCCGCCTATGCCGCGGCGCGGCCGGCCGAGCACGCGCCTCCATGAGACGTCGTCTGCCGGGTTTATCGCAGCGCGTGCGTAAGACAGGATGTCCTTCACCTCGCGGCGGTCGTAGAAGCCGACCCCGCCGACGATCCTCGCCGGGATGCCCGCGCGTCTCAGGGACTCCTCTATCACGCGCGACTGCGAGTTTGTGCGGTACAGGACGGCAAACGCCTGGTACGGCAACCCGAGCTCCGCCTTGCGCCTCTCGATGGTGCGGGCCACGAACTCCGCCTCCGCCCTGTGATCGGCGGCGCGGTACAGCCGCACCTTCTCGCCCTCTCCCTTCACGGGCTTGAGGACCTTGTCGATGCGCCCCTGGTTGTGCTCGATGACGGAGTTCGCGACGGACAGGACGCTTCCGACGGAGCGGTAGTTGAGCTCGAGCCTGTATACCTGCGCCTCCGGATGGTCGCGACGGAAGTCCAGGATGTTGCGCAGGTCGGCGCCGCGGAACGCGTAGATGCTCTGGTCTGGGTCCCCGACGACCATCAGGTTCCCGTACGTCTCCGCGAGCTGCTGCGTGAGGCGGTACTGGGCGGCGTTCGTGTCCTGGTACTCGTCGACGTGTATGAAGACCGCCCGCTGCTGGACGCGTTGGAGGACGTCGGGATGCTCGTCGAAGAGCTGGACCGTGCGGCCGAGTATGTCGTTGAAGTCGACCGCGTTCGCCGCCGTCAGGCGCTCCTGGTACTTGGCGTAGACGTCCGCGACGGTCTGGAGGGGTAGACCAGCGACGAACCGGCCCCATACCTTCTCGCCCTGGTCGCGCAGCGCCGCTGGCGACCACAGGTTCGACTTGGCGCGGTCGATCAGCCCACGGAACGTGCGGGGGTTGGTGTCCGCCAGACCTGACACGTCTCCGATAACGTCCTTGAGCAGGTCGAGTTGATCACCGTCGTCGTAGATCCCGAAGCCGGGCTTGAGGCCGATCCGCTCGCCGTACGTGCGCAGCACCCGAAGGCAAGCAGAGTGGAAGGTCGACACCCATATGTCGCGTCCCGGCGTGCCGATGAGGGACTCGACGCGTTCCTTCAACTCGCCAGCTGCCTTGTTCGTGAACGTGACGGCCAGCACCTGCTGCGGCAGTACATCGTGCTCGGCCAGAAGGTACGCGATGCGGTGTACAACGGTGCGCGTCTTGCCGGATCCAGCGCCGGCGAGCACCAGCGCGGGACCCTGGAAGTGCGCGACGGCGGCGCGTTGTTCTTCGTTCAGTGGGGCCAGGAGGTCTTCAGCAGACACGAAAGCCAAGCATACCGCGGGTCCATAAGCGGCCCAGCGGTTAGGCTTGCAAAGTGATTCGCGCTGTCTGCTTCGACCTGGACGGCACCCTTGGCGGGTACGGCGGGGACTTCGGGGGCCTGCTGGCCGTCGCGCGCAGCGAGCTGGGCCTCGAACAGTGCTCGATGAACGAGTTCGCGAGCATAGTCCAGCAGGAGCTGAGGCGCGATGGCGCGCTCAGGTTGAGCACGGTCATCTCCCGCACGCTGGACAGGCTCGAGCAGCGGGCCCCTCCTGACCTTGACGAACTGGCAGAGCAGGTGACGCAGAGGTACGCCTCGGAGGTCAGGCGCGCACCAGGGGCAGCCCAACTGCTCTCTCGCCTCGACGCCAAGGGCGTGAAGATGGCGCTCATAAGCAACGGGCCGGAGGACATGCAACGCGCGGCGCTGCGCGCCCTGGGCTTCGAGCGGCACTTCAGGGCCGTCATCATCTCTGGCGACCCGGACGTCGCCGTGCGCAAGCCGGGAGCCCGCGTGTTCGCGCTCGCCTGCACTGGGCTCGAGTCGCTCCCGGAGGAGACGCTGATGATCGGCAACGACCCCGTGGCCGACGTCGCTGGCGCCCTCGACTACGGTATGCCGGCCGTCCTCATAGGACCCGACCGCGATGCAAGGGAGCACGGGGTGCCGGCTGTAGGCGGTATCGAGCCGCTCGACGTGCTCCTCAGGACCCGCTACGGCCTTTAGCCCGGGCGGGACAGGCGCGTTGCATCGCTGATCGTCAAGGGAGAGGTTTCCGGTGAGGCCCCGCGGTAGAATGCGTCATGGACGACAGGCATGCCGCCTTCTACAGCGCCTGGGCCGAGCTTCTCGACTGGATGCGTGAGTACGCGGACAGCAGGGGCGTGCCGTTCACCAAGGAGGCCGACTTCACCGACTACATCTATCGGATGGAGAGGCCGTACGACCTGCCTACGACGGTGATGGTCGCCAGCCTGTCCGACCCGGTCACCGGCAAGCCGGTGCTCATGGTCAACGCGAGCCAGCGCAAGGCGGTGTTCAAAGAGGTAGTGCTGCACCCGTTCGAGACCCACGTCTACCGGAAGCTGACGCTGTCCAAGGACGGCAAGGGCTTGGCGGAGGGCAAACGCGTCTTCACCAAGGAGATGCTCTTCAAGCTGGCCGACGATCTGTACCGCATCGAGGAGCCGGTGGCCGGCTGAGCGACGACATCAACGTGGCGCGCGCGGGCTGGCGGTCAACAGTGCCGCGAGCCGTTCCGCCAGGTTGGCTGACAGGTGTGCGGAGCAGAGGAACCCGCGCCCAGCTAGGCCCCCGTAGTACGTGACCCGTGGCGCCAACCGCCTGACTACGGGCGTGCCGCTCGGCCGCCTGGCCCTCACCCCGAACCATGCGGCCTCCAGCCTCGCCTCACGCAGGCCAGGGACGGCCCAGCCGATGGCATCGCGCAAGCCGGACGCTGCCGTCATCAGATCGTCGGGCTCGGGCTGCTCCGGTGGCAACGAGCCTCCGGTGACCACGACCCTGTCAGGGAGGAACGTGGCGTTGACGGCGCCGGCGAGCGCCGGCATGATCGCCAGGCCGGTCGTCTCCGCGGCGTCCGGTGCGAGCACGGCCGCGACGCCGCCCTCTCTACTCAGCCGCGGCAACCGGCAGCCTGGCGGGCCGTCAGAGGCGCCGACGCAGATGACGACATGCCGCGCCGACATCGGCTGAAGGTCCACGCGACCACCAGACGGCTCATGCGGTGTGCGCGGCCTCGTCTCGAGCACTATGCCGCCGTCCTCGACCCGCGAGGCGACGACATGAGTGCCAGTCCTGATCTCGGCCCCCAGGCCTGTCGCGGCGGCCGTCACGGCGGTCAGGAACTTGCCCGTCTCTACCGACCCGCCTCGCCGAACTAGGAGCGCGCCATGCGGGGCGTGTACGGGTGAGGGGACCTCTCCTGCTCCCAGCCACGCCGTGTCAGGGTGCGAGGCGACGATCTCACGCCACCGCCTTGCCTGCCGCGGGCTGCTAGCGACCCTGATGACGCCACTGCTACGCGCGCCGTGTGCGAGGCCGAGCGCCTCCAGCTCGCCGGTCAGCCGCCAGAACCCCTCCATGCCGGCAAGGTCACCGTCGCGCGCCCTTGCCGTCCTGCCCCTGTATGGGTTGACGAGCGCCGCAGGCACCGTGGATGCCGCTCTGCAAGTGCCGGAAGCCACGTTCGAGCCTTGCGACGTCGCCTCCAGGACCAGGACGGCGACTCCGCGCTTGGCGAGCTCGTACGCGAGCGTCAGCCCCGCGACCCCCGCGCCAATCACCGCCACGTCGCGACCCACGATCACGCTGGCCGGGACTCCGCCACGAGCGACTCCCTCTTCCCACCAGCTGGCCCGGGGACCTTACGCACGTCGAGGCCCGCACGCTCGAGCCGCCGCCGCACCTCGCCGCTCACGCTGTAGGTGACGAGGCGCCCGCCGGGCGCGAGACCGGAAGCGAGGCGCCCCAGGAACGCTTCCTCCCACGCGTCGGGGTTTGAGCGTGGGCTGAAAGGGTCGAGGTACACGGCGCCGTAAGCCCCAACTCCCATGTCCTCGACGAGCCCGCTCGCCTCCCCGACGAAGAGCGTGAGGGTCGTCTTGCCGAACCGCAACGTGTGGCCGCCCAGCGGGACCGGCCACCCCAGTCCCGCGTACCAGTCGAGGAGGTGGGCGGGGCCCTCGAACGGGTACAGAAGCTCCGCGTACCGGAGACCCACAAGGGCCTCCAGCGGCAGCGGGTCTCGTTCCGCCGCGACGTAGTCGAGCGGCGCGCCGGCGGCGCCCGCGGCCGCTGCCGTCACCAGGAAGTTGAGGCCGGTGCCGAAGCCGATCTCGAGCACCTTGGCGCGCCTGCCGGAGGCGAGCCGGTCCAGCGTCCCGGAGGAGGAGAGGAACACGTGCCTCGCCTCTGAGATGGCGCCGTGACGCGACCTGTAGGTCTCGCCGTAGCGCGGGCTCTCCAACGTGAGAGAACCGTCCGGTGTCCTTAGCGGCCCCACCATGTAACTGTAATGTCGGCGCCGGTAAGCTGACATGTCGCAGCGTGGTCGGACGCCGCGCGAGGGTTGGTTGATGGCCGAGGCCTGGGAGCAAGCCGTGAACGCGTTACAGCGGACTTACGACGCCGCGAGAGAGGCGTTGGGGGGCGTGACCTTCGACCCCGCGACGTGGACGCCACAGGTCTACCTGGTCGCTGCAGGCGTCCTACTCGTCGTGGTGCTCCTGCTGGCCATGCGGTGGCGCGGGCGCTCCCGCGCACTGGGCCCGCAGTTCCTGCTCACGAACGGGTACGTCGTGCTGCTCACGCAGGAGCACGCGGCCGCGAAGGCGGACGGCGGCACGCGCAGCCCGGCGTTCCTCATGGCGCCAGACGACGCGGACTTCCAGCTGCGCGTTACCTTCAACAACCTCAACCCCTACCCGGTTCAGCTGCTCGAGATCGCGTTGCGCACCGGCACCGGACGGGTGCCGGTTGTCGCCGAGGCATCTGCGGTAGTCCCGCCCAACGGCGCGGTGGACGTCGTGGCCGACGTGCACGACCTTCCGGGCGAGCGTGGTGTGCTGCAGGCCTTCGTCTTCGCGACGAAGGCGAGGCCCCAGAACCTGAAGGTGACCGTGCCTCTCGAGTGGGAACCGTGGAACCTCCGCTACAGGGTGAAGGCGACGCAGCAGCGCGTCGAGCCGTCCCAGGGCGTAGCCTCCGATCGCCTTAGCCGCATGGAGAGGGCCGCCGCGCGGCGCGACCTGAGACGCGAGCGCATCGGCTCGGCCGCCAAGTCGACGGGCCGCCGCCTCGGCTCCGCCTGGGATTCGGCGGTCGATCGGGTCAGGGCCGCCGTGGCCGCCAGGAGGGCGCGCGCCAGGGCCGCCGCCGCCCAGCGAGCGAGCCGCCGCGCCGAGGTCGAGGAGCCGACGGGCCCGATCTCCGTGCCGCTACCCCCGAGCAGGCGGCAGGCTCAGGCGGAGGGAGCGCAGGATCGAGTAGAAGAGGCGCTCGACGCGGACCGTGTCCACGAGAGCCCTGAGACGTCCAGCACCGAGCAGACAAGGCCGGCCGACGACGTCGCGGTCAGCGAGCCGCGCGAGGAGGAGCCGCCGGAGGACGCGCCGAGGCGACGACTGGAGTTCCCTGACGAGTTCTGACCACCGTACTCTGCACCGGCAGGGTGTACACGGTCAGGACGCGTGAGCGGCCACGGTTATGCTTGGCGGCCGGAGGCCAGTTGATGAAGATCGAGCGCGCCGAGCTTCGTGAGCTCGAAGCAGACCTCAAGTTCCACTTCGAGACCAGCTTCGGTGTGGAGCAGGACTTGAAGAAGGTGATCCTCGTGCTGCACTCCGGTGGGCTCGAGGGCTACGGCGAGGTGACCGCAGGCAACGTTCCCGGCTACAGCTACGAGACGACGTCGACCGCCTGGGTCGCCCTCAGCGAGTACCTGCTTCCACGGGTCGTCGGTCGGGACTTCGACACGCCGGAGCAGCTGCTCGCTGCCTTGAGCAGGGTGCGCGGTCACAACATGGCCGTGGGCGCGCTTGAGGCCGCGTTCTGGGACCTGCAGGCGAAGGCGGCAGGCTTGCCGCTCTGGCGGCTGCTGGGCGGTGTCCGCACGCAGATAGAGGTTGGCGCGTCCCTCGGCATCCAGCCCAGCGTCGAGGGAACCGTCGAGGTGGCGCAGCGCCACGCGGCCGAGGGCTACCGGCGCCTCAAGTTCAAGATCAAGCCCGGTTGGGACGTGGAGCCGCTGCGGGCCGTACGGGAAGCCCTCCCCGACATGCCGCTCACCGTTGACGCCAACAGCGCGTACTCGCTCACCGACGTCCGGGTCTTCCAGGCGCTCGACGAGCTCGCTCTCGACTACATCGAGCAGCCGCTGGCGCACGACGACCTGGTCGACCATTCGGAGCTGCAGGCGGGTCTCGCCACGCCGATCTGCCTCGACGAGTCCGTACACTCGGCAGCCGACGCGCGCAAGGGCCTGGCCCTGGGGTCAGGCAGGGTGATAAACGTGAAGGTCGGCAGGGTGCGCGGCCTGCTGGAGTCGCGCAAGGTCCACGACGTGGCGGCGGCGTTCGGCGCGCCCGTCTGGTGCGGCGGGATGCTCGAGCTCGGGATCGGTCGTGCCCTGAACCTCCACATGAGCACGCTTCCGAACTTCACCCTGCCGGGCGACACGGCGAGCGCGACGCGCTACTGGGGCGATGAGGACATAGTCGAGGAGCGGCTGGACGCGGTGGACGGCGTCCAGAGCGTGCCGACTGGCCCGGGTCTAGGCGTGACGTTGAGGCGCGACCTCATCGAGCGCAAGACGCTGCGCAGGCAAGACTTCTGATGGCACAAGGGGGCATGGCGCGCGGCAGGTCAGCGGCCGCGCGCCACCACTGGACCAAGGTCTAGCAGGTCGACGAGCTTGGCGTGCAGGTGCCCGTTGCTCGCCA